>JBDRFF010000027.1:0-59694 GCA_043819095.1 Candidatus Omnitrophota bacterium
ATTCGAATAAAATGCATTCTTATTTTTCCTGAGATGTGCGCTAAAACCTTATGGCCGTTATCTAACTCCACGCGAAACATCGCATTAGGCAACGACTCTAAGATTGTCCCTTCTACTTCAATAGCTTCTTCTTTTGCCATATTTACCTTGTTAGTACCTGCGGCCCGTTTTCTGTAATGGCGACTGTGTGTTCAAAATGCGCTGAAGGTAATCGATCCTTGGTTACAGCCGTCCAGCCGTCTTGTAAAATTTCTGATTCCCACGTGCCAATATTGACCATCGGCTCTATTGCCAGGACCATTCCAGGTTTTAATTCCGGACCTAATTTGGATTGTCCGAAATTCGGCACCTCAGGATCCTCGTGAAGTTCTTTGCCTATGCCGTGTCCTACAAAATCGCGAACCACAGAAAAACCATTTGACTCCACAAAACTCTGAATGCTATGAGATATATCAGATAAACGATTACCTACTCTGGCTTTGCTTATTCCTATATCAAGTGCTTTTTTTGTAACATCTACCAGCTTCTTAAGTCTGCCATTGACATTTCCTAATGTTAGCGTAAATGCAACGTCTGCGAAATAGCCGTCTAATCTTATTCCTAAATCCACGCTTACGATCTCTCCGTTTTTTAAAATCCTATTTCCAGGTATACCATGGACTATTTCCTCGTTTACAGAGATACAGGCACTTGAAGGAAAACCGCGATACCCTTTAAATGCAGGCTCTCCTCCTGCCTTTAGGATTAAGTCTTCCGCTAGATTATTTAACTGGGCTGTGGTAATCCCGGGTTTAGTATTTTCTTTTATTTTATCTACGATTCCCACCAATACTTTTCCGGCTTTCCTGATTTGTCCGATTTCTTGTTCGCTTTTTATTGGAATCATGATAAATTCTCTTTTTTAAAAAGCTTCATCAATATATCATAAGCTTCATTTGCCGATAAATCTGCGTTTATTTTTCTAACCTTATTTTGTTTTTGGTAATAATCAATTAGAGGAGAAATCTTTTCTTCATAAACTTTTATTCGGTTTTTTACTGTGTCTTCTTTGTCGTCATCTCTCTGATAAAGTTGGCCATTGCAGAAATCGCAAATCATATCTTTTTTAGGCGGAACATTTTTCTTGTGAAAATTCACTCCGCAATTTCTACAAACCAATCTTCCCGAAAGTCTCTCAATAATAATTTTTAAGGTCGCGTCAAAATAAAGCACTAAATCTATACCTCCGGAAGAATTTTTCTTAAGTATCTCATCTAGCGTGATCGCCTGTGCTTCGGTTCGAGGAAATCCATCAAGAATAAATCCCTTTTTTGTATCATCTCGACCTAATCTATCCTCAATAACTTTATTAATCAAATTATCAGGAACCAATGCTCCGGAATCCATAATCTTCTTAACTTCTTTTCCTAATTCTGTCTGGTTCTTTACTTCCTCTCTCAGCATGTCTCCCGTCGATATATGGGGAATTTTCAATCCTTCGTTTAATATTTTGGCCTGTGTTCCCTTTCCTGCTCCCGGCGGTCCCAAAAGAATTAACTTCATCTCCTGCCTCTGATCTTACCAGTTTTCATAAAACCTTCGTAATGACGCATGATAAGATGAGACTCGATCTGTTTAACGGTATCTAAAATTACTCCGACAATGATAAGAATTCCTGTGCCGCCAAAGAAAGATGCTACTGAATATGGCACTTTCAGCCAAGACATAATAAAATCAGGAAATACTGCGATACAACATATAAATAACGCACCAGCTAAGGTTATACGAGTCAATACGAAATCAAGATAGGTAGCTGTTGGATTACCAGGTCTTACCCCTGGAATAAATCCACCGTATTTCTTCATATTTTCTGCTACATCTATAGGGTTAAAAACTATGGCTGTATAGAAATAACAAAAGAAAATAATTAACAGTCCATAAACCGTATAATAAATAGGATTTCCTCGCGTTAACCCTTGAGCCAATCTTTGAAACGCGGGATTAGGAATCAACGATGCAATCGTTGCCGGAAAAAGAATAATCGACTGCGCAAAGATTATTGAGATAACGCCAGAGGTATCTACTCTCAAAGGTATGTAGGTGCTCTGTCCGCCGTAAACCTTTCTTCCTACGACTCTGCGCGCATATTGGACGGGAATTTTTCTCTGACCTTGCGTAATCAACGCAACAGAGAAAATTACTCCAAACAATAATCCTGACATAACCAAAAGAGTAAGTGGCTGAATCTGTTGAAGGCCAGGATTATTCGGTGAGAGCAAAGTTATGAGTTGCATTATCGCTGAAGGCATACGGGAAATAATTCCAGCGGTAATAATCATAGAAATGCCTTGCCCTATTCCTCTTTCCTGAATCTGTTCACCCAACCACATCAAAAACATAGTTCCGCAGGTTAGCGTTATAACTGTGGTTAATCTAAATCCTAGACCCGGAAAATTAACAATTGTGAAACCTTGAAAACGAGCAGGATTCTCTAACCACATAGCAATAAAGTAACCTTGCACCAAACAAAGCCCAACCGTTGCGTATCGAGTAATCTGATTTATCTTCTGATGCCCTGCCCGTCCCTCTTTAGCTAATTTTTCTAATTGAGGAACTACTGCTGTGAGAAGCTGCATGATAATCGAAGCTGAGATGTAAGGCATAATCCCAAGAGCCATAACCGTAGCTCTTCCCATAGCACCACCGGAAAACATATTCATTATGCCAAAGAGCGCTCCGCCTTGAGTAGCGGTTAAACGGCTAAAAAATTCTGACAAGGCCTGACCGTTTATCCCCGGAATAGGAATAAAACAACCTATTCTATAAGCAATCAGCATTCCCAAAGTAAACAGAATACGCTTTTTTAAATCGGGAATCTTGAAAGAGTTAGCTAAAGCCTTAAACATTTATTAATTGTGTTTTTCCGCCGCTGGTTTTAACTTTTTCACGCGCGGACTTTGAAAAACTATGCGCTTTTATCGTAAGCGGTTTTTTTAATTCTCCCGCCCCTAGAATCTTAACCAAACCTTTAACTTTCTTTATTAATCCCTTTTCTTTAAGAATCTCAGGTGTTATAACAGTATCTTCTTTGAATTTTTGCAGACTATCAATATTAACTATCTGAAAAACTTTTTTTGTCTTTGAATTAAAACCTCTTTTAGGAATTCTTCTGATTAAAGGCATCTGTCCGCCTTCAAAGCCTGGACGAGTTCCGCGGCCAGAACGGGCATTCTGACCTTTATGGCCGCGACCAGATGTCTTTCCGTGACCTGAACCAGAGCCCCTGCCAACTATTTTGCGTTTTTTATTCGCTCCCTTGGGCAGCCTTATCTCGTGGAGTTGCATCCTTTTCCTCTTTCTCCGAAGTTTGAATTTCTGGAGCTACCTTCAATCTCTTTAGCCCATCAATCGTAGCCTTCATGACGTTTATAGGATTATTTGTTTTTAAACACTTTGTAAGAATATCTTTTATACCGACGGCATCACAAATCGCCCTTACAGGACCCGACGCAATAACTCCGGTTCCTTCTGAAGCGGGTTTGAGCAAAACCTTTGCTGCTCCGTAGTGCCCAATTATTGTATGTGCTATAGTTGCATCTTTCAAAGAAACAACAAACATTTCTTTCTTTGCTATGCTTAAACCTTTTCTAATAGCATCGGCCACTTCGTTAGCTTTACCTAAAGCAATGCCAACCTTGCCATTCGCGTTTCCTACGACTACCAAAGCGCTAAAGGACATCTTCTTACCGCCCTTAGTAACCTTAGTTACGCGGTTAATAGCTACTATCTTTTCAACAAACTCTTTGTTTTCTTCTCGTCTCTGTGTATACATTAGAATCCCAATCCTGCTTTGCGCGCTGCTTCGGCAAAAGCCTTAACTCTGCCATGATACCGATATCCGGCTCTATCAAACGCGACCTTGCTTATTCCTTTTTCTTTTGCTTTCTGAGCCAAGATCTCTCCTAAAACAGCTGCAGCTTTTGCATTGCCACCGTATTTAATTTTTTCCCTTAATTGCTTGTCTGCCGTGGCAACTCTTAATAAAACCCTACCTTGAGTATCATCAATAATCTGTGCAGTAATGTTTTTAAGGCTCCTGAATATATTCAATCTAGGCCTCTCTGAAGTGCCTATAAGGTGCCTTCTTATTCTTTTCTGCCTTATTGATCTTGGTGTCCTTTTCTTCATCATCAAACCTATTTTGTTACTGCTTTTCCTTGTTTTCTCCTGACAAACTCATCAATGAATTTTATGCCTTTTCCTTTATAAGGCTCCGGAGGAAATATCCTCCTGATATTGGCAGCTATCTCTCCGACCTTAATCTTATCTATACCTTCGACTATTATACGGTTTGGTTTAGGAGTAGCTACCTTTATATCGTCGGGAATAGGAAAATTTATAGGGTGCGAAAATCCTAGTTGAAGATTTAGGTTTTTGCCTTGGGCCTGTGCGCGGAATCCCACTCCCACGATTTCCAATTCTTTCGAGTATCCGTCAACGCTTCCCTTCACCATATTAAATATCGATGTCCTCGTCACGCCGTGTAACGATTTATGAATTTTCGAATCAGAACCGCGCGTAACAACAATATCTTTATCCTTAACTTCAACTTTAATCCCATGAGGAACCCTATGTTGAAGTTTGCCCCTAGGTCCTTCGATATTGACGATATCTTTATCTACGGCTACCTTTACTTTATCGGGTATGGCTATCGGGTTTTTTCCTATACGTGACATTTTATCCTACCAAACATATAAAAGCACTTCTCCGCCTATTCTTTGCTGGCGCGCCTCGGCATCGGTTAAGATTCCTTTTGAGGTGGAGATAATTGCTAAGCCTAATCCGTTTAAAACGAAAGGGATCTTGTCTTTCGTAACAGAAAGCCTTAATCCTGGCCGAGAAATTTTTTTTAATCCTATAATCGCGGATTTTTTTCTTTGATCGAATTTAAGATAAATTTTTATTATACCTTGTTTTTTATCGTCTATTCGCTTGTAGTTTTCTATGTAACCTTCTTTTTTGAGTATAACAAGGATTGCTTCGCTTAATTTAGAAGCGGGCACTTCGAGCGTCTCTTTTTTTGCCATAATAGCATTTCTTATCATCGTCAACATATTGGCAATAGGATCAGTAAGCGTCATATACGTTTCTCCTTAAAACTTTTTACCAGCTTGCCTTTTTGATTCCAGGGATTTCGCCTTTCGAAGCCAGCTCTCTAAAACATATTCTGCATAACTGAAATCTACGCAGATAGCCTCTTCGTCTTCCGCAAAGCGCGCACCTGTTGTATTTCCGCGTGCTAAATTTCGGTTCCCTCATCCAGCGCGCGATTTGTGATTTTTTTGCCATAATTTCTAGCTCTTAAATGGTAATCCAAAAAGCCTTAATAACTCTTTTGCCTCTTCCTTAGTTTTTGCAGTAGTTACAATCGCGATATCCATTCCTTGCACCCTTGAGACTTTATCCGTATCAATTTCTGGAAAAATCGTCTGCTCGGTTATCCCTAAACTGTAATTTCCCGCTTGATCAAACGAAGCGGGAGACATGCCGCGAAAATCACGGATCCTAGGAAGCGCTACATTCACTAAGCGATCCAAAAACTCATACATCATGTTTCTTCTTAAAGTGACTTTACAACCAACGGGAAGATCCTCCCTTATCTTAAAATTAGAAATAGCCTTTTTCGCTCGTCGAATTGCCGGCTTCTGGCCCGTGATCAAAGCGAGTTCATCCATGGACTGTTCAAGTATTTTGATATCGGAAATTGCTTCCCCTACACCCATATTGACGACGATCTTTACAAGACGTGGAGCCTGAAGTTTATTTTTATACTTGAAGGTTTCCATCATTTTAGGCGCAATCTCGTTTTTATATGTATCTTGTAATCTGGGTTTCATTATAATGTCTCGCCGCACTTTTTACAGGTTCTCGCTTTGGTCTTATCCTTAAGAAACTTTACGCCGATCTTCGTTGGCTTGTTGCAGTGTTTGCAAAAAACCATTAAATTGGAAATATGAACAGGGGCTTCCATCTCAATAATTCCAGATTGATCCTGTTCGCGTCGCCTCCTTAGGTGCTTCTTCATCATGTTTATTCTTTCTACAATGACGCGATTATTCTTAGGAAAGACCTTTAAGACTTTACCTTTTTTACCCCTATCTTTTCCGGTTGTAACCAAAACTGTATCGTCTCTTCTTACTTTTAACATAATCCTAAATTACCTCTGGGGCTAACGAAATTATTTTTGCGAAATCCTTATCGCGTAACTCTCTTGCTACTGGACCAAAAACCCTTGTGCCTTTTGGGTTCAACTGATTATCTATTAGTACAACAGCATTCCCGTCAAATCTTACATAAGAACCGTCGTGACGTTTAATCGGAGCTTTTGTCCTGACGATTACTGCTTGTGATTTTTCTCCTTTTTTTACGGCTGCGTTAGGTGCTGACTCTTTAATATTCACTTGTATTATATCGGCTATCTCGGCGAATTTTCTTCCCTTTCTATGGATTACGCCAATACAAGAAGCCTTTCTGGCTCCTGTATTATCCGCAACCTCTAGTATTGAACGCATTATAATCATTTTTAACGCCTCTTTAAGAAGTTATAACCTCGATTAATCTCCAACGCTTATCTTTAGATAGCGGCCTTGTCTCCATGATTCTGACTCTGTCTCCAGTCTTAGAGGTGTTTTTCTCGTCATGGACTTTAAACCTGTTGGACTTTTTAATTATTTTCTTATAAACCGGATGGCTCATAGTTCTTTGGACCTTCACTACCCGAGTCTTATCCATTTTATCCGAAACTACAACGCCAACTCTTTGTTTTCTATGACTTTGTTTGTCCATCTTGCCTTGCTCTTTCGTTTATTATCGTTTCGATTTTGGCGATATCTTTCTTTATCAACCTGAAAATGTGCGGCTTCTCGACCCTGCCCATTTTTCGTTCGTAATTCAAATTGTATAATTGCTGTTTTAGATCATTTCTTTTCTGAATGATATCTTCTATTGATAAATCTCTTATTTCTTTAATTTTCATCGCGCCTTACCTTTTAACCGTGCGATCTCTTTACAAATTTTGTGCCAAATGAAAGCTTATAGGCAGCTAAGCGAAAAACCTGACGTGCTAATTCTTCTGGGATACCGCCTAATTCCATGATAATTTTCCCTCTTTTTACCACTGCGACCCAATGATCAAGTTCGCCTTTACCTTTTCCCATTCTAGTTTCAGCGGGTTTCTTTGTCACGGGTTTATCAGGAAACGATCTTATCCAAAGTTTACCGCCTCGTCTTAATTTTCGAGTTATTGCCACTCTTATTGCTTCAATCTGATTATTTTTCATCCAGGCATTCTCAAGGGCCTTTAGACCGAACTCGCCAAAGCTTAATTCGCTTCCGCGCGAAGCGACGCCCCGCATCTTTCCTCTCTGGGCTTTGCGGTATTTTACTCTCTTAGGCATCATAGCCATTTATCGCCCCTTGCTTTCCTGGATTAATCCCGCTGGTTGTCCTGTCATTTTTTTCTTTTGAGGCATTATATCGCCTCTGTATATCCAGACCTTTACGCCGATAATCCCGTAGGTGGTCCGAGCTTCCGTGAAACCGTAATCAATATCTGCCCTAAATGTCTGTAGAGGAACCTTTCCTCGTTTATAACCTTCTCGACGAGACATCTCAGCTCCGCCTAATCTGCCAGCACAACTTACCTTTATCCCCTGAACACCTGCATTCATAGACTGCTCTATAGCGCGCTTCATTGCTCGTCTAAAGGCAATCCTTTTTACTAATTGAAAAGCAATATTCTCGGCAACCAATTGCGCCTCGGCGAATGGAGCTGTAATTTCTTTTATCTCGATATTCATTTCTGTCTTTACGATCTTATCTAAATCCTGCCTTAATCTATCAATATCTGCCCCATGACGACCAATAACTATACCCGGCCTGGCAGTATGAATCTTGATAATTACTCTTCCCGTCAGACGTTCAATAACTACACGGGCAATAGCCGCCTGAGGTAAGCTTTCTTTGATAAACTTTCTTATCTTGAAGTCGTCTCTTATATTCTTGGCAAAATCCTTCTTGGAGGCATACCATTTGCTATTCCAATCTTTTATAAAACCAATTCTTTGTATTAACGGATGTACTTTGTGTCCCATATTTTTATTTTGTTTTTAGATCCAGTTCTATGTTTATGTGCGATGTCCTTCTACGGATTGATGTTGCTCTTCCGAAAGCAGCGGCTTTGAATCTTTTCCACATCGGACCTTCGTCTGCAGTTATTTTTGAAATGAACAACTGATCTTCCTGCAGACCCTTCTGCACGGCATTGCTAATCGCCGATTTTAGAATCTTTTCCAAGTGATGCCGCGGCCGCTTATTGACATTAGCTAAAATCGACAAAGCAGTCTTTGTATCTTGGCCTCTTATAAGGTCGATTACCTGCCTTGTCTTTCGCGGTGAAATCCTTAAAAATTTTCCTTTTGCCTTAGCTATCATAACTCTCTAAAGATTAGGTTAACTCCACAGCTTTCTTGGCTTTTAAGCCACCGTGCTTTCTAAAAGTTCTTGTGGGAACAAATTCGCCTAATTTGTGCCCTACCATATTTTCAGTAATAAATATCGGAACATGCTTTCTTCCGTCGTGAACTGCAATAGTAAAGCCAACAAAATCAGGAATAACGGTTGAACGCCGAGACCATGTCTTTACCGGCTGTTTTCTTCCGGAAGTACGCATCCTATCTATTTTCTTTATTAAACTTTCTTCTACAAAAGCACCTTTTTTAACTGAACGTGGCATTTTACTTCCTTCTCTTTATTATCAATCTATCTGAATACTTTCTTTTCTTTCTTGTTTTTAATCCTTTAGTTGCCTTGCCCCATGGAGTAGCTGGATGAGGATTACCCTGAGGCGCTTTCCCTTCTCCTCCGCCGTGGGGATGATCGACCGGATTCATCGCTACGCCTCTTGATTGAGGCCTTCTGCCCAGCCAACGCGATCTACCTGCTTTTCCCAAAGATCTGCTGCTGTGTTCGATATTTCCCACTTGCCCTATAGTCGCGCGGCAATCAAGATGGAATAATCTTACTTCGCCCGAAGGAAGCTGAACATGGGCAGAATCTCCTTCTTTTGCCAGAACCTGAACGGATGAACCAGCGCTTCTACCAATTTGGGAACCGCCGCCTCTATTAAGCTCGACATTGTGTATCGGCGTTCCCAAGGGAAGATTACGTAAAACCGAACAATTACCTGGCCGTATTTCAACGCTTTGCTTGCTACTTACAATCTCATCGCCAACATTTAAACCTATTGGCGCTAAGATATAACTTTTCTGATTATTATCGCTGTACTGAATAAGGGCAATTCTTGCAGAACGGTTAGGATCATATTCGATGGCGATTACTTTTGCAGAGATATCCAATTTGTCTCGTTTAAAATCAATGATACGATACATACGTTTATGTCCGCCGCCGCGAGCCCTAAGAGTAATCCTACCGTACACATTTCTTCCGCCGGTTTTCTTTAAAGGCGTAAGTAGGCTCTTCTCAGGCTTTTTCTTTGTAATCTCATTAAAATCGTTTAGAGACGTAAACCTTAAAGATGCTGTTGTAGGTTTATACTTTTTAATTCCCAATTTTATGTCACCTCAATCTTTTCGCCCGGCTGCAAAGTCACTATTGCCTTTTTCCAATCGGAAGTTCTACCTAATACATAACGTATCCTGCGCAATTTTCCGAAGACAACCAAAGTGTTGACTGAACGTACTTTTACCTTGTATATCTCTTCGACTGCTCTCTTAATCTGGATTTTATTCGCTCTCTTGGCAACCAGAAAAAGATATTTCCCGTCTTGTTCTAGAACAGTCCCTTTTTCAGTCCGAATTAAAGTATTTACTATATCGTAATTATTAATCATCTTATTTCTCTTTAAGTCTATGGATAATTCCTTTTAAGGCGGCCTTTGTCAAAATCAATTTCTTAAAATTTAACACATCTAAAGCTGTTAAGTCAGTCGAGCGCACAGCGTCTACGTTAGGAATATTCCTTGCCGCCAGAGATATATTTTGCTCTTTCGGATCAAGTACAATCAAGGCCTTATTGTCAATCTTCAGTTTCTTTAATATTTTCGCAATTTCTTTCGTCTTCATATTATCTATTTTAATTTCATCAATTATGATTACGTCTTGAGAATTTAATCTCGCATTGATGCTCGATCTTAGAGCACCTGATCTTATCTTTTGGGATAGAGAATAACTAAAATCTCTTGGATGAGGGCCAAAAACTACGCCGCCACCTTTCCATAGAGGATTCCTTATTGAACCTACGCGCGCACGGCCTGTGCCTTTTTGACGCCAAGGCTTTGCTCCTCCGCCAGATACTTCTCCGCGAGTCTTCGTAGAAACCGTACCTTGACGCTTATTGCTCTGGTACATCTTAACTACCTGATAAAGAAGGTCATTATTTACTGCTCCGTCGAAAACATTTTTATTTAGCTCTATCTTCTCGATCTGCTTACCTTCTGTATTATAAACGGCTACGTTATCCGACATTTTTAACCTTTGGATCCTTTTTTATCCTTTGCTTCGGACTTAACTTCTTTCTTCGGAGCTGGTTTAGCTTCCTTTTTTACTTCTTTCTTTGGATCTGCTTTGGCCTTTGTTTCTTTTTTAACTTCAGGTTTAGACGCGACCTCTTTCTTAGTCACTTCTTTAGGCTCTTCTTTGACTTCTGCTTTTGGCTCAGGCCGAGCAGCCTTTAGTTTCTTCTTGGAGAAACTTATAATCAACAAACTATTCCTATGTCCAGGAACGGCGCCCTTAACCAGAATGAGGTTGTTGTCAGCATCGATTTTAACCACTTTTAGATTCTGAACTGTTGCTTTTTTGGCACCCATGTGCCCGGGAAGATGATGGCCCTTCCACACGCGGGAAGGATCAGAACTAGAACCTATAGAACCTGGTCGTCTATGCGACGTTGAACCGTGTGACTTTGGTCCACCTTTCCAATGCCAGCGCTTCATACCTCCTTGGAATCCTTTTCCAATTGAGATTCCGCTTATGTCTACGAAATCGCCATTAGCAAAAAGATCTGCTTTTAACTCTTGACCGATTTTATAATCGGTGCTTTCATCTTTTAGGAATTCTCGGATAAAACGTAATGGCTTTACTTTTATTTTCTTGAAGAATTTAAGCTGAGGGTTTTTAAGTCTTGCTTCTTTTGTCTCGCCAAAACCCAGCTGTATCTTTTTATCGTTCTTGCCAAGGACATAACAAGGGCCTGCTTCAATTGCCGTAACGCCAATTCGCTTATCCTCAATAAAAACTTGTGTCATACCGATCTTTTTTCCTAACAAACCTGATGACATATCTTCCTTACTTTATTTCGACGTCTACTCCTGCCGGCAAATTTAATTTCCTTAATGCATCAATCGTTTTTGCCGTAGGTTCAACCAACTGCAAGAGTCTCTTGTGAGTAAAAAGCGAGAACTGTTCTCGAGATTTCTTGTCTATGAAGGGCGAACGCAAAACAGTATAGATCTCTTTTTTCGTCGGCAAAGGTATTGGTCCTGAAACCTTTGCACCCGTCCTTTTGGCTGTCTCGACAATCTCTTGCGTTGATTGATCAAGCAGTCGATGGTCAAAAGCTTTTAGTTTAATCCAGATTTTCTGCATTTTAATATATTTTACTTTAAAAAATTTTTCTTAAGATTCCTGGAGTTTAAAATCGTAAATAAACTCTTACAGAATAAATAACAAATTTATTCTGTAAATCAGGGATCTATTTTTACCCTTATTCAAGAACCTCTGAAATTACTCCTGCGCCTACAGTATGGCCACCTTCGCGGATAGCGAAACGTAACTCTTTGTCCATGGCTACAGGAATAATCAATTCGGCTTCTGCTTCCACGTTGTCGCCGGGCATAATCATTTCTACGCCCTGAGGAAGTTTCACCGTGCCGGTAACGTCGGTAGTCCTAAAATAGAACTGCGGTCTGTAACCGGAGAAGAAAGGCGTATGTCTTCCACCTTCTTCTTTTGTCAAAATATAAACCTGGGCCTTGAATTTTGTATGAGGCGTAATTGAACCAGGAGCTGCTAAAACCATTCCACGCTCCAGGTCATCTTTCTCAATTCCTCTTAAGAGGATTCCTACGTTGTCTCCGGCTTGCCCATCATCCAGAAGCTTACGGAACATCTCAACTCCGGTAACAACGGATTTATGGATTTCAGGCCTAAGACCTACGATATCAACGTTGTCCCCTACTTTTACTTTTCCACGTTCGATTCTCCCTGTACCGACTGTCCCGCGACCAGAAATTGAGAAGACGTCTTCAACTGCCATCTGGAAAGGCTTATCAATTTCTCTCTTTGGAGCTGGGATGAATTCATCAACGGCTTTCATTAATTCCAAACAACTCTTTACGTCTTCGTTATTCGGATCGCCGTTTGCCTCCATGGCCTTTAACGCGCTTCCTTTTATAATAGGAGTTTTGTCTCCCGGGAATTTATATTTTGTCAACAATTCCCTAACTTCTAACTCTACGAGCTCTAGAAGTTCCTTATCCTCGACCATATCGCATTTATTCAGATATACGACGATCGCAGGAACGTTAACCTGACGAGCTAAAAGTATGTGCTCTCTTGTCTGAGGCATGGGACCATCAGCAGCTGAAACGACCAAAATTGCACCGTCCATCTGAGCTGCACCGGTAATCATATTCTTGATGTAGTCAGCATGACCCGGACAGTCAATGTGAGCATAATGGCGAGCATCTGTCTGATACTCAATATGTGCGATATTAATGGTTACACCGCGCTCTCTTTCTTCTGGTGCGTTGTCTATCTGATCGTAGGTCTTTACCTCAGCCTTACCTTGCTTTGCTAAAGCCATAGTAATGGCTGATGTCAAGGTTGTTTTACCGTGATCAACATGGCCTATTGTACCAATGTTGAGATGCGGTTTACTTCTTACAAATTTTTGCTTTGCCATCTTCTTCCCTTTCTCCTTTCCAGAGGATCTATCAGCCTTCTTAAAGCCTACCGCGGTAGGCACTAGAAGACGTTGAAGAACCTCCGATTATCTTTTCCAATATATGTGAAGGCACCTCTTGATAATAAGAGGGCTCCATTGTATAGAAAGCTCTGCCCTGAGTTAGCGATCTCAAAGCTGTTGCATACTCAAAGACTTCCGCCAAAGGCACATCAGCACGCACAACTCTTGCATTACCTCTTTTACCTAAAGATGCAATTTTTCCTCTGCGAGAATTTAAATCCGCAATCACTTGCCCCATGTATTCTTCCGGAACTACTGCTTCTATATCCATTATCGGTTCCAACAGAACCGGTTTTGCCTTTTTGATTCCTTCATTAAATGCAATAGAACCAGCCATCTGAAATGCTAATTCAGATGAATCTACTTCATGATAAGAACCATCTACCAAAGTTACATGAACATCTATTACAGGATATCCAGCTAAGACTCCGCTTTTCGAAGCTTTAATTATTCCTTTTTTTACCTCAGAGATAAATTCTCTAGGTATTGCCCCACCTTTAATTCTATCTGTAAATTCTATATCTTTACTGTGCTCCTCGGAAGGTTCGATTTGAATAATAACGTGGCCGTACTGACCTCTGCCGCCACTTTGCTGAATAAACTTTCCTGCTGAATTTACCTTCTTCGTGATTGTCTCTTTATAAGCAACCTGGGGCTTTCCAACATTTGCTGCGACATTAAATTCTCTCAACATCCTATCGACGATAACCTGAAGATGCAGTTGACCCATTCCCGAAACAATGGTCTCGCCGGTCTCAGAATTATATTGCACTCTGAATGAAGGATCTTCTTCCTTTAATTTATTTAATGATAAGGACAACTTTTCCTGGTCTACCTTTGATTTTGGCTCTATTGCCATAGAAATAACCGGTTCAGGAAATTTCATTGATTCCAAGATTATCGGCGTATCCTTAAGACAAAGCGTGTCGCCTGTCTTTGTCTCTTTTAAGCCGACTAAAGAAACAATATCGCCGGTAAAAATCTCATCCACAATCTCTTGTCGATTAGCATGCATCCTAACGATTTTTGAAATTCTCTCATTCGTTCGCTGAGTTACATTGTAAACATAGCTTCCAGCTCTTAAGCTCCCGGAATAAACTCGACAATAGTAAAGTTTCCCAACATATGGATTCGTTGCAATTTTAAAACACAATGCGCAAAAGGGCGCATCATCAGAAATAGTCCTTTCTACGTATTCATCGTTTCTAGGATCAATTCCTTTAATCGGCGGTAGATCCACCGGTGACGGTAGATAATCACAAATGGCTTCGACAAGAAGCTGAACTCCTCTATTCTTTAAAGACGATCCGCAAAGAATCGGGATAAACCTCCCCTTTATTGCAGATTTTCTTATTGCCGATTTTATCTGGTCTTTTGAAATCTCTTTATTATGGATAAATTTATCCATGATCTCATCGTCTACCTCAGATAACTTCTCTATGAGCTTATTCCTATATATATGTGCCTGGTCCTTTAATTCCTCAGGTATTTTATTTCTTTCAATCTGTATTCCCAAATCATCTTTATAGGTAATAACTTCTTCCTCTATCAAATCGACGATTCCTTTGAAACTGTCTTCGCTGCCCCAGGGTATTGTAATTGCAGCAGCGCTTGCGCCTAGGCGATCGATAATCTGATCCATACAATTATAAAAGTCAGCCCCTGTTCTATCCATTTTATTGATAAGTGCGATTCTTGGAACGTTGTATCTATCGGCCTGGCGCCATACAGTTTCTGATTGCGGCTCGACTCCGCCGACAGCGCAAAATATAACTACGCAACCGTCTAAAACCTTTAAAGATCTTTCAACCTCAACAGTAAAATCAACGTGACCGGGGGTATCGATTATATTTATCAAGTAATCCTTCCACTGACAGCTTGTGCTTGCTGCGGTTATGGTGATCCCGCGTTCTTGTTCCTGCGGCATCCAATCCATAGTTGTAGTGCCCTCGTCGACCTCACCCATCCTATGAATTCTACCAGAATAGTAAAGAATCCTCTCGGTGGTCGTGGTCTTTCCGGCATCAATATGAGCCACCAAACCGATATTTCTAATTTTTTCTAAAGCAATTTTTCGTGCCATGACTTCAATAACGCTTACCATTTAAAATGTGCAAAAGCCTTGTTTGCATCCGCCATCTTGTGCGTGTCTTCTTTCTTCTTAACGGCCGAGCCTTCACCTTTATACGCTAGGAGTAATTCCTCCGCTAATTTTTGTCCCATAGGTTTGCCTTTTTTATAACGGGCAATATCCCTAATCCAGCGCATCGCCAGGGAAAATCCACGGCTCTGGCTAACCTCAATGGGAATCTGATATGTCGCTCCGCCGACTCTGCGCGGCTTTACTTCTAGTCTAGGACGGACATTATCTATCGCTTTGTTAAAGACGCTTATGATATCTTCTTCCTTGGTCTTTCCTTTTAAAACATCGAACGCACCGTAGACAATCTTTTCAGCAATGGATTTCTTACCTTCGGTCATAACCATATTGATAAATTTGGCAACGGTCTTGCTATTATACTTAGGATCTGGTAAAAATTCTTTTTTTACTGCTTGTCTTCTTCGCATAATTAACTTGCCTTGGGCTTTTTAGCTCCGTATTTTGAACGTGATTTCCTTCTATTCTCAACACCGGCTGTATCAAGTGTTCCTCTTACAATGTGATATCTTACTCCCGGTAAATCTTTTACCCTGCCACCCCTAACTAAAACTATGGAATGCTCCTGAAGATTGTGTCCCTCGCCAGGGATATAACCGGTTACTTCGCTTCCTGTAGTAAGCCTGACTCTGGCAATCTTACGTAATGCAGAGTTGGGCTTCTTTGGCGTCATGGTTCTTACCTGAACACAAACGCCTCGTCTCTGTGGACAACTTTGCAGAGCCGGGGATTTACCCTTCTTTTTCTTTCTCTGCCTGCCCTTGCGTATCAGTTGCGATATTGTCGGCATATTTCACCAATTCTATTTTTTGATGTTGACTAAATCCAGTCCCTGCTGGAATTAAATGTCCTACGATAACATTTTCCTTTAAACCCCTTAAGTCATCAGTTTTTCCTGCAGCTGCTGCCTCGGTCAAAACACGAGTGGTCTCTTGAAAGCTTGCAGCTGAAATAAAACTCTCCGTAGTAAGTGAAACCTTGGTAATACCTAATAAGAGGGGCGTTGCCGAAGCTGGTTTACCCTTCTTTGTCATTACTTTCTGATTTTCCCTCTGAAAAATAAATTTATCTACCTGTTGGCCTATTAAGAAATCTGTATCGCCGGAATTCTCTATTCTTACCTTTTTAAGCATCTGGCGAATTATTAATTCGATGTGCTTGTCATTGATTCGAACGCCCTGTAAACGATAGACCTCCTGGACTTCATTAACGAGATATTCCTGTAATACCTTATCACCACAGACTCTCAAGATCTCTTGAAGAACAACTGGTCCGTCAGTAAGCTGCTGACCCGCGATAACTTTATCGCCTTTATATACATTAGGATGTTTTCCGTGAGGAATAGCATATTCTCGCTTCATACCGCTAGGGCTTCTGATAATGATTTGACGCTCACCTTTCTTTGTCTCGCTAAATTCCACAAAGCCATCGATTTCGCTTATAATCGCGGGATCTTTCGGACGCCTTGCCTCGAATAACTCTGCGACTCTCGGCAGACCACCGGTAATATCTCTGGTTTTGCCGACTACACGAGGAATCTTAGCTAATAACTCACCAGCATCTATCTTCTGTCCATCTTTTACTAAAATATGAGCTCCAACAGGTATAGGATAAATACCTAAAACATCCTTGTTCTGATCGATAATAATTATCTGGGGATGATATTCCGGTTTATGCTCGACGACAATTCTCTCGGTTATACCGGTAACCGTATTCAATTCCTCTCTTACCGTCACGCCTTCGCGCAGATCTTCATACCCGACTAAACCGGCAACTTCTGTAAGAACAGGTGAAGTGTAGGGATCCCAATGAACAAAAACCGCTCCTTTTGGTACGACTGAATTTTCTGCAGTAGAAATAAATGAACCTTGAGGGATAAGATACCTTTCCAATTCTCTTCCCTGGTCATCATTAATACTAATTGAGCCGTTACGATTCAGAACTACGAATTCGTTCTTTCTTTCTACGGTTCTTAAGTTATGGTATTTTAGCTTTCCTTTACTCTTTGCACGGATAAAAGACTGTTCGATAATTCTCGAAGCTGTTCCACCGATATGGAAAGTTCTCATGGTTAACTGCGTTCCCGGCTCACCAATACTCTGAGCAGCAATAATTCCGACTGCCTCTCCAACTTCAACTAATTTTTGGCTAGCCAAATTCCTACCATAGCATTTTATACATACGCCGCGCCCGGATTCACAAGTAAGAACGCTTCTGATACGAATCTTCTCCATGCCTAATTTCTCAATGATCTCTGCCTTCTCTTCGATAATCTCTTCACCTGAGGCAACAATCAATTCGTCGGTAATAACATCGACTATATTATCTAGTGCCACGCGACCAATAATTCTTTCTTTTAAGCTTACCACAACCTCATCGCCTTCAATTATCGCAGAGACAGTGATCCCATTTAATGTACCACAGTCATCTTCGTTGACAATGACTTCCTGTGCAACGTCAATTAAGCGTCTTGTTAAATATCCTGCATCTGCAGTCTTTAATGCTGTGTCGGCGAGACCTTTTCGCGCACCGTGCGTTGAGATAAAGTATTCCAAAACTGTTAAGCCTTCACGGAAGTTTGCCGTAATTGGACTTTCAATAATTTCGCCTGATGGTTTGGCCATCAGACCACGCATACCAGCCAGCTGGCGAATCTGTAATTTCGAACCCCTTGCGCCAGAATCAGCCATCATATATATCGGATTAAATGAATCCATTTCCTTAAATACTAGGTCGGCAATTTTCTCGGTAGTATTGGTCCAGATATCAATTGTCTTATTATATCTTTCTTTTTCGGTTATTGCACCTTTACGATATTGATCTTTTACTTTGTTAATCAAATCTTTTGTATCTTTTAAGATATCCTGTTTCGACTTAGGAATCTTCAAATCATCGATACTGATTGTGATGCCAGCTAATGTTGCCTGTTCGAAGCCCAATGCCTTAATCTCATCGAGTAATTTAATTGTGCGGGCATGTCCAAATCTCTTATAACAGTCAGTAACAATATTTCCTACTTTATTTTTATTTAAAGAATCGTCTACAAAACCAAAACCTTCAGGAAGAATCTGATTAAACATGGTTCTTCCGACGGTTGTATCGATAATTCTGGTTTTTGGTTTTTCCTCTTTTGTTGATTCTTCCGATTGCTTCTTCTCGTCTTGCCAAACATCTTGCGATATCCTTAATTTAATTTTTGTATGCAGTTCTACGATTTTGTCGTTTAAGGCGACAATCACCTCATCCGCGTTTGAAAAGATCATCCCCTCGCCCTTTGCTCCGGGCTTTTCCTTAGCTATATATGAACAGCCTAATATTATGTCTTGTGTGGGAGAAACAACCGGACGGCCGTCGGCAGGAGAAAAGATGTTATTTATTGAAAGCATCAATACTCTTGCTTCTAACTGTGACTCTAGCGATAACGGAACGTGCGCAGCCATCTGGTCACCATCAAAATCTGCGTTAAAGGCCGAGCAAACTAAAGGATGTATCTTTATCGCCTTTCCTTCTATTAAAACAGGTTGAAATGCCTGGATGCTCAAACGATGTAGCGTGGGCGCTCTATTCAATAGTATGGGATGGTCCTTAATTACTCCATCCAATATATCCCAAACCTCTATCTTGGCTCTTTCAACCATGCGCTTTGCGCCTTTTATTGTATGGACAAAGCCTTTTTCTCTTAATTTCCTGATGATGAAAGGCTCGAATAATTCCAGTGCCATGCGCTTGGGAAGCCCGCATTGATGAAGTTGTAATTCTGGGCCAACCACAATTACCGAACGACCAGAATAATCCACGCGTTTACCTAAAAGATTCTGTCTAAAGCGGCCCTGTTTTCCTTTAAGCATATCAGATAAAGACTTTAGTGGACGGTTATTTGCGCCTAAAACCGGCCGGCCATGGCGTCCATTATCTAACAGAGCATCGACGGATTCCTGAAGCATTCTTTTTTCATTACGAACAATAATCTCTGGGGCATTAAGCTCCAATAATTTCTTCAAACGATTATTCCTATTAATAACCCTGCGATACAAATCGTTAAGGTCTGATGTGGCAAATCTTCCGCCGTCGAGCGGAACCAAGGGTCTTAGATCCGGAGGTATAACTGGTAATACCTCTAAAATCATATGCTCTGGCTTATTGCCTGATTTTCTGAAATCCTCAACGAGTCTCAATATCTTTGCGAGTCTGAGCGCACTGGGTTGATGAGGCTCCATTGAATCCAGATCTTTCCTAAATTTTTTACTTATTGAATTCAGATCTAATTCTTTAAACAGATCTGCTATCGCCTCAGCACCTATCTTTGCCTTAAATGACTGTCCGTACTTTGACAAACATTCCTGATATTTTTCTTCTGAGAGAAGTTCTTTTTTCTTTAAGCTTGTATCTCCAGGATCTGTTACAACATACTCCTCGTAATAAATAACCTTCTCTAAATCCCTTAAGCCCATATGTAAAAGCGCTGAGATTCTGCTGGGCACGGCCTTATAAAACCATATATGCGTAACCGGACAGGCCAATTCAATATGACCAAGCCTTTCTCGCCTTACTGAAGAGCGCGTAATAACAACGCCACAGCGGTCACAGGTAATGCCTTTAAATTTTACTCCCTTGTACTTGCCGCAGTTACATTCCCAGTCCCTGACAGGACCAAATATCTTTTCGCAGAAAAGACCGTCCTTCTCAGGTTTTAGGGTTCTGTAATTAAGGGTCTCTGCCTTTTTTACTTCACCGCTTGACCATAAACGTATGGTCTGGGGTGATGCGATTTTAATCGAAAGGCTATCAAATTTAATTAGTTCTTCCATAATCTATTCTTTTCTTCTTTCAGTCTTAACATCAAGGCCTAAGCCCTGTAATTCCTTGATTAATACGTTAAACGACTCAGGGGTTCCCGAATGCAGGCGCTGTTCTCCTTTTACGATCGTCTCGTAAATCCTGCTTCTGCCGGTTACGTCGTCGCTTTTTACGGTAAGCATCTCTTGTAAACTGAATGCCGCTCCGTAAGCCTCTAGTGCCCAAACTTCCATTTCACCGAAACGCTGTCCGCCGAAATGAGCCTTTCCTCCCAATGGCTGTTGGGTAACCAAAGAATATGGACCGATAGAACGGGCATGTATTTTCTCATCAACAAGGTGAATTAATTTCATTATATATATGTAACCGACAGCGACCTTTCCATTAAAAGACTCGCCGGTAAAACCATCATAAAGAGTAATTTTACCATCTTCCGGCAGTCCTGCCTCTTTAAGCATTTCCTTTATCTCTTTTTCGCTGGCACCATCAAATACAGCAGAGGAGATATGTAATCCCAAAACTTTAGCTGCCCAACCTAGATGCATTTCTAATATCTGCCCGACGTTCATACGAGAAGGTACGCCTAGAGGATTAAGCACTATCTCAATTGGTGTACCGTCAGGCAAGAAAGGCATATCCTCTTCGGGTAATATCTTTGCCACAACTCCTTTATTTCCGTGGCGACCTGCAATCTTATCTCCCTCGGAAAGCCTCCTCTTTGTCGCAATATGCGCAACTACTCTTTTTATAACGCCAGCGGGAAGCTCGTCTCCCCGTTTTAATCTTTCTATTTCCTGCTCCTGTTCTTCAGACATTTCCTTTACTCTCTCTTCGTAGAAATTAAGAATCTGTCTCGCATCCTCGTTGGAGCTTAAATCCATTTTGTCGATTTTCTTCCTATTCACACCCAGAAGTTTAGATAATCTTTGATATTTTTCTTCTATAAGATATTGAATTTCTTGTTTATAATATTTCTTTATCTCGTCTGTCTTGGCTAATTCTTTTTTCTTGCCCTCTTTAGTCTTACGGCCCTTTTCTTTGCGCTGGAACACCTCTATACTAATAACCACTCCCTCAACGCCCGGGGGAACGGTTAAAGATGTATCCCTGATATCAGCTGCCTTTTCGCCGAAAATTGCGCGCAAGAGTCTTTCTTCCGGAGAAAGTTCTTTTTCTGTCTTAGGGGTAACCTTTCCAACCAAGATATCTCCAGATTTAACTTCAGCTCCAATGCGCACAATGCCGGTTTCATCTAAATCTTTAAGCGCTTCCTCGCTTATATTAGGAATATCTCTGGTAACTTCTTCGTTACCCAATCTTGTCTCTCTTGCCTCAACTTCAAACCGCTCCACGTGGATTGAGGTATAAAGATCTTCCTTTATAACCTTCTCGCTTATTAGAATTGCGTCTTCAAAATTAAAACCTCTCCAAGGCATAAATGCGACTAAAAGATTTCGTCCTAAAGCAATCTCTCCTTCTTTTGTGGCTATACCGTCGGCGATAACTTCTCCTTTTTCCACGCGTTGACCTAATTTAACGATAGGTTTTTGATTGACGCAGGTATCAGCATTGGTACGCATGAATTTATCTAAATGATAAACATTCTTACCGATAGAAATATGCTTCGCATCGACAGATGTAACCCTGCCGGATTCCTTTGCAACAACAACTACCCCAGAATCAACTGCAACCTTTCTTTCCATGCCTGTACCGATAAATGGCGCCTCAGTATTCATAAGCGGCACTGCCTGTCTCTGCATGTTTGAACCCATCAAAGCCCTGTTGGCGTCGTCATGTTCTAAAAACGGAATCAAAGAAGCTGCAACCGAAACTAATTGTTTCGGAGAAACATCCATATATTCTACTTTTTTAGGGGGTAGTTTAGGAAAATCTCCCTTATATCGACAGGAAATCTCTCTTTCCGAAAAATGGCCGTCTTTATCTAGAGGGACGTTAGCCTGCGCTATTGTTTTATTTTCCTCTATATCGGCGGTTAGATATTCGATTCTTCTAGTAACCTTGCCATCAACAACTTTTCTATAAGGTGTTTCTAGAAATCCTAATTCATTGACTCGTGAATATGTAGATAAAGAAGAAATAAGACCGATGTTCGGACCTTCAGGGGTTTCAATCGGGCAGACTCGGCCATAATGCGAAGAGTGGATATCCCTTACTTCAAAACCCGCTCTCTCGCGAGAAAGACCTCCTGGTCCTAAAGCACTAAGTCGTCTTTTATGAGTTAATTCTGCAAGAGGATTGACCTGATCTGTAAATTGGGAAAGTTGACTTCTGGCAAAGAAATCGTGGATTTGATTCGAAAAAAGTCTTGAATTAATTAAATAGTGGGCTGTTAAATTTGTGGAACTGCCTAATACTACTAAGCGTTCTCTTATTGATCTTTCCAGGCGAGAAAGACCGATTCTTACTTGATTCTGCACGAGTTCGCCAACAGTTTTTACTCTGCGGTTTCCTAAATGGTCGATATCATCGGTTGAGCCTTCGCCATTTTTTAATCGAATCAAATAACGTATTACTTCAACAACTGTTTCTGCATCCAGGGATTTTTTATCTAATGCTACGTTTATCCCCAGCTTGCGATTAAGGATAAATCTTCCGACTTTACTTAGATCGTATCTTCTGGGATCGAAAAATAAACGATAGAATAAGGAATCGGCGACTTCCACGGTAGCGGGCTCTGTGGGACGCATCTTACGATAAAAATCGATTAATGCATCTTCTTTGGATTGAGTATTGTCCTTGCTTAGCGTATTGGCTATATAGGAAAAGTCCTTGCCAAATAATTGCTCTATTTCTTTATTTGTGGATAAACCCATAATCCTTAAAATCTGCGTGGCAGGGAAATTTCTTCTTCTATCGACGTAGATAGATATTACGTCGGCTATATCGTATTTTAATTCAAGCCACGCGCCTCTTAAGGGAATGATCCTCCCGTAATAAATCTTTTTGCCTGTTGGATGCATCTCTTCTTCAAAAGAGACGCCAGGGGAACGTTGTAGCTGACTAACGACCGCACGCTCATCGCCGTTGATGATGAATGTCGCCGTTTCTGTCATTAAAGGAATGTCTCCGAAATATACCTCCTGCTCCTTAATCTCTTCTGGGGTGATTAACCGCAGCTTGACCTTAAGCGGTGCAGCGTAGCTCGTGCCGCGTCTTTTGCATTCAGCACAGGAATATTTTGGTTTACCTAAAGAGTAGCCGATGAATTCAAGACGTGTCTGTTTATCGTAGCTTTCAATTGGAAAAATATCCAAAAACACCTCTTGAAGCCCTTCATTTACTCTTTCATCAAGTTTAACTTTCTTCTGCAAAAAAAGCGAATAAGCAGAAAGCTGCGTTTCCAAAAGATTAGGTAGATCGTAGACTTCCTGAATCTTAGCGAAATTTTTTCGTTTTATCATATCCTTTTATAACTTTTTTGCGCTTTCAGGTTAAAATTACTTTAATTCTACTTTTGCCCCTACGGCCTCAAGTTTCTTCTTTAGTTGATCTGCTTCCTCTTTAGGAATATTTTCCTTTACAGGTTTAGGAGCAGCTTCAACCAAATCTTTTGCCTCTTTTAAACCTAAGTTCGTAGCAGCCCTAACTTCTTTTATAACCTGAATCTTGTTTGCTCCGACGGCGGCCAAGACAACATTAAATGTTGACTTCTCTTCCGCTACGCCTGCAGCCCCTGCGGCTGCTCCGGGTGCTGCCATTGCTGCTGCAACCGGCATTGCTGCCGAGACACCGAATTTATCTTCTAGCGTCTTGACTAAATCAGAAAGCTGCAAAGCCGTCATAGTCTCGATAACTTTTACGGCCTCTTCTACTTTCTTATCTAGTTTTTTCTCTTCTTTCTTTTCGGCTACTTTTTCTGTTGTTTTTTCAGCTGCTTTCTCTGTCATTTCGGTTCTCCTCCTTTTTTCTCACTTAATTGTTTTATAACGTAAACCAATTGTCTAAAACTACCACTTAAAACATTTACTAATCCTGTAATTGGTGATTGTATGGCGCGCAACACCATCGCCTGCAATATCTCTTTTGAAGGAAGACCTGCCATGGTCTTTATTCTATCTTCATCCATAAATTCCTGATCTAATAAGCCCCCTCTTACCTTCACTCCTTCTTTTTCTTTTGCGAATTTTGCAAGCACTTTAGATACCGTAACCGCCTCATCCCCTCCCCAAACAAAAGCCGTAGGTCCCTGAACACAATCAAGCATGTGCTCTAATTTTCTTTTCGAAAGGGCTCTTTTCGCGCTGGTATTTTTCGTAATAAAAAGTCTTGCGCCTACTTTGCGCAATTCCAGACGAAGATTGTTAAATTCCGAAGCGGATACATTAGAATAATTTATTACAAAAGAATTATTATCCTTTATTTCTTTATCAATTAACTGCTCGAGATTTTCTCTAAAGATTGAACCTATCTTTTTCATAATGCGATTTTTACTCCCGGGCCCATCGTAGTAGCAAGCGATAAGCTTTTTAAGAATATGCCTTTTACTGAAGCCGGCCTCATCGCCATTATTGCATCTAATAGAGTTTTAGCGTTTTCGAGAAGCTGGCTTTCGGAAAAAGAGATTTTTCCAATACCCACATGAATACCCGCCTGTTTATCAGCCTTAAATTCAATCTTTCCGGCCTTAACCTCTTTGATTGCATCGGTAATTTTATCGGTGACTGTCCCGCTCTTGGGAGACGGCATCAAACCTCTGGGTCCAAGAATCCTACCTAATTTACTGAGATCTTTCATCATCTCCGGAGTAGATATTGCTCGGTCAAAATCAAGAAACCCTTTTGACACTTTTTCGATCAGGTCTTCAGCGCCCACTATATCAGCACCAGCATCTTTGGCCTGTTTCTCATGTTCGCCCTTGCAAAAAACCGCTACTCTGATCTTTTTACCTGTACCGTTGGGTAACACTACAGTTCCACGGATTACCTGATCTGACTTCTTTAGATCTATATTCAAATGGATATTTAACTCCACAGTCTCGTCAAATTTGACTTTCTGCGAATTCTTTAAGATTGTAATCGCCTCTTTAATATCGTAGACTTTAGTCTTATCGACGTTTTTTTCTGACAGATTGAAACGTTTACTGTGTATTTTCATTTTCTTCTGAGACTGGTTCTTTAGATCTTTCTTGGACTACCTCAATACCCATGCTTCTGGCTGTCCCCTCGATAATTCTCATGGCGTCTTCTAAGGTATCAGTATTTAAGTCCTGCATTTTCTGTTTTGCAATTTCTTTGGCTTCGTCTTTTGTTATTTCGCCGATCTTTTCTTTTCCGGCCTGACCAGAAGCTTTTGCTAAATTGGCTGCGCGTTTTATCAAAACAGTGGAAGGGGGACTTTTTATGATGAAATCAAAAGTTCTGTCTTCGTAAACATTGATTACCGCCGGAAGAATCAAACCTTCCCTACCTTTAGTTCTTTCGTTAAATTTCTTGCAAAAATCCATAATGTTGACTCCGTGCTGACCTAACGCAGGACCAACCGGCGGTGCTGGATTAGCTTGTCCGGCGGGAACATATAATTTTATTTGGGCTGTTACTTTCTTGGCCATCTTAAACTTTCTCCACTTGCCAAAATTCCAATTCTACCGGCGTTACTCTACCAAATATGGAAACACCGACTTTTAGTTTGCCTCTTTCAGCGAAAACGTCTTCGATGGTTCCGTTAAAATTAATAAAAGGACCTTCTACTACCCTTACCGCTTCTCCAGCTTCAAACATAACTTTTGGACTTGGCTTAACTTCTGTCTCGCGTGTACGCTTTAATATATTTTCTACTTCATCTTCTTTTAAAGGTGTGGGTCTTCGGCTTGGTCCAATAAAACCTGTTATTCCAGGCGTAGATTTAATCAGATACCAACTTTTTTCTGTCAAATCCATGCTAAGTAAAATATATCCAGGAAAAAATTTTCTCCTGGATATACTCTTCTTACCAGCTCTTATCTCAGATACCTGTTCCGTAGGAATGATTACTTCTCCGATTAAATCCTTCAGGTCGCTTGCACTAACTCTATTTTCTATGCTAGATTTAACCTTTTCTTCAGAACCTGTCTGAGTATGTAAAACGTACCACTTCTTCATCTTATCAATAATCCTAATAATTTAGAAAGAACCAAATCTAAAATTCCGATATAAATTGCCAGTAATGCCGTCATAACGATTATGATCCATGTTGAGGAGATAAGCTCTTGGCGATTCGGCCATGAAACTTTTCCTAATTCTACTTTAGCCTCAGTTAAAAATTTTCCAACTTTTCCAAACATAGACAAAATTTTAATCTATTGGCAGGAGCGGCAGGAATCGAACCTGCAGTGCCGGTTTTGGAGACCGGTGGTTTCCCATTTAACCGACGCTCCTATAAACCGGTCGGCCAACATCGCTGCCGCATTCATTTTTTCATTTTTATAAAACTGCGTAAGTACTTCCATTTATTAAAAAATTATAAAGTTAGACCTATTTTAGTTCTTTGTGAACTGTATGTTTTCGACAAAAGCGACAAAATTTTTTTAATTCCAATTTTTTGGGATTTTGCTTTTTATCTTTCGTCGAATTATAATTTCTCCGTCGACAAACAGAGCATTCAAAAGTTATTATCTCTCGCATTTTCAACCAATTACAACCCTAAAAAAATTACAGATTATCCCAACTGAGCCCCCGATCGGAATTGAACCGATGACCCCGTCCTTACCAAGGACGTGCTCTACCAACTGAGCTACGAGGGCACTATGTAAAGTGTTGATTATATTAAAAAAAGCCGTTTTTGTCAAGGAAAAACTTCATAATTTTCTGATAATGCTTTATTTACATCAAAAGGTCAAATTCGGGGAAAAATGAAGGGAATTTTTGAAGATTTCTATTAAAGCTTGATAATCTTTAAGAAGCGTCGTCTTCCGGCTTTTAATATTCCCCCTTTCTTTACAATATGATTGATATCATTAATCTTTTCGCCATCAATTGAGACTGCGCCTTGTTTTATAAGCCTTCTTGCCTCGTTTCCAGAAGACACTAGTGTGTTTTTTACAAGAATTTCACAGATATTTGCATCTTTTTTGACCTCATAACTCTTTATATCAGAAGGAATTTCACGTCTGCTGAAAATTTGATTGAACTCTTCTTCTGCCTTCAACGCTTCTTGTTTACCATAGAATTGCTCAACAAAAATCTTGGCTAATTCTGTCTTTGCCTGCTTGGGGGCCAGGCTTTTTACATTTTCCAAATCTAAATCCGTAAGCAATTCGTAGTATTTATACATAAGTTCATCGGAAATAGACATTGTCTTACCAAAGACCTGATCCGGAGATTCGTTTATACCGATATAGTTATCTAAAGACTTGCTCATCTTATCAACGCCATCGGTCCCCTCTAAAAGCGGTGTCGTAATTATTGTTTGTGGTTTCTGGCCGCAGGCCTCCTGGAGTTGCCTTCCCATTAGAAGATTAAACTTCTGATCTGTGCCCCCCAACTCGACATCTGCCTTAATATGAACCGAGTCGTAGGCCTGAAGCAAAGGATACAAAAATTCCAAAAGGCTTATCTCTTTCTTCTGTTCGAATCTTTGTTTAAAATCTGCTCGGGCTAACATCTGAGCGACAGTTACAAAGGAAGAAAGCTCTAAAATTTTCTGTAAATCCATCTTTGTAAGCCATGAGCTATTAAAAACTACTGTTGTTTTATTTTCATCCAAGATTTTAAATACCTGCTTTTTATAAGTCTTTGCATTTTCGAGGATTTCTTTCTTCGTCATCTTTGGTCTTGTCTGGTCGCGACCGGAAGGATCTCCAATTTGGGCGGTAAAATCTCCAATCAAGAAAAACACGGTATGACCTAAGTCCTGGAAAGTCCTAAGTTTTTTAAGAAGTACAGTGTGCCCTAGATGTATATCTGGCGCGGTGGGATCAAAACCGGCTTTAATCTTGAGTGGTTTTTTATTTTTTTGGCTATCTTGGAGGAGTAATCTTAGACCAGATTCGGAAATTATTTCAACCGTTCCGCGTTTAATAAAATTTAATTGCTCGGTGAGAGACAATCTTTCCATCGATAATTATTCGACCTTTGCGCTTAGACCAATCTTCATCTGATCAACATCGACCTTTATAACTTTAACCTTAAGCTTATCGCCAGGTTTAATTTTCTCCAATACTTCCTTCTCAATCTCGGAAGAATAAACCAAACCCTCAAGACCTTCTTCCAATTTTACAAAAACCCCGAAGCCCGTAAGCTGCACAACCTCAGCTTCTAAGACTGTTTCTACGGGATACTTCTCGGCGATCTTCGGCCAAGGATTTTCGGTCAACTGCTTTAATCCCAAAGATATTTTTCTATTTTCAGAATCAACAGAGAGGACCTGCAGCTCTATCTTTTGGCCCCTTCTCAAGATATCCTGTGGGTGATTGATTTTCTTTGTCCAAGACATATCTGAGATATGGATCATCCCTTCTAAATTGTCGTCAAGGCCGACAAATGCTCCGTAATCGGTAAAGCCCCTTACTTTTCCAGTTACTTTGGCACCGACGGGAAATTTCTTTTCGGCCTCAAGCCAAGGGTTTGCCTCAAGTTGTCGTATGCTTAAAGATATGCGTTTTGAATCTTTATCGACATTTAAGACTTGCACCTCTACCATATCGCCTATTGCAAAAAGATCCTGTGGATTAACAGACCTCTTCTGCCAAGATATCTCGCTGTAATGGACTAAACCTTCAATACCTTTTTCTAACTCTACAAAAGCTCCGTAAGGTACGATATTTACAACCTTTCCTTTTACTTTTGAACCAACCGGAAACTTATTTTCAATATCTCCCCACGGATCCGGAGTGCGCTGTTTTAACCCTAAAGATATTTTTGATGACTCTTTGTCAAAACTCAAGATTACTACATCAATCTTATCTCCGATAGCAACAATCTCTGACGGATGAGAAATTCTAGACCAACTCATATCTGTAATATGCAAAAGCCCGTCGATGCCGCCAAGGTCGATAAATACCCCAAAATCAGTGATACCTTTAACTGCGCCAGTTTTCACTTCACCGACTTTTAATTCTCCCCAAAGTTTCGACTTTATAATTTCTCTATCTTTATGCAAGGCGTCACGACGAGAAAGAATTAAGGAATGACGAAACTTATTCAGTTTCATTACTTGAAACTTGAAGACCTTATATATAATCTCTTCATCCGACATGCCCCTGAAAGAAGAAAGCGATAAGGGAAGAAAACCATCTGCGCCCAATACATCGACGATAAAACCACCCTTCACTTTCCTTTTCACTCTTCCTTCGACAAGAGAATTTTCATTAAATTCTGTGGTGATTTTCTCCCAACCCCTGATTTTATCGGCCTTATCCTTAGAAAGAATAATCCTTCCGTTATCATCCTCTACCTGTTCGACCAAAACATCTGTCTCGGTTCCGACCTGAAGTTCTTTCGGATTAGAAAATTCCCTCAAAGGAATTATACCTTCGGATTTGTAGCCAATATCTACTAACACATCGGAATCAGTAATACCTACGATTTTTCCCTTTACAATTTCACCTTCCTTAATATTCTTCAAAGATTGATTGTAAAGCTCCTCTAAAGAAGTACTTTTTTCGTCTGTCATTAACAACTCCACCTTTCCTGATTTATTTTTAGAACAATATTCTACTAAAAAAGCTTTTTATTAGCAAGTTTTATTTTATGCACTCCTACCAAGAGAAACAATTTCGTTTTTTATACGCTTTGCTGTTTCTTGGCGATCTTGATCCCTACTTATATAAAATGGCTTGCCGAAATACACGATAATTTTTTTGGGACGGATAAAACTTGATCCCCTAGTCAATACCTCTCTTGAACCTTTGATAAATACTGGCAAAATCGGAACGCCAGTATGTGCTGCCAACATCCCAGCTCCAGGCTGAGCATCCAGGATTTCGCCATTTGCGCTGCGGCCGCCTTCAGGAAACATTAATAGTGGTTCACCGCTCTTAATCCTCCTCAATGCCTCTCTGATTGCCCCTACATCGTGAGATTTTCTCTTTACAGGAAACGCCTTGATGTTTCGCATCCAAAAAGATGAAAGGAAATTACTGAAAAGCTCTTCTTTTGCCATGGAATTTAGCTTCCTATGAGACACGGCACCTAAAATTAATGGATCAAGAAGACTAACATGGTTGCTGACTAGAATAAAACTGCCGCTTTCAGGTATGCTTTTTTTTCCTTTTACCTGCAAACGAGAAAATATTTTTAAAAATACTATTCCAAGAAACACCGTTAAGCTATAAAGCCGACCTTTCATAGCTTCTTAATTAACTTCTGGCCCAATGCGATTAATCTTTTCGATTTAGCAAGAGATTTTGCCTCAGCGTAAACTCTTACGAGCGGTTCAGTACCAGAAGCCCTGAACATTAGCCAGCTTTCGTCTTCACAAACCAACTTTACACCGTCGTAATCTTTTATCTCAACAACTTTTTTACCAAGAAGTTTTTTGATCGATTTAAATCTATTTACATTTGGAGCTTTGCCTTTAAGCTTTAAATCGCCTCTTAAATAAAAATATCTTCCGAACTTGTTTTCCATATCTTTAATAACTTTACTAAACGGCTTCTTTCTAAAAGCTAACATCTCCAATAACAGCAATCCAGCTAATGTGCCGTCTCTTTCGGGAATATAATTTTTGAATCCGATACCACCGGCTTCTTCTCCGCCGATTACTATGCTTTTCTTAACCATTAAGTCTGAAATATATTTAAAGCCAACCGATGTCTCGTAAAGTTTAAGTGAATAATATTTCGCAACATTATCTTGCAATGTGCTGCCAGCAATAGTTTTTATAATCCCTCCTTTATAACCTCTGTCTTCAATCAAATGCAATGCAAGTAAACCAATAATCCTCTGCGGGCTGATAAATCTTCCTCCTGGAGCAGCGGCTGCGATTCTATCGGCGTCGCCGTCGAGAATTAATCCGATGTCAAACTCTTCTTTTTTCATGCGCGATAAAATCTCTTTAACATTTTCCTCGACTGGCTCCGGCTGTTTTCCGCCAAAAGAAGGATCGAACTGATTCCGCATTAACTCTACTTTAATCTTTGTACCCTTTAGAACCTCGGCAATATAACCGTTACCGCTTCCGTACATTACATCGACCAGAACTTTACATTTAAGAGTCTTCATCTTTTTAATATCAAGATATGAACGAATAAACTTTACATAATCTTTAGTGATATCCATTAATTTGATTTCATTCTTTTTGATGGCTTCTCCCAAAGATAATTCTTTGACTTTTGTTTTAAAGATCAGCTTCTCGACTCTTTCTGTTACTGATTTTGGTGCTGCACCTCCAGAGGAAATCTTAATCTTATAACCATTAAATCTGGCAGGATTATGACTAGCTGTAATCATTATTCCGGCACAAAGACGTTTCTTCTTAGTAGTAAAACTAACTGCCGGCGTAGGAACGGCCCTGTCGGATAGTAAGACTTTTATTCCGTTTGCAGCCAAAACACAAGCAACTGACTCTGCGAACCTATCGGACAACAATCTTGTATCATATCCGACGACAACCTTTCTTTTTGCTTTAGGGAATTTACTGTTGATCCACATACCTGTTGCCTGTGCAACTGCTTTTACATTTTCAAAAGTGAAATCCTTAGAGATTACTCCACGCCAACCGTCGGTGCCGAATTTAATTTTCTTAGGCATTCCTCAACCTCTCGATAACATCTTTTTTGTCTTTCGCTTTAAAAATATAACTTGCTGCGGCTAGGATATTCGCTCCTGCATCTATTACTAGCTTTGCGTTTTTATCATTAATGCCTCCGTCGACCTCGATGTCGCCAGAATAAATTTCACGCAGGGCTTTAATCTTAGGCACAACGTCAGGAATAAAGCTCTGTCCGCTAAATCCAGGATTAACGCTCATTACTAAAACAAAATCTACCAACCCAACTAAATCCTTAATTTTTGATAAATCTGTGGGCGGATTTATGGCAATACCTAACTTTTTATTCTGTTTTTTAATTTTGAACGCGTTATTCTTAAATTCGTCTGAATTTATTGCCTCGATATGAACGCTTATCGCATCGGCCCCGGCCTTGATAAAAGTATCTATTAATTCAAACGGCTTTTTTATCATTAAGTGCACATACAACGGAAGCCTAGTAATCTTCCTTATTGAACTTATCACACAAGGTCCCATTGTGATATTCGGAACAAAATGTCCATCCATCACATCGATGTGAATCAAATCTGCACCCCCTGCCTCGACTTCCTGAATTTCTTCTTTAAGCTTGGAGAAATCGGCGCTAAGAATAGAAGGTGCAATAAGAATCTTATTTCGCATTTTTATACAATCCTTTTTTAATTATGTATCTTTCCACAGACTCGGGAACCAAAGAATGAATTGTCCGTTTCTCTATTAAGCATTTTCTTATTTTCGACGAGGAAATTCCAATTCCCCTTATTTGTATTCTTAACGTGCCTCTGGGGATACCTTTAAAACTATGCCTGGGGCGATTAACCACGACGAATTTAATAATCTTCAAAAGATGATTTATATCTTTCCACTTCTTTAACTCCGGTATTGTATCAGAGCCGATAATAAAATAAAATTGATCATTGTCTTCAAATTTATTTTTAAATTCTTTTATGGTATCAATCGTATATGAAGGACCAAGGCGCTTAATCTCTAAATCCGAAACTCCAAAATTATTATTGTATTCGGTTGCAAGTTTGACCATATTAAATCTATCTTTTGCCTTTGCGATTCCTGCACTGCTTTTATGCGGAGGTATATTTGCTGGTACGAAAATAATCGTATCTAATTTTAGAGCTTTGAGCACCTCTTCGGCAATCACAATGTGTCCATTATGAATCGGATTAAACGTTCCGCCGAAAACTCCCATGCGTTTCATTTTCTTATCTGACCGTTGCCCCAAATTACATATTTATAGGAAGCTAATTCTTCTAATGCCATGGGACCGCGCGCATGAATTTTATCTGTGCTGATTCCCATTTCAGCCCCAAGGCCGAATTGATAACCATCGGTAAATCTAGTCGAGGAATTAACAAACACACCGGCAGCATCAACCCGTTTTAAAAATTCAGAAGCATTCTTCTTATTTTTAGCAATAATCGCATCCGAGTGCTGCGAACCAAATGTATTAATATGCTTTATTGCTGCATCAAGCGAATTAACAATCTTTATCGAAAGAATTAAATCGAGATATTCCGTAACCCAGTCTTTATTAGTTGCTTTTTTTATACCTTTGATTATATTTCTTGTTTTGTCGCAACCGCGAAGCTCAACACCAGCGGATTTAAATCTTTTAGCCATCTCGGGTAAAAATTTCTTTGCAATATCTTTATGTACTAAAAGTGTTTCCATTGCATTGCAAACAGAAGGCCTCTGGACTTTTGCATTAAAACAGACCTTTAAGGCCATATTTATATCTGCATCTTTATCGACGTAAGTATGGCAAATTCCTTTGTAATGTTTTATTACCGGAATCCTTGATTTGGCTGCAACCCGACGGATCAATTCTTCGCCGCCACGAGGAATAACTAAATCGACGTAATCATACAAACCCAACAGAATATCAACAGCTTTCCTATCTGTAGTATCAATAAGATTTATTGCGCCAGTTGAAATTTTATTCTTTGATGCAACTTTTTTTAGCACTTTGTAAATTGCAATATTTGAATTTAACGCCTCGGAGCCACCTTTTAAAATTACGCTGTTTGATGATTTTAAACATAATCCTATGCAATCGGAAGTAACATTCGGCCGCGCCTCATAAATTATTGCGATTACGCCGATAGGAACCCTAACTTTGGAAATCAAAAGCCCATTCGGCCGTCGCCACGATCGAATATTCTCACCGACATAATCCTTCAGTTTTGCTACCTGCAGGAGAGACCGACTCATTTCATTTATTCGTTTATTGCTAAGCCTCATGCGATCGATCATCGCGCAAGACATTTTTTTTTCTTGAGCCCGAATAATATCTTTTTTATTTTCTTTTAAGATAAAACCTTTGTTAGACTTCAAGACCTTGGCCATCGAAATTAAAGTTTTATTTTTAACAGAAGTGGACACCAAAGCCAGTTCTCTTGAAGCCGCTTTGGCGTTTATTGCCATATCTGTAATTTTCTTTTTAAGGGTCATTATTCTTTCACCGTAATAACTAAGTTATTTCGGTGGATCGCTTCTTTAGATACTTTTTTGCCTTTAATATTATTGAGTTCTTCTTTAGAAAAGTTCACTTTTCCTTTAGCAAATTCTTTACCGTTTTTATCTGCAACTGCAACAATATCGCCAGCATCAAATTTCCCCTCTACCCTTATTAGGCCCGGACATAATAAACTTTTGAATTTCTTCACTAATGCTTCTTTTGCGCCGTCATCCACAAAAAGCTTTCCGTTGGACTTTACGCCAAAGGCCATCCATCTTTTCTTAGCAACCATCCGGTCGGCTTTTGGCAAAATTACTGTTCCGACTTTTTCTCCATCTAGAATCTTCAAGATAACTTCTTTGGTCCTACCGTTGGCTATAACGCTTGAGATTCCAGCATGGGAAGCAATATTCACAGCTTCAAGCTTAGAGAGCATGCCTCCTCGAGAAACATGTTTCTTTTTAGTATCTTTAGCTAATTTTTGAATGCCTGAATCGATATTTTTTACTTCAGAAACCAATTGTTTTCCTGAAAATAAACCATCGACGTCAGAAAGCAAAATTAACAAATCCGCTTCCAATAAACTTGCAACTAATGCTGAAAGGTGGTCGTTATCTCCGCGCCTAATCTCCTCGGTAGAAACCGTATCATTTTCATTAATAATTGGTATGGTTTTATAGCTAAGCAGAGAAAACATAGTTTCTTTGGCATTTAGATAGCGCGAGCGCACATGAAAATCATCCCAGGTAAGCAAAACTTGCGCACAACGCAGCTTTTTCTTCTTAAATAGATTGATATACGTCTGCATCAATAGGCTTTGACCAATAGCTGCGGAAGCCTGCAGACACGACAACTTGGAAGGTCTGCATTTAAATCCTAATTCCGACATACCAGAAGCAATAGCTCCGGAGCTGACTAAAACAACCTCTTTGCCTGACTTGATGATAGAAGATACCTGTTTGACTATCTTCGCGACTAAATTAGTATCCAGCTGGCCATTGGAAGAAGTTAGAACGCTAGAACCGATTTTAATAACTATTCGTTTACCTTTTTTAAATTGCCTTCTCATACTTTTCTTTTATCACCTTTAATAAACTATCTATGCCTTCTTTTTTTAAAGCTGAAACCGGATAAATTCTCTTCTGAACCGCTTTTTTAAAATCTCGTAGATGCTGTTTTGAATCAGCCAGGTCCATTTTATTTGCCACAATAATTTGTTGCTTCGAAGCCACCAAACTACTATAGAATCTTAATTCTTTATTGAAAGCCTCGTAATTTTCTATCGGGCTGCTATTCTCTCCCGAAATATCTACAAGATGAATCAGCAATCTTGTCTTCTCAACGTGCTTCAAGAATCTGTCGCCTAAGCCCTTGCCTTCATGCGCACCTTCAATCAACCCCGGCAAATCAGCGATAGTTATGACCGTGTCATCTATTCGAAGATTGCCTAAAACAGGTGCCTTGGTGGTAAATGGGTAACTTGCAATCTTCGGTTTTGCGTTTGTCAAACAAGAAATCAGCGTTGACTTACCGGCGTTGGGAAATCCGACTATACCAATATCAGCAATTAATTTTACTTCTAACTTTACCGTGCGCTCTTCGCCGGGTTTTCCTTCTGTCACCACCCGCGAAGTTACATTTCCCTGGCCGCCCTCGCCGCCTTTAGCCACAATTAATCTCTGGGCATCTATCTCTAAATCGCGCAGAAGATGACCCGAATCAAAATCGCTGATACTGCTGCCGCAAGGCACTTTGATCAAACAGTCTTGACCCTCTCGGCCTTTTCTACCATTGCCGCTTCCATGACCGCCGTTTTCAGCACGAAAATGTTGTCTGTATTTATAATCCAGGAGAGTATGAACCTTGTTATCAGCGACAATAACAAGGTTCCCGCCCCGACCTCCGTCGCCACCGTCGGGCCGAGGATGTCTTAAGTGTCTTGTTCTATAAAAACTTTTACAACCTTTTCCACCGTTACCGGCCTTAATATAAATCTTGGCTTCATCGATAAAAGGCATAACATTATTTAGAGATTATCTTCTGTATTTTTAGTCGGGTCAGTTGCTGCCTATGTCCCTTTTTCCAGTCCGAAGAACCTTTTCTGCGTCTATATTTGTAAGAGATCACCTTCTTTGCTTTAAAATCCCCTAATATATCCGCAGTTATTTTTGCTTCCTTTACATAAGGCTGGCCGACTGTTACATCTTTTTTGTCTTTAAGCAGAAGGATCTTATCAAACGTTACAGGCTTTCCTTTTTCTATGGAAAGTTTTTCAACGTTTATCGCGTCCCCTTCAGAAACCTTATATTGCTTTGAGCCTATTTGAACTATTGCGTACATTGCTTCCTCCTGATTATTTCCTCTCCTAAGTGCTTATTTACTATTATATTAGCAGTCCAGCATTATACTTAAAATCGCTGGAATGTCAATCTATTTTAAGCTTGCCCCTACCTTCGCAATAAGGACATGCTTTATAGTATTTTGACTCGATAGATCTGCTGGTTCTTTCGCGTGTCATTTCTACCAGGCCAAGCATGGATATACCCAAAACCTCTGTCTTTGCCCGGTCCTGACGCAGGGCTTCCTTAAATGCGTTAAGCACGCGCCTTTGATTCTGAGCTTCCATCATATCAATAAAGTCAATAACTATGATTCCCCCGATATCTCTTAAGCGCAGCTGCCTGGCAATCTCTTTAGTCAACTGTAAATTCACCTGCAAGGCAGTACGCTCCGGATTCGCGCCCGATTTAAACCGGCCGCTATTCACATCAACTACGGTTAAGCCTTCTGTAATCTCGATTACGATGTAGACGCCGGTTTTTAGATATATCTTATTTTCGTAAAGCTTCTTTATCTCGTCTTCAACGTTTTTAAATTCGAATAAAGGGACCCCTTCTCTGTATAGCTTTATCTTTTTGGCAAAATGATAACCCATAACCGAACGCACGAAGCTAACGACTTGCCTGTATTGATCTCTTGAATCGATCAACACACTGTCTACGTCGTCGGAAAAGACGTCACGAAGCACCTTAAAAAGAATTCCGAATTCGCTATGGATTAATGCTGGCGCGCGTAATCTCGAACTATTCCTTTTTGTATTTCTCCAAATTCTAATAAGAAATCTTCCGTCCCTGACAAAATCTCTTTTACCTCTGCCCGTAGCTACCGTTCGCACGATTAAGCCCACATCTTTGAAAAAGTTAATTTTTTCCAATATTGACCTTAGCCTTTTTCGCTCGTTACGATCTGTGACCCTGCGAGATATCCCTGTATTTTTATCCAAAGGCATAAGAACCAAATATCTTCCGGGCAGACTGATATGGGTGGTAAGTCTAGGCCCTTTAGTGCCAAAGGCTTCCTTTACCACCTGAACCATTATTTCTTCTCCAACTTTAATCTTATTTACATTGTTTTTTCTTTGTTCATTATTTGACGCTGGGCCCTGCTCTGATAGCTCTTCTTCTACGAGTGGGTTTGTCAACTCGCCCAAATATAAAAATCCGTTTTTTTCCTGACCGATGTCGACAAACGCAGCATTGATCGATGGAACTATAGAACGGACCTTCCCTTTATAAATATTACCTAAAATCGTTTTCTGGTCAGAGAGCTCTAAATAAAACTCCTCTAAAACCTGATTTTTGACAATAGCAATCCTCTTGCTTTTATCTCTTATGTTGATAAGTATTTCTTTTGGCATCTTGATAAAGTTAAAAAACTATCCCTGGCTTATTAAGAGAGAATTTCAGAAATAAAACTCTATTAGACTTCTGGCTCCTCAGAAGCAATGCTCGGGGTAATGATATGGGGAGTTATAAAGATTAAAAGGTCTGTTTTTGTTTTGGTCATAGTTTTTTTCTGAAATAATAACCCCAGCAATGGTATATCTCCCAATAAGGGAACTTTCTTTCTGATATCCGTAACCTGGTCTTTTATTAACCCCGCGATAACTAATGTTTCACCGTCTTTAATCATTACCTGAGTCTTTGTCTCCTCGGTGCTTAAGACCGGCATGGTAGTGTTTTGAACCGTAGCGTAACTATCAATCGCGGTGACCTGTGGAAAAATATCCAAGGTCACAAATCCTGCCTTGTTTACATGAGGAGTAACCTCAAGGATTATACCTATATCTATATAGTCCCATCCAGAAACTTGCATTGTAGCCTGGTCCTCATTATAGGTATATTCCGGTTGAGGATACTTTTGGCCCACGACGATACTAGCGGTCTGATTATCCAAAGTTACAAGTCTTGGATTTGATAAAATATTGGTATCTGTTCGTTGAGCCAATATTTCTAAAACCGCCTGCAAAGAAACAAAGTCTAAAGTGCCGTATCTAAACGTACCTGTTGATGTAGCATCGTCGGTGATTGCTGTGCCAGGAAAAGGATCCGGAAAAAAACCTGGGTCGAATTTTGATTTTGCGCTATCGGTCTTAAAAGGCCATATCATAGGGTGCTGGGCTCCGCGGACAGTTGCCTGGATAGTCCAGTCAATTCCCAAATTCTCAGTATCAGTCAAAGTGGTCTTGATAATCTTCGTTTCGATCAAAACCTGAGGAGTTACCGCGTCTAACACAGGTACTATCTTTCTTACTTGTTTCATATTGCTTGCGCTATCGATAACCATGAGAGCATTTGTTCGTTGATCAAAATTTATTCTTCCTCTGGGAGTAAGAACCTCTTTTACTGAATCAAGCACATCTTCAGCCTTAGCGAAATTCAAAATAAATATTTCGGTCGTCAAAGGCTCCTGCGCTGCCAATTCTTGCTCAATTCTCCTTTTCTCCGCAAGCTGATCAAGTGTGGTAACGCTTATAATATTTTCTTTTTGGTCATAACCATAACCGTATGTCTTTAAGATTACATCCAAGGCGGTCTCCCAAGGCACATCCGTAAGCTGGATTGTGACTAGGCCTGTGACGTCCGGCGCGGCGATAATATTTACTCCGCTTTTATATGAAAGTAAGCGAAGTACGTTGCGGATATCGGCATCGCGGAAATCCAAAGTAACATTACCGGGCGCGGCCTCGGTTACTTCCTCTACAGTATCTACGCTTGCCGGATCAGGAACTTCTGTTTCCTGGGCAAAGAGAAAATTACAACTTAAAAGTAATAGTATTAAAATAAGTAAACGCATTTCACTCTTCCTCCTTTAATTCTATTTCGATTTTTTCGGAATCTTTTATCAGAATAACTTTATTTCTTTCTATACCTATAATTTCGAATCTTCCGATTACATCTCCAGGCTTCACTACCTCTGAGTTAATTATAGCATAGGAACTGCCTCTAGGGTCATAAATAATACCTTCAATATTAATCTCCGAAGTTTCGCTAAATGGCTCGATTTTTATTAAATATCCTTCGGGGCTAACTAAAGATAAGAACGGATCTCGCTTGCCCTTACTGTCGTAGACAAAATTATCAGCCTGCTCTTGAGCATAGACAAAATTAACTGAAATAAGAATAAAGACAACGCCGACTATTATAATTATTTTTTTTGTCATTTCTTTTTAAATATAAAAGTGTTTATTGTCAAACTTATATTATGGCGTCTAAGATCCTTGGCACTGGGATTTATCTCCAGATAATCGACGCTCATAAAAATTTCGCTATTTTCTAATGTGCTTAAAAATTTTCCGAATGAATGATAGCTTCCCTTGGCATCAATTGAAATTGGAATCCGATAATATTGTCCCAATGCCGACTTCAGCATCTCTTCCTTCTTTTGTCTCATCGGTTTCATTTGAAATATTTTTATCATTGTATCGTTTGAGGCTGTCGATATATCCTCTAAAATAAGCGGGATGTCTTCTTCCGACGGGACACGCTTTTCGATATCTTCAACACCTTCCTTTGAGCCCTGGAGTCTCTCTTGAAGCTGCGCGATTGCTTCAAAATTTGTCAGGGTTAGATCAATGTATGTTTTTAATTCTTTATTTTTACGGTTCAAATCCTTTGCCCATCTGACCTGCGGCTTCATAATTAAAAAGAAATCAAGCAATATTATCAACGTAACCGCAATAGCTATTATTTTTTTGGAATACTTCTGAAAGTCAAAATCTTTAAAATCTATATTTTTCATTTCTCTTTTAATTTTGTAGTCAGAACGAAATCAGCGACTTCTATATCTTTAATCGGTCGACGCTTTATCGAGCCGAGCTCAATATTTTGAAAATCAGAAGAAAAATCTTCGTTGTTTTTTAAAGCGGTTGTGAAGTTATTTATGAGAATTACCTCTTGGTTTTTTAACGATACCGAGCTTCCTTCGATAATCAATTCGGCTCCTGTAAATTCAATGCGCCTAAGCCAAACACCTTGCGGCAGGGCATCGCTTATTATATTTAATTTCCGGGTCCAGTTGATTCTCCCTTTCTTAGTCAATTTGTCTATCGATCTAATTTTATCGTAGATTCTTCCCTGTTCGTCCTCTATACCGTCTAACTTTTCCCTATAAGGCAAGATCTGTTGCTTTTTTCTATTTAAATTAGAATTTTTAGCCTTTTTTACAATCAAATTGCTTATTAAGATTATATGCATCAAAACAAGTATAGCTATAACGACTCCGCCGACAAAATAAAGAGTCTCTTTAGGAATTGCCAACATGAATTTAGGCTCTTTTTTTCTTAACTCCGGCGGCAGTAAATTTACCTCTATCATCTTCTAAGCGCCGCTCCCACGGCGACAGCTAATTTCCGAGACTGGGATTTTAATTCTTCTGTATTTAGGCCTTCGTTTATCTCTAAACCTATAAACGGATCCAGAAATTTAACTTCCACGTTTATATGGTTTTTTAAAATTTCATCGATACCTTTAAAACATGACCCTCCTCCGCTTAAATATAAACTGCCTATCGCAACATTGGCATCTGACTCAAAATAATCAAAGGAACGCCTGATTTCATTAATTAAATTATTTAATATTGTTTCGCAGGCACCAGTAATCTTCTCCCAATCAGAACCGGGATTACACTTTATCTTCTCGGCATCGATTTGGCTTAAGTTGAGAATGTTGACTATTCTTTTAGTAAAGTCGTCTCCACCGATAAAAATATCGCGAACGAATCTAGGCATGTCGTTCTTCAAGATACAAAGGCTGCAAAAACTTGCCCCCATATTAAGCAGGGCTACGGCCTTCTTAGGTTGAACTGTCCCGGTATCTGTACCGACAGATTCTTCCTTGGAATCTAATCTATTGTAGATATTTGTCAATGCCATAGAATCGACATCGATTACTTTGGCTTCTAGGCCTAATCGTTTCAACAGACCTAAATGCCGTTGGACCAATTCTTTCTTTGCCGCGGCTACCAAAACGAGCATCTTGTTCTCTTCCGGTAATTGTTTTAAAATAAAACAATCCATAAAAACTTCATCTACCGGGAAAGGTATATGCTTTTCTGCCTCGAATCTGACAGCATTTTTTACTTCCGAAATAGACATCTTCGGCATCTGGATGCTTCTTACTACTACGCCCTGACCGGCAATCGAAAGATTGACGACTTTGTCAGCGAAATTAAATTCGCTCAAAATATCCTTAATCGAATCCCCAAGAGAATTCTTGCTTACCTGCTTGATGGCGAATTTTAAAAGTTCGGCTTTATCTTTTTGTATCCTTAAAGCAACTGCCTTAACAAAAAATGAGCCGATATCCAGTCCGATATTTATCCGGGGTTTTTCTTTCGGCAAGAAAGCCTTGATTTTTTCTAAGTTGATGCTCTTGGCTTTTGTCTTTAAATTCTCGATATTCTTGGTGATGAGTTCTTTAACGTCTTTCATTTCAGAAAATTATTGAAGTAATAATTCACCTTTTTTTACGCCGCTCATGTCTTCGTATTCTAATGCTGACTCTTCGGTTGTTTCTTTGTTAAACTTTGAAGGCTTCTTTACTGCTCCGGTCGTAGACACGGGGGCCGTTATCGTAGTCGATAGCTTAATATCAGTCTTCGACTCTTTTAAGCTGCTTCTTATCCAGAGGTTAAACATAATAACCAATAAGAAAAAAGCTGCAACTAATATTAACATTGTTTTAAGAAGCTTTGGGGGTTGCGTAATCGGCTCTGTCATTGAGACTCTCCTTCTTGCCAGGTAATTCTATCTGTAATGTCGTTTGTAAAGGCGATGAACGTCCTCATGCTGGGAAAATATGGAGGGGATTCTCCGGCTCCCATTCTGCCATCATAGATAAAGTTTCTTCCGTAGCCATGAATTTGTTCTCCCGAAGAACCATTAAACATACCGAATGCGCCGTAGAATTGAGTTATGGTTCCTCCTAATAAAGTTGCTGTTCCCCGAGGCAAATCTAAATTATAATCATCCACAGTAAAGATGCCGTTTCTTGCCATTACCGTACCGCGAATATTAATATCATCGGGAGCAGACGTTCCGATCCTTACGTCTCCGCCCCATGATAATATACCTAATAAATTAGTGTAACCTTCGGCGTTAGGCGGAACATAACCAGCATCTCCAGGATTACCTATCGCTGGAGTATATTCTTCGTACAAGATATTATCCTGGATAATAATATCATTTTCGCTTGAAACCGTAATTTGAGATTGGCTCTGCACTGTGCCTGCGAAACTACTTACTTCTCCGTCAACATAAATAATATTTCCCACATCGTCTACGCCATCCGGCAGACCATTATAAGTATCTGTTGAACCGCCAACAACCTCCACTGTTGTCTGAGTGTTATCGTAATCAACGGTTATAATATTGGTAGTTGCGCCGCGGGTTATAGTGTAAGTAGCATTACCGCTTAAATCTACACCCATATCTATTGTACAATCGCCTCTTACATAAATCCCTGCAGTTAAATTCGAGCCGTCATTAGGAACGTAGATTCCAAGTGGTGGTGTACTCGGTTCTCCCCAAGCCTGATAAATCAAATCCTCTTTTTGGACCGAGGATTCAAGATTAACTGGATCCACGCCACGATTATAGCCAGCATTAAAAATCGGGACATCTATTAATTCGCCTGTCTCTTCGTTATTGTAATCCCAATCCGCGAGTATCCAACTCCAATCATTATAGAATCGCGCTTTGTCGAGATGCTGCGTTACTAAATCGTCAAAAGTACCGCTTGGATTAAGGGCAAAAGAAAAAAGTTCGTTCGTATGGACTGGTCCATAAAAATGAGTCTTATCTGTAAACCAAACCTTAGTACCGCTTTCTAATGTATGATGATCTGTAAAAAGTGCATAACGAGCAAAATTATCCCTCTGTACCTGGACTGTAAAGTCACCACTTAAAAGAACAGTTCTTCGCGTATTCTGAACATCTCCGGTTCCCGCAATTACATAATTATAAGGAAAATCCCATGCATCCGTGCCAACCTCCACAGGATCGCCGTTTTCCGTGACTGTAATTGTGTATTCGTAAGTGCCATTACCTAAGGCGGCAGGGATTTCTGTATAAATTGCAGATTCACCCGATGGAACAAATTGTTCTAGTCCAGCTTCTTTAGTGTAAGCAATTAAGAACCCTATCCCATCTTCGTTACCAACATAATCCGGATTTTTAGTCAAATGCTTGACGAGAACATTGGGATTTGCGGAGTTTACTGTGTCCATCATATCAATATTAATTAGCAGATCTATTCTGTTTAAACCTGCATTTGCTCCGGCCTCGCCGAGGAAAAACGCCTGTATGGAATTTTTCTCTTTTCTTGCGGCATAATTTTCTGCCACTGTCCTTAAGATAAATGCAGCTCCCAAAATAAGCAAAACCACGATTACTAAAAATATTAAGATTAAAGAAATCCCTCTTTTGTTTCTAAACATTTTTTACTCCTGTTTATCCGTTATTCCTGAGATAAATCTCCGAGGTCAGGCTCTTGGTAATCGTTCGGCCGAAAACCGAATCTTTGCGCACAGTTATTTGTATTGTAACAATATTATCGGCACGAGTCACCTGAAAATCTAGAATATTATTCGCGTAAATATCTTCCCGTTCGACACCGCCTCCTGCCCTTAATACACGCCTTACGAATTGGCCTTCGGTATTAACCAGATATTCGATTTTGTAGTCTTCATATTGACAGTTATCTCCCGGGCCTTCGCAATCGGGATCTTTATTTGCCCAAAGCGTTACTGCTCCCCATTCAATATTTTGGTCATCGTCGATAATATCACCGTCGTTATCTTCATCCACGGGGATATAAAAACCTAAGATATCTGTCCCGTTTTCTCCGGTATCATCATCAATGGTAACCTTTGGCGAGGCGGCAGCGTCAAATCCGGATTCTCTCAATTCCCTTGTAACTCTGACCATGGCCTTGCGCAAATCCTGCTGTAGCTCTATATGTGTCTCGGTCTGCTGCCAAGTAGTCTGTCCCACACTCAAAACAGTGATAATTCCGCCGATGATAAAGACAAGTATCCCGCAAACAACTAAAAGCTCAATTAAACTAAAAGAATCTCTAGATAAAAACTTCATCTTCTTGCAATTTTGGTTACAATCTGTGCAACCGAATCAAGCATGCCGTTTCCGTTAGTATCCTCGCCAGCGTCTAGCACACCATCTACATCACTATCTTCTCCAATTACTCTTCCTCTTTGCTGCCGCCAGCAAACCGTAACGGTAACTAATAATAAATCCGGATCAGTATCATCGACATAACTGACACCCATTCCAGTTAAATTGACTAGCGGAAAAGCTTCGTTATCGTAATCAATCTTTATATTATCAAAATCATGCTCTTCAATATGCTCTGTCTGGGCACGAGCAGCATTCATTGCGATAGAGGTATTCTTTGCGATCTCGGCAAGCTGCATACAGCTAAGATAACTGGCCAAGAGACCAACAAGAACAATGGCAAGAATCAAAGCTGCGATCATTAACTCCATAAGGGTGAAAGCCTTAGAATGAGAAAAAATAATCTTATTGGCTATTTTTGACATAAATTTACCAGAAAAGGAAAGCTCTTTGCCTTAATTAAAACCAAAAAAAGAAAAGATTTTACTTAATCTATTTTATCGCAAGTAATTAAAAAGTCAATTACTTTTATCTACCTTGCCTATCTTTCAGTTCTTAATAACCACTCTTTTGCGTAGGTGTTGGAAGGATCAAGCCTGAGGGCTTTTTTAAACATTCTCCTGGCCACCACAATATCTCCCATCCTAAAATACAATGCCCCCAGATTATAATAAGCGTCGGCATATTCAGGCTCTAGTTTAATGGCCTCTTTGAATGCCTGCTCTGCCATATCATAATGACTATATTTACTGAAAATAATACCCAGCTCCAGAAGCACATTCATCATGGTCTTTTTTGTCCGAATTATCTTTAGATATTCATTTAAGGTCGGCTTTAACGAATTAAGCAAATCAGCGGGTTTGATATCAAGATTTAAGATTAACAGCATCTCCTCGACGGATTTTCTTGTCTTGCCCTGTTGTAAATACACCTGTGCAATATTAAAATTAGCCGAAGTAAAATCGGGCTTTAAACTTAAGGCTAATCTGAATTGCTCCAAGGCATCTTTGTATCGCTTCAATGCTGCATAGCTAGCTCCCATCGAGTTATGAATATCTGCTTTTTCTTTAGCTTCCTTCTCGGGAAATTTTTTTAATATTTCCTGATTTTTTTTAATTGACTTTTCAAATTTTTCCATTCGGAAATAGACATTGGCTATATTTTTTTGCGCTAGGAAAAAATCATCCATAAATTTTGTAGCTAGCTGATACTCTTTCAACGCCTCTTCTTTCCTATCATTTTCTGCATAAAATAAACCTAAATTGTTATGTGCTTGGACGCTATAAGGAGAGAATTTCAGAATATGCTTATAAAGCAATTCTTCATTGCCCCATAACTGATTCTGTTTAAAAGTAGTAAAACTGAGGAAAATCAGAAATAATATTATTATGGATAGAAATATTTTTCTGGAAAAAGCCTTTTCCAACAAAGTGGTAAATATAAAGAAAAAGCCGATACAGGGTAGATACAGGAAATGATCCGCCAAAAAGGCGTTTATCGGGTATATACCCGATTGCGGAATGAGAAATACAAAAAACCAGATTGCGAAAAAGCAGGTAAGTTTTGACCTTTTATAAGATAAAACGATTAAAAAGATTAATGAAAGAATTCCCACGAGAGAAAGGAATGCTTCAAGTCTGAATATTGATCTTGGCACAATAACCATGCGGTTCATATGCATATCTAAGGGCAATATCAAAACCCTTAAGTAAGTCATAATCGCTTTTAAAAAGACTAAAAATCGATTACATAAAGGGAACTTAACGATTTCTAAATGTCCGGGCACAAATTTAAAAACCGTAAGCCTCAAGTTTATATAAATAAGATCGATCAATAAGAAAGTTATATGTCTGTTCACAAAATTTTTTATGGTTTTCAATCTAACAGGCCTCAAAATAAAATCAAAAACTATCAAAATTATAGGAAAGATTATAGCATTTTCTTTAGAAAGTAAAGCAAGAATAAAACATAATACCGAAGCACAATAGAAAGTCGTTCTCCTTGCACCGTTATATTCAGAATACCTAATAAATAAAATTAAACTGGCAAGCAAAAAAAGTGCAACTAATATATCCGCCCGACCAGAGACAAACGTAACAACCTCTACGGAAAGTGGATGGACTACAAAAAATAGACTCGTAATCAGTGAGATTAAGACGTTTTTGGAAAGAATAAATATTAACAGATATGCTAATAAGGCAGCGGCGATATGAAGAAATATATTTGTTAGATGATAACCAAGAGTATTAAGGCCCCAAAGATGATAATCAAACATATAAGAAACCATCTGTAGCGGCCGATAAGAGTTAGTTGGAATGATTTTGCTACCTATGTGTGTAGTAAAAATCTTGAAAAAATATTTTGTGTCTTTTATAAGATCGTTGTTTACGATTAAGGCATTGTCATCCCAGACGAAAGGATTGAAAAGTGAATTTGAATAAACGATAAAGCCTATCAGAAAGATTAAACCTAAAGACCCGATATGACTTTTCTTGAAAAATTTATGCATTTTTTTTTAAAAAAATAAAGGGCGTCAAACCCTTCTTATGAGTTTTTTAAGATATCATGTCAAGACAATCATCCTTTTACCAACTGGCCACGGCTCCGGTTGCAATAGAATAAGTCCTACCATCATTGGACATGCTACAATATGCTATGCAGGTATAGTAATCGGTATCATAAGCGCAGGTAAAGGTGTAGCCACGAAGCTCATTCCCATCTGCGTAATCTTCATTTATATATCTTGGATTCGTGTTATTCAAAGTGTCGGTAGATACATTATAAGTTCCTCCATTATCCGCAGCATAGCCTTCATAGGCTGTTGAGAGTATCTTCAATGTAGTTTTAGCTGCTGCCTGGGCCGCACTTAATTTTGAACGCAACAGATTGGGCAGGGCTATTGTTGCGATGACTATAATAATTGCAACTACTACCATTAATTCGACTAATGTAAAACCTCTGCGTTTCATTCTGCTCTTTCCTAATTAAGTTTTAAGGTAGCCTAAATAATTGGCTTATTATCTTATTTTATCACCAGTTTTTTGAATGTGTCAACAAAAAATCGCCTTTTCTTTGGCGATTTTTCGCTTAATAGAATCTATAAAATTGTCTATTTATTGATAGTAAAAACAAAAAAATAATGGGGGCTTTTTCTGCCCCCATTATTAAGCTCTTCCAAAGATGTAATCGCAGCAATTATGGACCCCAGCTAACAACGCCACCTGTTTCAATGTCGTAAATATCAGCACCGGAAGCCCCGTATGCCGTGCATGTGTAGAACCCAGCACCTACAGCACAGGTAAAAGTGTAAAAGCCGTAGTATGTTCCATCTGAGAAGTCGTTATTGATATACCTGGGGTTTTGCGTAGCAAATAAATTATTGATACTAACATTGTAGGTTCCATTATTATCCGCGGAATAGGTCTCGTAAGCTGTTGAAAGCGTATGCAGTACAGATTTAGCTGCTGCCTGCGCAGCACTAACTCTTGCACGCAACAAGTTAGGAATTGCTATTGCGGCTAATAATGCGATAATTGCTACAACTATCATGATTTCAACTAATGTAAAACCTTTTTTGCGTCTCATTTTCGTTTTCCTCCCTTCCGGCTTAAGATTAGACTTACTGTTAGTCTATTTCCTAAGTCAGAACGAAAATCTTAAATCTTTAAGCTATAATGCCGTCAGACTGAAGCTTTTTTTAGGATTTCGTTTGACTTCAAGAACAGACCCTTCAGAAGCCATAAACCCAATTGTGAAAATCTATTTTATCACCTCCCTCCAAAAATGTCAAGATAAATAAAAAAGCCTACTCTCCGTTCGAAGAATAGGCAAATCATACCAAAATAGCGAGAATTTGGCTCGCAAAACTTAAAACTCTGAACTTAATAAAAATTATAAATTATGATACCTTGAAGCTGCCCTATCTTCTCGAACGGCCAAACTTCATACTACAAATTAAAGTATAACACAAAATAACCCAAAAGTCAATTAAACCGCGGAAATCGGGATTTTAGGTGTGATTTAGACGCCTTCTAGGTCTTTGGTCACCTCGGATATAATATGACCGTCAATGCTGGTGATTTTTCTGCCAAAACCCGTAAGAAGCGCCAGATCACAGATATGGTTAATCCTTCGGGGGATGCCGCCGGACTTTGCATAAATCGCCTTAAGGGCATCCTCGGTAAATAAGGGTTCTTCCCTGCCGGCGATTTTTAACCGGTGCAGGACATAGTTATGGGCATCCTCTTGGTTCATATGGCCGAGGTGGCATCTGATAGCAATCCGTTGTGCTAACTGCTTGTTGCTATCGATATTTTCCTTTAACTCAGGTTGACCCAGCAAAAGAAGCGTCAGAAGAAATCTATCTTCTAATTGATAATTTAGTACAAGCCGCAAGCCTTCCCAGACCTCCCGGTCATTTATTACGTGCGCCTCATCAATTATCACAACTGTCTTTCTGCCGTCCTTCATGTTATTTCCCAGGACCTTTTCGATTTCATTCAATACCACATTAGTCAGGACTTCTGTCTTTTTTGTGGGAAGTCCGCTGACGCCCAAAGACGTGGCAATGGCCATTAAAAGCTCAATATAAGACATCTGCGGGTTGCTTAGGTACCCGACCCGGTAAATATCCTTACCTAGCTCCTTTAGCATTGTCCTACCTAATAGAGTCTTGCCGCAGCCAAATACTCCGGTCATTATGGCTGCGCCCTTTTGTTCCTTGACCGCATAAAGTAATCTATAAAGCCCCTCTTCGTGCTGGGCGGAATGATAAAGAAACCGCGGGTCAGGGGTGTTCTCAAACGGCTTATCTTTTAGCTTCCAGTATTCCTCATACATATTTTTTCTCTTTAGAAATGATTATAATATAATCTAAGAAAATATCAATAAAAACTAAGAGTTTTTTATCCGTTACTGTCTGACGAATTTAACGAAGATGGGATTAGAAATTACCCGATAAGAATTTTTGCCACTTATCAGCATGATTCTATAATAAATTTTTTCACCCGGCTTGAAATACTCGTCCTGAAATTTAATCCGGGAATTTGAGTTTTCCGAAGTGAATTCATTGATAACCTCGCCGTTTCTTATCAGGCGTATCTCTAGCGGCTCACCGGGATAAGTACTGCAACTGGTCCTGATCGTAATCCCCGGTTTACTGCTTAATTCGATCTCATCGCCCATGAATCCAAAGGTTTCTTTCTTTTCGTCTGATATTACGAACGCCTCAAGAGAAAAATCGTTCGTTTGATTATTTAATTTCGTATACATCTTGCCGCTCGCCAACGCCTTGATAACTCCATCTTTAGTGAAATCTTCAAGCAAAAATACCGTCTGGACGCCAGCTAAATCCTTGCCTTCTCCGTGATAGTCAATCTCGCCTATTGCCCAAATAGGTTTTTCTCTCCTTCCCAGACAATAATCTAAAAGCACTTTATCCCAAATGCCTCCTACCTGAGCCACTGATCTGCTTTCATCAAAAAGCATAGCAGAACCCGTGTAACCATACGCGTAAAGAAGATCATCTTTATAAGGATAGGTAACAACATTTACATCTATTACTCTATCGATATTTTTTGCCTCCGGATGAGCCCAGAATATATAGCCTCCTTTTTTATTCACATAATCGATTAATTCCTGATAAGGCCTTGTTTGTTGATCGCCGTGATAGGCATCGAAATTAGAAATACTAAAATGTGAATTGTTTATTAAAAATAATACTCCCAAAACCAATAAGGCATAGCCCCATTGCCTGTATGAAGTTCTGCGAGGATGACGTCTTAACGCGAAAATTCCCAGAATAATCAACAGCAGCGGCCAGAGTCTGCGCAAATCTTTTTTATTCAAAGGGACCCAGCTATAATTAGCAATAATGGGCAGGTATCTGTAATCGCTTTCTTTTTCTAATCCCATAATCAGAACCTGCTTATGCCAGTTATACAAAGTTAAAGAGCCATCATAAAAATTTCCCGTCCAATAATAAAACGGCACGACCTCAACCGCCGGGACAATAACCATATCTGGATTATCCCTTTGGATATCTTCTAAGGCTCTTAAATAATTTCTTATCCCGAAACTAAAAACAGAATCCTGATTTATACGCCTCATGATAACAGCCTCAAGGGGGCGTATTCCAAATTCCCACCTTCTCATTGCTGTATCGGTAAATATTAAGACTTTGATATCTTTTTCTTTGGCAGTTTTTACTATCTCTTGGAAAGAGTATTTTCCGTCGCTGACATCAGACTGGATATGGATTGCGGCCGGGGCATTCCGAAAGATTTGAGCGAAAGATTTATTATTAGATAAAATTAGAAATGCCGTTAGTAAAAGACAGATTTTTATCTTGAAATTCATATATTATTTTATAGTTTTGATTCTTCTCTCAATAAACCCGATTGCCTTTATGCCCATAAATACCCCCATACCCAAAAGTAAAATCGCAATAAAGGCAAACTTAACTGGCAAGAGTATAATTAGGAAGGCTAAAATACCGAAATAGGCTCCGATAAAATAAAGCAACATAACAACGTGTTTATGCGTAACACCCATGTCCAAAAGGCGGTAATGGATATGCTGCCTGTCCGGCTTAAAAATGTGTTTATTTGAAATAAATCTTCTGATAATCGAAAGTATTGTATCGTATACGGGGATCGCCAAGACCGTTATAGGAATCATCAAGGCCACGGTAATCGCCATTTTATTGATTCCCTGGATAGAGATTACGCCTAGAATCAAACCCAGGAACATGCTGCCGGCATCGCCCATAAAGATTTTTGCCGGGAAAAAGTTATATCTTAAAAATCCCAGGCAACTTCCAGCCAGAGCCAAACAGATAAACATCGAGCCCAGATCGTTTTTCACTAAAGCAATAAGAAATAAGACTACGGAAGATATGCAGGCGATCCCCGCGGCCAGTCCGTCTAATCCGTCAATCAGATTAATCGCATTAATCAAGGCTACTATCCAGACAACAGTTACTATTAGACTCAAAGGATATAATAATATTGTCTCGCTGCCGCCGAAAGGATTGGTTATTGCTTCGATTCTTATACCGGATAAAAATATAATCAGGCTGACCATAATCTGCCCGAATAACTTTACTGAGGCTGGCATATCCCTTGTATCATGCAAGACACCAAAGATCACCAGAGCTAAACTCCCGATTAAAAGACCCGGAGTATACACTGCTAATTCACAATATAAGGCAGAATTTATTCTAAGCGCGGCTAAAACCGCGACGCTGAAAGCAAAATAAATAACTATACCGCCCAATGTTGGCGTCGGGCTTGTATGGGCTTTTCTGGAATCGGGCTTGTCTAAAATTCTAAATTTTTTTGCAATTTTTATAAAAAGAGGCGTAAGCGCATAGGCCAATCCGAAAGAAATTGCTGTAACCAGAAAAAAATGTTTATAAATCATTTTTATTCTTGTTTCTATTTTGCGATGACAAAATAATCCCTGTCGACATTCTTTATTTCAAAAGTATTAAATCCGCTTTCCTTAAGCAATCTCTCTAATTGTTTCCTGGTATAAAAATATACAGGGCACTTTAAGATTCTCAGGCGAATTTTTCTGACAATATTTCTGGTCTTCCACTTTCCGGGAAAGCTAAGTATTGCCTTTTCAAGGCATAGCCCTCTGAATTTCTGCAGTGTGGGAAGCGGATTCTGGATATAATCAAAAAGACCGATACCTAAACAAATATCGAATTTTTCTTCAAACTCGTATCTTAAGAATTCTGAATTTATGAACTGGCATACATCTCTGACTCTGTTTTCCATTGCCAATGCCTGAGCCTTTTCCAACATCTCCTCGGAAAAGTCTATCCCTACGACTTTCGCCGGCTCCATTTTTGCTAATGTTACCGCGTATATCCCGGGGCCGCAACCAACATCCAGAATTTTTTTATTTTTGATATTACTACATTCTTCCAAGGTAAGTTCAAAACGCTTCTGAACCGAGCGTCTGAAAAGAAAATCGAGTATCTTCCAGATCGGTTGTCTATCTTTGGAGTATATACTACTGTATTTATTGACTCTGCCTTGGAAAAAAGTTCTCACCTTACTTGTCTCAAACAATTCCCAACACCTCCTTAACCGGCGCAAACTTGAAAGTTTTCAATAGCGACCTTATTTTTTTCTCGGTTGAATAAAGATTCGAATAATGCATAAAATGTCTTGCAATGGGCATTTTTATCCTTGGCTGCTCGGGATCAATCTCCCACGGATGGATATAGATATTTGCCGGTTTATTTTTTTTGTTCAGATGCCTTATTGCGCCTTTCATTATATTATAAGGCAAAATTCGCAAATACGCACCCCCAGCAACCGGAAAATTAAAATTTAAAATTCTTATTGTCGAAGGGGGAAATTCGATTAAGCCTGCCTTTATCTTGTAAGCAAATCGAGGCGCAGTAGGTATCCCGTAGCGCGGATGCTTAATCGGAAAAATACTACAATCGTATCTTATCCCCTGTTGGATCAAAACATCTATCGCCCACATAGTTTTGCTAGTTATAGAAAAATCAGGCGCGCGAAATCCATAAATTTCCTTGCCGATTATATCGCTTAAAAGATTAATTGCGTCTTTAAGCTCCCGAGAGAAATCATCTCTGCTCTGGCTGTAAATCGGAGTATGGTGAAAACCGTGGGTTGCGACTTCGTGTCCTTCTTCGTCAATACGGCGGATCAACCTGGGAAATCTTTCTGCGATAGAACCCAGGACAAAAAACGTTGCCTTAACCTTGTTCTGCGAAAATATATCTAAAAGCTTAATCGTATTGTTAAGAACTCTATTAGCGAACTTATTAAGATCGATGTTTTTTAAGAATTCGTCTATTCCGCTAATATGATACCATTCTTCTAGGTCTACGGTCAAAGCATTAATCATAATTTTATCTTTTTTAAGACAAGTTCTTCATAGACATTAAATATATCTACCACCATTTTAGCACTGGAAAAACGATAATCAACAAATCTTCTTGCTTCTTCTGACATCTGTGTTCTTAAATGTCGGTCTTGCGCTAATCTGATAATTGCCTCTGCCAGAGAATTTACATCTTTAGGCGGAATTAATAATCCAGTTTTGCCATCTTTAACTATATCTACAATCCCTCCGATCCTTGTTGCCACAACAGGACGTCCAGCTGCCTGGGCTTCTAAAAGAACTCTACCCATGCCTTCGTAAAGAGAAGCCAGACATACGATATCAAACATCTGCAGCAAATCAAAGACATCATCTCTTAAGCCTAAAAAAAGAACCTTTTCTTGAACGCCGAGCGATTCGGCGAGCTCCTCTAAATAGTTCCTTAAGATACCATCCCCAACGAAGACAAATTTTATATTCGGAATCTCTTGAATAATTTTGGGAATTGCCTTAATAATAAATTCATTTCCCTTGCCAGGCTCAAGGCGACTGACTATACCTACAATAAATTCATCTCTTCTTAATCCTAATAACTCGTTTTTCTCTAAAACACCTACTTTCATAGCGAATTTTTTAAGCACGATACCGCTATAGATTACTACGGAATTCTTCTCGGAACCGATATTCGCATCAATAAATTCTCGTTTTAAGAAATGCGATATGTAGATAATTTTATCAGTAAATTTTGCCGATATCTTCTCTAAGAAATAATAAAATTTTCTCTGAAAGTAATTCAACGTGCCGTATTTAAATACACAGCTATGCTGCGTATGAATTATCGCAGGGACGCAACAGATATTTGCTGCTAGACGACCCAGGATTCCTGCCTTTGAATTATGCGTATGGACTATTTTATATTCCTTTTTATTAATTAATGCGATTAATTCGAATAGCGCTAATAAATCATAGAAAATATTTATCCTATTCTGCAAATGAGGAATTATACTCAAGGTCAAATTATCTTTCTTTGCCGCTTCAACCAACGGGCCTTCAGAACCACAAGCCAACTCAGAGATGTATTTATCCTTAGGCATCCCTTGCATGGTCAATAAAGTATTTGTGCCGGATCCGCCGATAACCCCTCGAGTGTGGATATGCAACACCTTTATTCTTGAGAGTCCTTTATTTTCCATTATTTAATCATATCCAAAAAAAGCTTTTCTGTTTGATTAGCAAACTTATCGACTGAATACTCTTTGATAGCGAAATCTCTGCATTTACTTTTTAAATCGACATTTTTATATCTTTCTAAAAATTTTATTATCCCTTCTTCTATCGATTGAGAATCCGTACCTTTAAATAGGAAACCTTTACCAAATTTATTCAAGATTTCAACTGTACCACCGACGGGAGTGCCTAAAACCGGCATACCGGTTGCTAAAGCCTCGATCGTAACTAATCCGAAATGTTCTATATATTTTGTAGGTAAAATGAATAAGTCGCTTGCTTGAAAGTATCCAATTAATTCGGATTCCTTTAGGAACCCTGTAAATTTGACCGAGTTGCTGAGATTTAGTCCTTTAACCTTCTCGATCAATTTGCTTTTTAATCTACCGCCTCCGACAATTACGAGATATAAATCTTTATGCAGCTTAGATAAATTATAAAAGGCTGAAATTAGGTTGTCGATTCCCATACGCTCCACAAGATTCCTTGCAGTAATCAGTATGTAACGCGCTTGTGGAATATCTAATCTATTCCTTAAACCTATTTTATCTTCAGCTGGCTTAAATCTCCCTACATCCACGCAGCCCGGAATTACATGAATTTTGTTCTGATCAATTTTATAGAACTTAATAAGCTTTTCTCTAGAATATTCGCTCGCCACAACTATTTCATCGTAATGCGAAACCACGAATCCCTCTATGCAGCGCATAATAAAAGCAATCGGAGCGAAAATAATAAACTTTAAAATATTCGAAAGAGAATTCAATTTGATAGCCTTAATATAGTTTTTTACCTGAAATTCTTCAAACCAAGAAGAATGAAAAACATATATTTTAGGTATACGCCTAGCACCTATTGCAAAATATGCGCTGAGTGCAGAAAAAGGTTGATTAAGCACAATCAAATTAGGCAAATCTTTTTCTAAAAATCTTTTTGTAAATAGGTAAATATTAAAAAAAGAAATCAGCTGGATAATAAAATTGTTTGACCAAATTATCCTATATACATCAATACCATCGATATTTTTCCGAGAAGCTGTGCCTTTTGTCAGTCTTGTAAGCAAAGAGATTTTATGCCGCCGCTTAACCAGATTCGCTGCTGTGGTAAAAACGAATTTACCGGCTCCTCCTATAACTGGATAAAATACTTCAGTTATCATTAAGATATGCATATTCTTCCTATCAATCTAGATAATCCCTGGCCCACAATTCAAAAACTAACAAAGCCCAAATCTGGTGAGTCAATACCTTTTTACCTTTAAAATGTAGATTTATAATTTCAGCAACATATTTCGAATTGAAATACCCTCTCTTCTTTATTGCTTTTTCGCTAAGGATATCTTTAACAGAACTGCTTAAATCATCTTTTATCCAATCTGCCAGCGGAACCATAAATCCTTGCTTTCTTTTATTGATTATCTCCTCAGGCAACATGTCTTTGACTGTCTTCTTAAGGAGGTTTTTTAATTTTAGACCTTTTAATTTTACAGAAAAAGGGATAGTTGCGCAGAATTCCATCAATTTATGATCGCAAAAAGGCACTCTCAATTCAAAAGAATGCGCCATAGACATTTTATCTGCCATGATTAAGAGATCATCGGGCAAATAAGCATTTATATCCAAATAGTTTGCCTTGTTAAGAAAATCATTGCTTTTTTCTTCGTCAAGATAATTATGATGAATGAATCTATGCGCCCCCGGTTTTTGATTTAGGAGCTTTGATTTCATTTCTGAATCAAAATATGAAATCCATTTAATATATCTGTCATTTTTTGTATCTGGATTCGATGCGATAAATCTCGAAAGTCTCCCTCCTAAATTCTGGCTATCTCTCGTCTGGGGAATAAAGCTGGATAAACCGCTCAAACCTGAACGCATAAAATGCGGCAGTCTCTGATAATATCTATCGACGAAAAGGCCTAGATATCTGGGATAGCCGCCGAATATCTCATCTCCGCCGATGCCTGTTAGGCCTACAGTTACAAACTCTTTTGCTTCCTTGCAAATTAGATAATTCAAGATGGCAGAAGAATCTGCAAATGGCTCTTCCAAATGAGAAACAACCTGAGGTAAAATATCGACTATTTTCGGCTTTATAATAAATTCGTAATGGTCTGTATTAAATTTGTTCGCAATTAAACGAGAGTATTTTAATTCATTGTAAGAAGCAAATTTTTCTTCAAATCCAATTGAAAATGTCTTTATAGGATAGCTGGTTAATTTACTCATCATTGCAACTACGGTGCTTGAATCTAGTCCTCCGCTTAACAAAGCGCCCAACGGGACATCGCTAATCATATGTATTCGCATAACATCTTTTAAGATATCTTTTATTCTTTCTATATAATAGGCGTCCGGCTCGACTTTATCTTGATTAAAGCTTAACTTCCAATATCTCTTAAGCTCAATCTTTCCGTCTTTTATTGTGAGCGTATGAGCAGGTGGCAATTTTTTTATCTCCTTAAATATTGTCAGCGGCGCAGGGATATAAAGAAAAGTCAGATAGTAATCAAGGGCATCACGATCAATTAATTTAGAGATTTCTTTATCTTCTAAAATACTTTTTAATTGTGAAGCAAAAATAAACCTTCCGTTTCTGGCACAATAATACAAAGGTTTTATCCCGATTCTATCGCGCGCCAAAAATATTTTCTTTCTTTTATCATCCCATATCGCAAAAGCAAACATTCCCCTTAAATATCTAACACAGTCATCTTTATACTCCTCATAAAGATGCAAGATTACCTCGGTATCGCTCTTGGTATAGAAAGAATGTCCTTTTTTAATCAAGTCGTCTCTCAGCTGTTTAAAATTATAGATTTCTCCGTTGTGGACAATCCAAAGAGTCTTATCTTCATTATGAATAGGCTGATCGCCAGTTTCTAAATCTATAACCCTTAATCTTCTTATACCTAGGCTAATATTGCCCTTCAGGAAAATACCGTCTGAATCCGGACCGCGATGTAACATTGAATTGCACATTCTCTTCAGCAACTCTTTATCCTGTTTACCGACGATTCCGCAAATTCCGCACATAATTAACCGCTGCTTTCTTTAAAAATCTTAAGAATTTTTCTAGCCATATTCTCTACCGAGAAGTTTTTCGCACGCAACAATCCTTTTCTAGACAATATCTCTCGTGAAGAAGTATCTGTCAATAAATGTTTTAATTTAGAAGCGATCAAATTTGTATCTCGAGGATCCACAAGCACTCCGATATCGCCAACTATCTCGGGTAAAGATGTTATATCTGAAACTATGGTTGGCGTGCCACATGCCATTGCCTCAAGCGCAGGAAGACCGAATCCTTCGCATAACGAAACTAATACCAAGATACTTGCGGTGTTGTATAAATCTATCAGATACTCATCTTCCACTAAACCCAAAAATTCAACATTATTCGTAAGCTCTTTTTGATCAACAAGCTTCCGTAGTTGCTGATAAGTTTCATCTTTTCTGCCTACAATAACCAACTGATACTTCTGTTTTAAGGACGATGGCAATAAATCATAAGCATTGATTAATCTAGCGAGGTTCTTATGCGGTTTGAGATTTCCCACGTAAAGAATAAAATCTTCCCTTAACCCGAAAGACCGCCTTACTTTATCGAAGCATGCTTTTTTATCTAAAGGCCTGAATTCATCGGTTACGCTATCATAAACCACTTCGACTCTCTTTGTCTTATCTCCTAAAAATTTTACAATTTCTTTTTTTGAATATTCGGAGACAGTTATTATCGTATCTGATTCTTGCAAAATCTTACGACAATAATATCTTCTTAGAAAATCTCCAATTGCCTTAGAATCCAAATTCAGGAAATGGAGATCATGGCAAGTAACAATTAATTTCGCTAGCGAAAATACAGGTCCTTTATAAAATGGTGAATAAAAGATGTCTATTTTTTCTTTCTTGATTTCATTCTTCAAGATTATTTGATCCCAATAAATTGTAGAAAATTCTAGAATAACTTTTATCCTTATATCTGAGCGCAACGATGGAATTCGAGAATCTGTATTAGCAAAAAGAATGTATTCGTTTTCATGCTCGAATTGATTGATATAATTTAAAAAATTAATCAGATATCTGCCCATTCCAGTTTTTTTGTTCTTTTCTAATTCTCTAATATCTATTCCGATTCGCATAACTATTTCTTCCTTATCCAAACGCTATGATTTACAAATGGTACTGACATATATTCTTTCTCAAAGGCTGCTTTAACTGTGGGATGAAAGAAAATCTCACTATAAGTAAAAAAAGCATTATAATTGAAATTATAGATAACTGCAGAAACTCTTTTATCTTTTATTACTTGCAAAAATCTATCCCTGTCGTCCCAAAGTTCTTCAAATCCTACAAAAATCCCTATTCCCGCATATTCAAGTGTATCTTCTGGCGCGATAATTTTAGCATCGCTATCTTTCCTGACGATATCTTTACATAATTCTGCTACGCGTTTAAATTCTCCAATATCCCTTCCGTAACAGTAAGTAGTAAAGAACTTTGTATCTCGTAAGTAAAAATCGAAAGTTAAACTATTTATTAGTATGAAACTGATCGATAAGAAACTGAATATCCTAAACCAGCTCTCTTTTCTGATTATTAAGCGAATTACAAAAATACCTAAGATAAAAGGGACAAAATAGAATATCATCCGTTTGGCGAAATCCTTATAGAAAACAGGAAGTTGTTCGGGTGAAAAAATGGCTATTTTTCTTAAAACATAGTTCACTTGATAAAGCAAATCACCGGAAAAGATACGACTTATAAGAACAAAGACAAGACCTAAAATTCCATAAAGAAGAAAATATCGTTTAAAGTTATTCAAATCTAAACTTAAAACTGCGTTAGCGATTATGATTGATAAAATCGGCAACATAGGATAATGGTATTTGGCGAAACTGAAAATTGTTCCACCTATTAATATATAGGATATAAAGACGCATACAGAATAGCAATTCAAAAGATCGTTCGAATTTAATTGTTCTCTCTT
>JBDRFF010000028.1:0-4710 GCA_043819095.1 Candidatus Omnitrophota bacterium
TAAAAGATATATCCCTTGCTTCTTTATCTTTGATTCATCTTACCCAAGCTGTAAGTTTCTTATCTCTTACTTTTTGTCGGTGTAGTCTTCTGTGGCACAACAACTCGTTCCTGAGCGGCCATCTCTAATGCAACTTTCTTACCCCAGCTTGTTTTATAAGTAACTGTAACCTGATCGTCTTTTTTAAGATTCATAAGTGTAATGCTTTTCCTGCCCTTAGTTAGCTTCGTCTTTTCGTTGATCTGAAACACTACGGCATCCCCTGTTTTAGGGGCAATTTTTACTGTGAGGCCCTTTAAATTAATCTCGGTCACCTTTCCGGCTACTTGAATATTTTTAGGCGCCTGCCCCATTGAAAAAGCATTGCCATTTAATCCCATTATTCCGAGTACTGCAACTGTAAAAATCGTCAGCCATCTTCTCATTTTTTCTCCCCTCCTTTTATTGCAACTGTTCGAAATATTTATAAGCATACGATGATATTCTTGCGATAAATTCCTTGGAAAGAGCGCTATCCGAATTCGCGTGCTTGGTTAATAAGACAATAATGAAATTACCCTTGCGGGTAAATACTATGCCGGCGTCATGGCAAACTCCATTTTCAAGACCAGTCTTATGCGCAATAGTTATCTCAGGCGGTAAATACTTAGGGATACGGTCGTTCATGCGTGTCAATTTCAGCATAGAGATACACTGATCAGAAACGTTTTTATTCCCCAGGGTCCTTCGGTAGATCTTATCTAACAATAAAAATATATCTTCGGCTGTCGTATAATTTTCGATACCCTTATCCTGCGACTTATAATCGGCAATCTTTCGAGACAATTCCGTATTCTTCAAACCAAAGGATTTAAATATACTATTCAAGTAATCAATGCCGAACAGGTTCGTAACGATATTAGTGGCGGTGTTGTCACTGTCATAAATCATAAGGCCGATAAGCCGCTCAACGCTGAATGTAGTTCCTGCGGGCATATCTTTTAAAACTCCTGATCCGGTAAGTTTATCTGACGATTTAAGCGCTATATTACGATCGAGATTAATCCTGCCCTGATCAGCCGCTAAAAAACATGCCGCCATAAGGGGAATTTTAGCCAGACTTGCAGAGGGAAACAATTTAGCCTTCTCGCACGAAAATTCCCACCCGGTTTCTAAATCTTTAATAATTACTCCCGCCTCGCCTTTAAACTGGCTTATCTCAATTTTGACGCGCTGCTGCAGTTCCCGCCAGGCGGCTTCTCGTGTTTCATAGAGACACTGTTCTTGTTTGGCTTTCTGGATTTTGGCATAATACTGGCGGCCAAAATATCCTCCGGCACCCATGAGAAGAAACAGGGTTACAAAAATAAATGTTTTTTTTACTTTCATTTTTTATTGAGATAAATACTTATTTAATGCCGCTGATGTTCTTTTCCCAACGATCCCGTCAGCCTTAAAACCTTTGGTCTTCTGAAACTTCACAATAGCCTCTTTGGTCTTAGCCCCGATTTTTCCATCAATAGGCCCTTGGTAAAAACCCGCGTTCTTTAATGCCCGTTGAATCTGTTTCGGGCTTAATTGTATATCTGGTTCGGGAGAAGTTTTCTTTACCGGTTTTTCATAGCTTTCAGACGACAGTTTATCACCATGGTCATAATCCCGGGAATATAATTTTTGCACTACTGCTTCTGGTTGCACGGGTTGTTTTTTGGAACTCGCTGCACACCCGAATAAAACAAAAACAAGAGAAACAAACAAAATCATCCTTTTAAACATCACTTCTCCTCCTTTTCAATAAGCAAATTAATACCTCTATCTACCAGCCCAACCGCATACATTTGATTAATTACTCGCTCCTGCTAATTTTTCTATTCGGCATTTCAAATAATTCACATAGAAAGGTTTAGCGATAAAATCATCCGCTCCTAATCTGGCCAATTCTCTTCTACTAAAAGAATTACCGTAAACAGAAACAGCTACAATTGGGAGCTTGGGAAAAATTTCTTTGGTTCTTCGCAACATATTAAGCCCAAACTCCTTCGACGCGCTGATATTGATGATGGCCAAATCCGGAATCGCATCCTGGCACAGCTCTTTGATATAATGAAAGTCATAAAGAGATACGACATTAAATCCTTCCTTTTCCAAAATGCGCTTGAGGCCATTGGCGAAATTGTCATCTTGCTCAATAATAAGAACTGTCTTTTTCTGATTCATTCACTCTTCTCCTAAATCATCTAATACCTCTTTTACCTTAGCAACGAGCATATCTACTCCTTGCGATTTGTTATGATATGCGCAAGCCCCTAAGATGTTTTGAACTTGTTCTTCAATAGGATAAACGCTTGAAACCATGACTTTCATGTTCCGGTCGTACTCCCTGATAACTTCGTACATTATTTTACCGTCTATTTCCGGCATGTTAATATCCAGCAGTACTAAATCAAAGTGCTCGCGGATCAAAAGATTGGTTACCTTTTGCGCGTTTGAGACATGCTTAACTTCAAATCCTTCTTCTGAAAGTAAAACTGTATACGATTGGCCGATTCTTCGCTCATCATCGATAATAAGAATTTTTTTCATACTTTAGCTCCCATTAAAAACTGCCGAGTTTTTGCTTTCTTTTTCCCCTTAAGATGCACTTGGTTGTATAATGCTTTAGGATAGCAAATCAATAATGAACAGAAGATTAACTTTAAATTAATTTATTGTAATCTTTTGTCGCTTTAATTGCTGGGATATAAAGAAAAAATCAGGGGTGAAAAATAGGTAGGATTACGGAAAAAATTGTGCCTTCTCCAAGCTTGCTTATTACCTCAATGTCGCCGCTATGAAACTTCGCAATAGATTTGGCAATGCTTAAGCCCAAGCCAATGCTGTCGCTGCTTACCGCTTCGGATTTTCCTTTCTGGAAAAATCGCTGAAATATCTTAGGTAAATCTTCTTCGCTAATTCCTATACCCGTATCCGATACAGAAACCTTTAGTACTTCGTTTTCCGGATGAACGGTTAAATTAATATTCCCTCCCGGAGGCGTGAATTTAATGGCATTCTGAATAAGATTAAAAAACAGGCGGCTCAAATGTAATTGGTTCCCCTCTAAAGTAACGGAAATTTCAGGAATCGTGGCTGTAAGGTTTATTTGTTTTTGCGCAGCGAGCGTTTGAGCGCGTTTCTGAATATCAGCGAAAAACGGAATAAAATCAAAAACTTCTTCCTTGATATTATCCGGATTGTAATCAAGTTTTGCCAGAAAAACCAAATCTTCTACAATGCGGATCATCCTATTCGCTTCTTCGATATTGACACTCAAGGCTTTCCGATAATCCTCAGCCTGTCTTTCTTTACGCAATGCAACCTCGGACTCTCCTTTGATAATGGCAAGCGGACTCTTTAATTCATGGCCGATACTAGAACTGAATTCCTTTATATATTCAAAAGACTGCTCTAACCGTTCAAGCATCATATTGATCGATTTAGCGAGATATTCTATTTCTGTTTCTAAATTTTCGGTTCCTACTCGCCCACTGAGGCTTTTAAGGTTAATATTACGCGCGGTTACTGCGATATCTTCAACAGATGCAAGAATTCTTCTCGTTAACAAAAAAAACATGGAACCGACTAAACCAATTATAACAAACGCGGGGACTGTAATCAAAATAATCATGCCTATGACTTTTTTTTGTAAAGCAACCTGGGATTTGTTAATAATCGATTCATTAATGATAATGTAGTCCTCGCATTTTTGGTAAATGGCTTCTAGGCTGTTCGACACATCCGTAAGGAGGACATTTTTTGCCTCCTGAATACTACCTGATTCATAAAGCTGCTTAGCTCTATATCGGTCGCTTTCATATTTTCCATAAAGAAGGTTAATATCTTCAATAACACTTTTTTCGGCCGGAGTGAATGCGATATCCGAAGCCTTTTTAAACCAATTTGCGAAATCAGATCTTCTTTCTTCAAGCCTATTTAGCCAATTGAAATCGCCGCTTAAAAAGTAATTTGCCATAAACCCTTTTTGGCTAAGCAATGCAAGCTCTAATTTTTCCGCTGCCTTAAGAGATGAAACATTTTCTTTCATGGTATCGCGGAAAACTTTTTGCATATTACGCGTAGTTATAAAAGCGAGGATTGCCGTAAAAGCACATAAAAATACCATTACCAAAAACCCCGTTATAACTTTCCTATGAAAAGATTTTTGCATCGTTATTCCTTAAGTATGTAGCCGGTACCACGAAGAGAATGGATAAGCTTTTTCTTAAAACCTTGGTCGATCTTATTACGTAACCGGTTTATAAATACGTCTATGACATTGGTAAGGCTGTCAAAATTTTCGTTCCAAACGTGTTCTGATATCTCGGTTCTCGTTACTACTTGGTTGGCATGGAGCATAAGATACTCGAGTAAACTATATTCCTTACCGGTCAAGATTATCTCTTTATTTCCCCGCGTGATTTTATGGGTCAGCTGATTTAATTCAAGGTCCGAAACCTTAAGAATAGGATTTTTATCCAGGCGTTTCCTGCGCAAAAGAGCGGCAATACGCGCCAGAAGCTCCTCAAAATCAAACGGCTTGCTTAAATAGTCGTCCGCACCGGTCTTAAGGCCCAATACTTTATCTTGTACGTCATCGCGGGCAGTAAGCATGAGAATAAAGGTGTCTATCTTTTTAGCCCTTAAATCCTTACAGATAGAAAAACCGGTAGTATCCGGGAGCATGACATCGAG
>JBDRFF010000029.1:0-2787 GCA_043819095.1 Candidatus Omnitrophota bacterium
CGCAAAAACAACACAACATATTATAAGTATCAAGAAAATTAAACCAGCTATTTTTTTCATTTTACTCCATAAATGCGTTATTTGGAACCGACCCCCTCATTTAAATCCTAAAAGACCGAACAATCCCTTGGATGCCTTAAGGTATTTATCTTTACTGACTTCTTCAAGCCAGCGCTTTTTTATGATAGGATTGGCCTCAACGCGGCTGTCTTTCCAGCCCTGCCCCTTCCACATGGGAAGTGCCTCCCAATCACAGTTGATGTAACTGACTGCTTTTACATCGTAGGTATCGATAAACTCAAAAAATGGCTCATACCATCTCTCTAAGGCGTAATCACCATACGTTACGCCCACACCCTGGGGGGTCGCCTCTGCGATCATCAAAGGTTTGTTGTGTTCCCGGCCAAAGTCCACTATCCGCTCAAGATATTTTCTAACGGGACTAAAATAAGAAACGGCAACCCAATCAACATACTCATCACCCGGATACCAGTCTGTAATGGGCCTTTCAGTATGGTGTGCATAGGAGTGCCATACATAAGCAACATTGTCCACTCCCATTGCGCGGAATTTATCAGCAATATAACGATAGGCTTTTACGTAAAGTTCCGGATCATAATGGTTGTGAGGCCCGTCAAATTCATATCCGATCCTTAAATATACCGGCCTATTTGTCTTTTTTATCCAGGTACCGATTTTTTTCAGGTTATCATCGTATTTGCCGTTGACAGTCTCCTTTGGCACATCAACCATATAAAGGCCGACCTGCATTACCGAATTACGGTATTTTCTTACTTCATACTGCAGATGTTGTGCGCCGCCGCCATGGTCAAATGCCTTATATATTCCTTCCGCTCTCTGAACTGACGTATATACCGCAATTCCGGCAGGGACATGTTTTAATTCCTTTATATATGTATCGATTGCCTCTTTATGCTGGCCGATAATTAATAGGATTTTTCCTTCAGGCGGGCAGAAGCTGGCATCACCACTCTTCGTTTCGGAAAACACTTTACCGGTTGAAAGTGAGATGAATGTAGCAACGATAATAGAACTAATCCAGAATTTATCCATTATTTAATCCTTGTTCACCAAGCCGATTCGCGGCTCGGCACCCTGAACTGTGTAGATTGGGTGCTGCACCCCCTATTTTACATCATGGGTGCGGTGCTAGCGCGAAAAATTTGTCACCCATAATAAAAATCAACGGGGTGCTGCTCGAGAGCATTCTGCTCTCTCGCTGGCTAAACGCGCTTAGCACTTCTGCAAAAACTCTCTGAACTCCTGCGTCCTTACCCACTATCCATTTTGGCAATAGGTCAAGGCTGTCGTAATTTCAGCAACTTATAACCGGTTAATATACCCTCAAGAACAAACTTTACTAGATAAGACTCTTCTTTCTTATTGGCATAATTCAGAACTTCATAATACCGGTTTCTGTCTTCGATCTTTATTATTGCCGGTGCAAAATCCTTATCCAGTAACATAATTGCTATTATAATACGGCCTATCCTTCCGTTTCCGTCAGAAAACGGATGTATTGCCTCGAATTCATAGTGCATCTTGGCAATATGTTCCAGCGTATTACTGCCGTTTCTATTTAACCTCTTCATAAAATCCGCCATTTCTTCTTTTATATCTAGAGGAGCCGGTAAAACCAGATCTACTCCGGTAATCTTAATCCAGTTTTTACGGTATGAGCCGGCATCATCGATTAGACCCTGCATAAGCTGAGAATGCAGCTCTAGAATCAGACCTTCAGACACTGGGCCTCTAATCTCACCGGTTAAAATTTTTCTTAAGACCGATTCGTGATTTTTAACCTCCAGATGCTCAAAAAGGGTCCTGTCTTTAATCAAGGACTTATCCTGGATTATTGCCTTTGTATCAGCCCTACTCATACGGCTGCCCTCTATAGCATTGGTATTATAGGTAAGTTCAATTAAAAAATCCTCCAGTAAATCTCTATCTTCAGAAATTCTTCTGCGTACACCTTTGAACCTATTCTTCAGAGACTGGATTTTCTTAATAAGTTGCCTAATCTCTTCTTTAGGAACAGGCTTAATCCCTATGATGCCCTCAAATACCTTATCAATCAATTTAAGATGTGACGGATGTGGCCTCGTGTGTTTGTTTAGCCAGCGGTTAATTGTGGCAAAAGTTACACCCAGCTCCTTGGCTAATTGATCCTGGGACCAACCTGTTTTTTCTCTGATCTCTTTGATTTGCTTTATATAGTTTTCCATATATCACCTATTAACTATATAACATATGTTATAACGTTTGTCAAGTAAATTACTAAATGTTATAAAGGCTTTTTTGTATCCTGGATAGACTTATCTATTCGCTCTTCGCGGCCCCGTATAAAATACGGGACTGCTTCGCGGTACCGCTTCGCTGCTCCTTTATTTAACCGCTGTTCTTTTTTGCAAGAACTCTCTGAATTCTTGAGGAAATTCTATCTTTGCTGTGCCGGCAGAGCATTTATCGATATTTTCGACCATTTTCGGAATCATATCATATGGAATGCTGATCAGGAGCTTATCCTTCTCTACATTACATATCTTTCTGGCAGTATAATCGAAGAATGAAAGATTGGTTTCTCCGGTAACAATAGGATAGATTACAGACAGCCTGCAGGTCGGCCCGCCAATTTGAATCTTCGGCATTTTTCCTTCAAAAAATGTGGCAAATGTCAGCAGCCGGCAGCTAGCCTCAGCATTTGCAATAAAGATGACTATCTGCGGCTTTAATTCAGCCTGTTCCAAAGGCGCAAGAATAAAATAG
>JBDRFF010000030.1:0-17859 GCA_043819095.1 Candidatus Omnitrophota bacterium
TTTCTGATATTTATAAACGAGGCGGCCTCTCTTGTTTCCCCAGTTTTCTTTGACTCAACTATAATTTTAACAGCGGTGATTCTTTTCAACTGAGAAGAAGAAAGCTGCCCCCCAGTCGCTGAAGGCAAAATCGGAGCATTAACATTAGCGAAATACAACAATCCAACTCTTTCTATCTCTACATCTGGATTCCTAATAGGCACTTCTATGGTAATCCCTTGGTAGGTATAATATAATTTTTTTTCCCCCACTTCCCAAATATACCTCATCCTTACCCAGGGATCAGCATTAGCTTCCGGACGGTAAATAATCCTTACCTCTGAGCCAACAGGGATAGATTGTTCCACAACAACATAATCGTCTAATTTACCAGGATCTGCCAGTTCTCCATAATAAAAAGTTGAATCTATTTTAGTAAATTCTCTCGAGCGAGAGTATCTTGTTTCAACTATTGGATCGTTTGTACCGGCTTTAAACTGCCTCTGGAGAAAAATCTTGTCACCTTCGGACAAACTACGGTCTAATATCTGCAGATCCTTCTGCAAAGGAACAAAGACAATTTCACTACCCGAGGCTTGATAAATTTCTGTTGCATCGCGTAATCCAGGCAGCTCGAAGGTACCTTCGGTCATTCTATCTAAAATCTCCTGATTTATCTTATCGATAGATATGTAAGCTTCGCCAAATCTCCAAGTTTCCAAAGAAGTATTAAGCATAAAAACAACCGTTGCCCCGATAATTGCAGAAATCGACACTGCTACTAATAATTCTACTAATGTAAACCCACTGAAAAATTTGTGATCGTAATTATTATCAGGCATCTATAACGGAATAAAAATAGAATATTTTTTGTCAGATTTTTCTTACTGCAAATCCTCAATCAAGGTAACCAATGTAGCAATTGGTTTTTTCATATCGTCAGCTTTGAATACTTTAACCCTTACTTCCAAAGGGTCTGAGCCAGAAACAATAATCTGTTCTATTCTCCATTCTTGCTGATTTAAAGTCAGGGCAGGCTCTCCTTCGGGTGGATAAAAACTACTACCGGCAACTAGCAATTGGGCTTCAGTGAAATTAAGATTTTTTATCTTTTCTATTCCTTCTCTGCCTAAGTTAACTGCTGTAGCTAAATCGCCAGCCCCAGCCGCAGCAATTACACTAGTTGAAAACAATCTCATCAAAGGAAGAAAGCAGACCGATATGATAACAACTGTAATAAGCATTTCAATATAAGTGAACGCCTGAGAAGTTTTATATCTTTGACGTCTACTATACATCCCTGATAACCTAAAAATTAAACAAGTTTAGTTTGATCTTTCTTAAATCAATAATTACCAACATACTGTATTCTAACTACGCGCTTTATGTCATTAGACACACCGGTTGACATTATAGTAAGCGCCGAAAGGTCATGGACCACTTGGTAATAACCTTCACCTAAGCGAGTTCTGGGAATGTTACCTAAGCCGTCTTGATTGAGATCTATTCCTTGTTTTAATTCCCACAAGGATTTACTTATCCCAGCTTCTGCTAAATATAGGGCCTTGAGCCGATCATATTCAACGTAGGTGCTGGTAAAACGAGAAAAAACCATCATCATCAGTGAACCGCCAAAGATAGTCAGGAAGAGTAGCACAATGAGGGTTAAAAAGAGGATGGCGCCTTTTTGATTTATTTTGAACTTAATTATCATTACCAATCAGAAGGTTTCTGACCAGCATAATCCTTCCACGCTTTATCTAGCTCGGTAGTAACATTTACTACTACCTCAGCCCTGTCTTTTATATATACCCAGCCGCCTGCGTTGGTGAGTGGGTCGGTAGATTTAAAAACAGCAGTATCAGCACTTCCAGAGCTAGAACTGATAAGTTCTTGAGGCAACTTATCCAAGTAGGATTTCTTCACGCCCATATCAGAATAGGTAGTAGTTAAAAGTTCATCTAACGATTCTGGATATTTTCCTTCTTTTGCCCTAAATAAAGTAATCCTACCCCTAAGCGTATCTAGGTTACTTTTGGTAGCCGCCACCCTTGCTTCTTTATCAAAACCGATGAAGTTGGGAATAATCGCTGCGGCCAAAATGCCTAAGATGGTAATGACGATTAGGATTTCGATTAATGTAAAACCTTTCCTAAAATTAATCATTCTTTCCATCCTCCTTATCTTTTTCTGTCTCAACTTTTATTTTTCTTTTTAAATTTATAACTTCGTCTTCCAGTTCCCGTATCCTGATCTCTGCCATATCCGCACGTACATTAAGATCTCTGACGCGCATCTCATAACCCCATAAAATAATAAAGCCAAAGAGAATCGAACATAACCACCACATATCTTACCTCTCTTTTATAAATTAGAAAATTTTATTTAAATAATTTTACCAAATTAAAAATTGGCAAAAGAACAGACAAAGCAATAAATCCTACGATAAGACCCATAACCACAATCATTGCTGGCTCTATCCAGGCAGTAAGATTCCTAATGCCGTATTCGACTTCTAAATCGTAAAAGTTAGATACTTCATTAAGCATATCGTCGAGCCTACCTGTTTTTTCACCAGCAGAAATCATCTGAATAACCATAGGTGGGAATATCCCGCTAAGACGCAAAGGATCGGATAAATTCTGACCCGCAGCTACTCCTTTTTTTGTTCCGGTAATTATCTGCGAAAGGAGCTTGTTATCAATTGTTCTGCCTACAACCTCAATAGCATATAAAAGCGGAATACCGCTTTTGCTAAGCTCGCTCAATAAGCGTGTAAACCTAGAAATTAAAATCTTCAAGTAAAGCGGGCCGGTTACCGGAAGAAACAATTTAATCTGATCGAAACGATATCTACCTCTTTCGCCCTTTATCGATTGAAGGAAAGTCCAAACACCAGCTCCCAATAATACCAATATAATATACCAACGATTACGCAAGAGATAACTGATACCAAGTAAAATTTTAGTCGGTAAAGGAAGTTCGGCGCCTGCAGATTCAAAAATGTTAATAAACCTAGGCATGACAAAAATAAGCAAGAAAACCACTATTAAAATTGTTAAACTGATTATTATCATCGGATAGGTAACAGCAGCTTTGATTTTACTTTTAAGTTCGGATTCGTGTATAGCTAACGTCGAGAGTCTTTCCAAAATAGTACCTAAAATTCCTCCCTCTTCGCCTACGCGGACCATATTTACATACATCTCATTAAAAACAGAAGGATGGGCACCGAGGGCTTGTGAAAAAGAACTCCCGGTTCTAACCCTTTCAATTATATCTTCCATAACTGCTTTAAGTTTTCTATTCTGCGTCTGCTTGGCAATCCCGTCAAGACTATCAAGCAAAGTCACGCCTGCATTAATCATAGTAGCAAGTTGGCGAGAAACGATAATTACATCATACCTAGAGATTACTTTAAAACGGTCAGTAAATTCGGCTAATTTAGAGCTTTTCTCAGTGACATCTTCGATGGCAAACACATGTAAACCCATCTGCTCTAAATTCGCAGACAGCTTTTCTTCACTGTCGTATTCTACGACCGCATCTAGGACTCTGCCTAACCTGTCTCGACTTTTATATCGGTAAAATGGCATAATTTAGGGCTTGCTTTCTACATCATCAGGATATTCTATGATGTGAGGAGTAATAAAAACCACTAGCTCTTTTTTTACTATGTCTACCGCTTTGCTTCGAAAAAGAAGCCCAATGAGAGGAATATCGCCCAGTATCGGTATCTTTCTATTTGTAATTGTAGACTGCTCTTTGATTAAGCCACCTATAGCTAAAGTCTGTTCGTCTTTGATTGTCACTACGGTATCGGCTTCGCGGGTATCAATCCTAGGTCCACTATCAAGAAGAGAAGTTACTGAGCTTACCTCGGGATGAATATGCATAGTTACATAACCATCTTTACTTATTTTAGGTGTAACTCTTAAGGTTGTACCGACATCAATAAATTTAGTAGTCTCAGTGGTGCCGGTAGTAGTCTGTGTAGTTTCTGTATAAGGCACTTTTTCACCAATAATTATTCTGGCTTCCTGATTATTCTGGGTTATTATCTTCGGGCTGGCCAAAAGATCGGCCTTCGCATCAGAAACTAAAGCATCAATATCAAGAGAAACGTTAGACCAATGCTTTAAAACCAAAGCTAAATCAAATTGACCAGTGGGAAGATTTGTTGATCCCGGTGCTCCAAGCGTATAAGTCCCACCGGCGCTCTCGCTAAGACCCTGTGTAGCTTTGTTCCAAAGATAGTCACTTGTATAAGTCCCAGTCCAATCTATGCCTAACTCTGCTAAATCAGTCAGGGTAATATCTACAATCTTAACTTCGATCAAAACCTGAGGGATGCGAGCGTCGAAATTATTAATAAATTTTTCTATTTCATCGATACTGCTTGGTAAATCGGTGACGATAAGCCGATTAAATGTCTCGTCTACTTTAATACTGCCTTGGCTAGAAAGCAAATCACCGGCGATCTCCTTACATATAGCAGGATCAGTATACCCCAAATGAAAAATTTTAGTGACCTTTCCCTTAGAAATGTTTTCCACATAAATAATACTGCCTTTTTTGACATATCTATATCCGCTAATATCTAGAATTGCCTTCAGCGCTTCCTTAACCGTTACATCTTTTAGTCTTATAGAAACTGTACCTGATACTTCTTTATCGCAGACTATATTTAAACCATAAGAAGTAGAGAAGCTGGAAAGTAGATCTTTAATATCTGCTTCTCTGAATTCTAAAGAAATCTTTTCGCTCAACTTCTCTCTAATTGTCTTCTCAGTTTGCTCCTTTACCAGTTCTTCATCAGGAAGCATACCTAAAGGTATTGCCGACGGCTCTATTGCCTCAATCTTCTCCAAATACTCCTGAGCTAAAGCTGTATATTGTTGAACAGGTAAACTCTTCTCAAGCTCTACTACCTGGGATAAATTCATTTGGGCTATCTCTTTAATACCTTTATGAAAAGCTAAAATTCCTTCATCAAAAAGTTGTTCGACTTCAGCATAGGTTACTTGTGACTCTGTCTCCACCCTAATATTATATTTCTTCTTAGCAGATCTAGCAGCACATCCGACCGAAGAACTTACCATACACAATGCAATCAACACAATTAAAAATTGCTTCAGTAATTTCTCTTGAACAAATATTTTTATCACTGCTACCTCCAGATAATTAATGAATTTATTTCAATTTTAATTTGGCCCTTTGTCCTGCGCCTTCAAGCATTACCCCGTCTTCCGAAATCTCCAACACCTCTAAACCGTCTATGTCATCACCTACTTTTACCGAAATACCATTGATTACTGCGGAAGGAGTTCCTCCTGACCAGATTATTCCCGACAAAGAAAGGCTATCTATCTCTGGAAGCTCGCTAGATTTTGCTCCCATAAGGTATATTGGCCTATAGGCAGTAAACGGGTCGGTCAATTTTTTGACCACTGACTTTTTTAAATTCACGCTGGATAATTTTTCAGCAAAACTAGAGGATTTTTCCTCTGAGGGATTTTGTAGAAGCACAAGTAATGACATATTAACATTGACCCCTGGTAAAATTTCTGGATCAGTCTGTATCTGTAAACTTTTTACTTCGATGAGCCGCGAAGGTATCTCTATTCTCTTTAAATAGCTTATAATTTGATTGTAGTTTCCGGTGAGAGAAATCTTTAAAGGCATTTTATGATAAAATTCTTTCTCCTCTATGGGCTCTGACTTCACAAATACAAATTCAAGCTCACCTGAATCTGAAGAGGAATCTTTCTGCGTTAGATATTTTAATAATTCTGAGCTTTGATCTTTCTGGGGCATCTCGCTATAAACTTCGTCTAACTCTGCTTGAACTATTTGATGCTCCTGTTTTAGATCTTCCAGATAATTTTCTAATTTTTTATAAGAAGAAGGCAATTGATCTTCGAGCTTAAATGTTTTATCCTCTGTTTCTCTAATCTGTGATTGCAAAGCCTTTATTCTAGCAATGTTGGGAAGGTGTATCTTTCTGTAGAATACGGCCCAAATTAAAATAGTAACTACTAAAATAAGCAAGATTTTATCTTTTGTTCTTAAAGATTTTAAAATGTCAAGTTCCAATTTTCTCATCTTAATATGCTTTTAATATAATTTACCGATTATCTGGAATTCAATAACCTTCTCTTTTCTATCTTGTAGTTCTTTAAGCTCTGTAGATTTAAATTCGGCGCCAACAAAAAGCGGAGAACTTTGCAAATTTTTCAAAAATGCGCTCACTTCTGAATTAGAAAAGGTAGCGCCCTCCAATGTTAAAATGCCTTTGTTCAAAACTATGTTGTTCAGCCAGGTTTCCTTTGGAACTACCCTGCTTAATTCAATCAATACGTCTGACCACCGCTTAGCTCCTGTTAATTCCTCTTCAATACTATCTTTCTGCTTTCTGATTAATTGTATCTTCTTCTCCCACTGGTCTATTTCACCTTGAAGTAAATTGTGCCCAGCTGTAAAATCTTCAAGTTTATTTTTTGTGGAGTCAAGGGTCTGCTCGGAAATTTTTAATTTATTCTTGAGAGTTTGAATCTTTACAAATTTTGGAATGGCAATAAGAAAATAGAGGAGCAATACTATCAAAGGCAAATACATAACATTTCGCACCAGTACCTTGCTCTTAAACTGCACTGTCAGTTTTATGCGTAGCTCTTTGGGGATAAGATTTACTCGTTCCATTTAAAATTTCCTCTTTAATGCCAGGCCGATTGCAATATCCAGTTGAGAAGACCATTGCTCAAGCGATTTCTTATCGATCTGTTCTGCAATTTGCAGATTCTGAAGCGAGTTCAGTTTTTCTACAGGTGCTTCTAATCTTGCACTTAAAAATTCATTTAAATTTTTTATTTTACTGCCACCGCCGCTAATAAGAATCTTATCGATCGTCTGTATGGACGAGTGGGTCAAATAATAAGAGAAAAAATCAAAAGAATTGCGAAATTCTGTAATAAATTTCTCCAGCGGGCTCTGAATCGCTTTAAAAATCAACTGCTCATCCGTATAATTCGATTCTTCACCCTGCGAACCGAAGCCCTGCCAATCGATTTTAGGAACACCGAAAGCATTTAGTTTCTCCCTTGCTTCTTCGGGAGAAATATTCATATTCTTAGCCAAAGCAGATAAAAAGCTGTGGCCGCCAGAAGAAATCTTACGACAAAAATTTACGTTGCCGTTGATGATGACATTAAATAATGTGTTTTTAGCGCCAATATTTAAAGCAACTATAACTTCGTTAGGCTTCCATTTGTAATTCGCCAGAACACAAAAAGCAAACGAAAAGCTGTCTGGTTCGATAGCAACAGGTTTGAGGCCGCTTTGTCTCAGAAAACTTACGTATTCTTTAATAATCTCCTTAGGTACGGTAGTGGTTAAAATCTCAAGTTGCTTTACTCCTCTGTCTTCTTTTTCGCCCAACACAATATACCTCATAATTTGTTTGCTTAGTTCCACAGAGTACTGCTGAGTAAGTCGCCATTGTACCGCCTTAGAAATTTCTTGATAGCTCATCTTCGGTAATTTAAAAGAGCGAATAATCAAATCTGGATTTGCAATTGAATAATTTACAAAGTCGCCTTCTATTTTATATTTTAGAATTAATTTTCTTAGAAACTGCTTTAAGAATTCATCGCGTTGGGGACCTTCACCGCGAAACTTAGGAGGAATTTGTTCACAATAAAAATTAGTTATTGTGGGCTTACCGTCTTCTCGGGAAATTTTTAATAGTTTTAAATACGTAGAACCGATATCCAAGCCCCAAAGACCGGTCAGTTCCTCTGTAATACCTAAATTATTAATAAGCCTTTTAGACCAAGCAACTATCTTTTTTTTAATCACAGGGTAGTAAATCTTTAATTTATCTATCGAGATTTTTTTTGGGGAAAGTTTATCTGAAACTGCAGGTTCTCCCGGAGGAGTTGTCTGAAAAAGAGGTGCAATTTTTTTGATCTGGTCTTCGTCTGATTTTTTTGAAAATATTGATACGATGCTCTTCTTTAACTTAGGTGGCTTTGATTTGCCAGCAGAAGAGGCATTTTGTAATACCGAAAATATTTTTTTCTTAATATCCTTATCAGGCAATATTGAGTATCTCCTCGCAAAGATTATTATAATCTTTCGCACCTGTTGAATTAGGATCGTAGACGGTAATCGGCTTGCCGGCGCTGGGAGCTTCGATAAGTTTTACGTTCATATTAATAACGGAGTTAAAAACTTTGTCCTTAAAATATTCACGAATACCATCTAAGACCTCTCTTGCAATATTAGTTCTCTTATCAAAAATCGTAGGGACTATTCCTAAGATTTCTAGGTTATGATTTAACTTTTTTTTCACTAAATCTATACTGTTTAATAATTGCTTCATTCCTTCTAAAGGAAAATAATGAGTCTGTACCGGAATAAGAACGTAATCCGCTGCCGTGAGCGCGTTGACCGTTAAGAGACTTAATGATGGAGGACAATCAATCAAAATATATCTGTATTCGTCAGTCAAATTATAATTATATAAATTGTCTTTCAGTAAATTTTCTCTACCGAAAGTATTCACTAGTTCTATTTCTGCTCCGGAAAGGGTAAGGTTGGAAGGCGCGATATCTAAATTTTTAAAAGGAGTGTTGATTATGACGTCCTTAAAATTCATAGAAGGATTTATGAGCATATCGTACATTGATTTCTCTAAAGTGTGGGATTCTATGCCTAATCCGATTGTTGCGTGTGCCTGAGGGTCAAGGTCGATAAGTAAGACTTTGTGTCCTTTCGCAGCGATGCAGCCACTTAGATTGACGACAGTTGTAGTCTTCCCGCAACCTCCTTTTTGATTAGATACAGCTATAATTTTGCCTTTTTTTTCTTCCATAGTATTACACATCAATTCTACATACTATTTTATAATCATCCTATTATAATATTAGAATGAATTCAGAAAATGTCAAGAACAAAAGAGTTATTTTTGTCTCAAGAATTCAATGCTTAATGAAAAACTTAGGGCTGGTACTCGCTTGGGGGGTTTAATGACTCAAGGCGTTGCAGCATAAGATTTAACAATTTGATCTGCTCCTTATTGTTCTCTTGCGTTGTACTTAATTCAGCTATTTTTTTGTTGAGATTTTTCAATTCAGCAATAATTTGTTTATTTTGATAATACAAGGCCTTTAATTCCAAAATTGGATAAAGTGTATCTGCGGAAGTTTTGTTATGATACTCTTGGGCTTTTTCATCATAATCCTGACCTTCTTGGGCCCAGCAAGATACTGATACGACCAAGGATAAAATTAAAATCAATAATATTTTTTTCATTGTATCGCCTTTCCCTTTTGAACTTTTCAATCTTATAAAAATGGTGCCGAGACCCAGACTTGCACTGGGGACGCCGGGCTTTTCAGGCCCGCGCTCTACTACCTGAGCTATCTCGGCACTTAAAAATCATTTATCGGAATATTTTACCAGACAACGAAAAACTGTCAACATATTCGTAGGCATTAATGCTTATTATCAGATTACTACTCAGTGTTGAGACATCCTTAAAACACAAAGATTTTACGTTGTATGGTAGGAAAAAATCTACTCAGAGTGTTCTATAATACGGACGTATAATTTCTGAGATAATGTCAAATTAGGAAGAACTTTTTTACGACATTTAACTTTTAGTCTCGCAGTATTTGGCGTCAATTGTTCGATTGTAATAATAGTCTTAGTTGTGCCTATTCTAGCTTGTATCTTTCCTTTGGTGCTATCGTCGATCTCAGAAGCATCCATCGAGTCCAAAACTTCTATAGCAGATTCCCAAAGCGCATCAGAATCTTTATCCGTCTCCCCCTGAATTGTGTCTCTGCCTATCGCATATCCGCCTAAAGCCCCTACGGCACTCCCGACGAAGAAAACCCAGCAACCACATAGGGAAACTCCCAAAAATAAAATTAGTAAATAGCTAACAATTTTATTATAAGGACCTTTGACCATGTTTTTTCTCCTTAATGAGCGCTTGACTTATGGAATCCGCCAAAGCTCTGTGGAGGATGACATAAGTCAATTGCGCGAATTAACCCCCCACCACTTTTAGTAATGGAGCGTTCTTACTACATAAAACGTTTATCTTCTTTTCAAACCCACCTTTTCCAATTCCACGGTTGTCTATAAAAGTGGTGGGGGGTCAAATTCCCCCGACGATACGTCGGGGTCATTTGACCTTTTTCTCGACCGCATGAATATCGATTCTCCAAGGCCTACTAGCAATAATTATAGCAGCAAAAAGCGTTACAAACAACCAATCTCTTCCGATTAAAATATTGGCCAGCCAGGAATATCCACCATAAGATTGCGACAGCTCTTTAATTACATCATTTAATAAAAGCGAAATTAGAATCAAAGGCGTTACGAATCTTATACAAAAATCCCACCATCTACCTATCCCGAAAGTGGCAACGTTATTAATGTGTTCACGAAGCTTTGAAGCTTTGAATATCCAACCTATTAAAATACATTCTAATATACCGACCACAACCAAACCATAATGCGTTAAGAAATGATCCACGATATCCAGCCAGAAAAGCCCGCCTCTGGTGGCAAAAACGACACTACCGAAAAATCCTGCAATTGATAAAACGCTAACTACTGCCTTGCGGGAATAATGGAATTTATCCATTATCGCCGAGGTAAATGCCTCGACAATAGAAATCGAGCTAGAGAGTCCTGCTATAACCAGGGTAGCAAAAAATAATATACCGAAAACCCGCGAGAAATTAGGAATAAGGCTTATCGCCTGCGGATATGTCACAAAGGCAAGGCCGATAGATTCCTGGACTACTTCTGAAAAAGGTTTTCCAGTCGCTGTAGCCATATATCCCAACGTTCCAAAAACCGCAAATCCGGCAAAAATCGAATATGCGCAATTACCTATACTGATAATTAAAGAATCACGAATAATTTCTGTTTTACGAGGGAGGTATGATGCGTATGCAACCATAATTCCAAAACCGATACTTAACGTAAAAAATATCTGGGAAAATGCATCGATCCAAACTTTAGGTTTATTAAGAATAGAAAAATCTGGTTTTAAATACCATTTAAGCCCTTCGCCAGCACCTTTAAGATTAACGCTCCAGACAACCAGAATTATTGTCAAGACGAGCAATAAAGGCATAAAGATTCTATTGGCTCTTTCTACTCCTTTTTGAACACCGAAAAACACGATTAACCAATTCGATAACCAGACAATGGTCAAACCAAAGAGAATCGGCGCGCGCACATCGCCTAAACTGGCAGGACCGGAACTAATCTGTAAAAATTTATTGAAAAAGAAATCATTGGGATTTGCTCCCCAAGAAAGATTAAAAGCATAAAACAGATAATTGATGCACCAGGAGATCACGACGGAATAATAAAGCACTATCCCAAACATTACAAAATTCACTGCCCACCAACCAAGCCATTCCCAGTGAGGGTTAATCTTTGCAAAGCTCATTGGCGCAGAGCCGCGCATTCGCTGGCCAATTCCAATCTCTAAAATCATAAGAGGAATTCCCGCAACAAGAAGCGCCACCAGATAAGGTATTAAAAACGCGCCTCCGCCGTTTTCATAACAAAGATAGGGAAAACGCCAGATATTTCCTAATCCTATTGCCGAGCCGATGGCAGCAAAGATAAATCCGGTCCTAGTCTTCCATTGCGCTCGATGCGGTTCTGTAATTTTTGAGATCTGTTCGTCCATAATCAATTATTCGGTTTTGGCAAAAGTTTTAATAATAATTTCTCTAAGAGCTTTACCTTATTTTCAACTTCAACGCTTAACTTCTCTCCAAAATTTATCGACTTTGGTTGCATTGCCAAAAACAAAACCTTTGCTTTGCAATTATATTCTAAAAACTCAACAATTATACTCAAAGGTAAATTATGCGTGGAAAAATGCAGTAGCTTCATAGCTTGACGAGGATCGAGCAATTTTATCTGGGCAGGCTTACCCTCAAAATCGGCTGCGTCTAAAATCAGAATAGTATCAGCTTTTTCATTGACTAGTCTGTTTAAATGATTCTCCGGGGCGCTTTCTGCATTAATCACAACAGCACTAACTTTATCTTTTAGTCTGCTGGCCAAAATAGAGCCGAAACCATCATCGCTCCTTAAAGGATTACCTACTCCTAACACAACAATCTTCCCGCGCAGACCAGTTTTTAAATCTTTCTGAATGGTATCAAACATATTTATTTTATTTTAACATATTTTATAAATTTGTCGATGAATTTTAAGATTTTAGGATGGCTTCACGCCGACATTTCGGACACAAAACTCTTATTCTATCGGCGCGGTTTAATGAATGTTCTTTTAAAGCAGGCATTTTGTCTGAATTAGATAAAGACATCTCTTTTAAATAAAATAACATAAGACTTGCGTTAGAAAATGTCAGCGGCCCGAGTCTTTTTGCCACCCAAACAATCTGATCTTTGGGGGCGATAATCTCGTTACAGCATTCGCATAAAACTAATTCCTTATCAACCGTAGAAACTAATTGTCTTCTATTTTCAAGTACGGCGAGATCGAATTCCTGTGTCAACTTGACACCTTTTTCAGTAGGACAATTTGCCTGGCACTGACCGCAAAAAATACATATATCGTGTCTTAATACAAATTTTCTTGTAGCCTTGCCGTTATCTATCTCGTCGGAGAATGTTATTGCTCCGGCAGGACAAACCTGTGCGCAGGCAGAGCAACCCATGCAATCAACCTCTGAATATTCCGGTTTTCCGCGAAAGTTTTCACTGGGGACATGCGGCTTAAAAGGAAACTTTGAAGTGTATGGTCCGGTTATTGCTGCCTTTACGGCTTCTTTTAGGATTCTGAATTGAAATAGGCAAGGCAGTTTCATTTTCTATCTCCAATAAACACTTGACTTATGGAGCACGAAGTGCGACATAAGTCAATCTTCTCTGTGTCGCTACTCGTTTGTGTGAATTGGACCCCCCACCAATTTTTGAAATATTGCTTCAGATAAATCCGTAAGGTAAACTCACCTTCCATCTCACATCTCCAAATTACTCCTCCAACAAAAATTGGTGGGGGGTAAATTCCGACGAATAACTTATGTTCCTCCGACGCACCGTCGGAGTCCATAAGTTATGTCGTCATTTATCTTCCTCGTATTTATCGCAGACACTTTTCTTCCATAGCTTAACTCCGGAAATATGCGCGCCTCTTGCCAAGGCATGGGCAGATACAGGCGCTGTTAGAATCAAAAATACAATACAGAGTAAGGATTTTATTCCTGTTGCATTAAATCCCTGCATCAAAAATGTTCCAAACATTATACTACAAGTTCCGAAAGTAACGCATTTGGTCGAAGCCTGTAATCTATTGTATACATCAGGAAGCCTAATTAGACCCAGACACCCGAAAAAATCGAAAAAGAGTCCGATAGCTATAAAGATTATCCCGATTATATCAATCATCAAAACCTCTTCCTTTATCGCTAAAGCGCAAAACATTCCGCAAAAGCGTAAAATCTATTCTTTGCGTCTTTGCGGTGTCAAAAGGATATCCTTCCCAACTATTTGCGGTCTTTGCGGTTTCAATCATCAAAGCCTCTTCCTTCAAGATATTTCGTTAATGCCAAAGTTGCGATGAAGCTCTGCAGAGCCCAGGCGATGCCGATATCTATATACCAGCTCCTTCCCGTCGGTATACTTAAAAGAGCGCAAAAACCAAGAACCAAAATGCCAAGTATATCGATTGCCACTGCCCTATCAGGGGCGGTCGGGCCTCTAAAAATCCTGTAAAGACAAAAAGAGAAACTCAATAGAAGTATGAAGAACGCCCTTCTGAATAATCCCACAAACGGCAGATCAAAGAAGAATAAAATCGGTAGCGGATAAAACAAAATGATTCCTACTATACAAATAAGAATTATCGCACCGAGAGTCCAAGATATTCTTTGTTTATTCATCTATTCAAAAATCTCCCTTAAGATTTTTTCAAATCTTTCAACAATCAATTTAGTTGCTTTATCGACATCTTGGGCTTGAACATTTATCCAGTGGACATAAAGACAATTATTGTCTTTATCAATATCGACAGACAACGTACCTGGGGTCAAGGTAATGGAATTCGCCAAGAAAGTTAATCCTGTCTCGGATTTCAAAGTTGTCTTTACCTTGACAATTCCCGGATGAATCGGCATATCCGGATGTCCGACTCTAAAAGCCACGTCGATATTTGCCTTAAAACACTCCCAGGCGAATACGGGGATATAATACAAGAACCACAAATACCGCTTTGGATGCGCAAACACATGCGGACGCTGGACAAACATATCTCCGGTCATAAAAGCAACGAACGCAGCTACCAGAATGCCGATTAAAGCGTGTTGCCAATCTAATGGCCAGACTAAACATGTCCAAACCAAAAATCCCAAGATAAATAGAATTATTCTGCTTCTCATTTTATACTCTCAAGCACTAATAATGCATATTGTTTCCCCGTCAACAAAGCCTGGACTGCTGCATCGAGAAACCCTAAATTAATCGCCGGAATCAAAAGTAATCCTCCGAATATACAGATTAAGGCGAGTGCAGTCATCGATAATCTCATCGGCAAAGGAACTTCTTTTATTTTTTCTAATCCTTTTTTGAGGCTCCCGAAAAACGCATTATTTTGTAATTTTAAATAATAAGCCAGCGTGATAATGCTTACAATAATAGCAATCCAGGCTAAGCCATAACGCTGTGCCTGGATAGCGGCAAAGATAATTATCAATTTACTCCAGAAACCACTTAACGGCGGAATTCCTGAAATGGACATCGAACCTATCAAGCTAGTGTAACCGGTAACGGGCATCTGAGAATTCAAACCACCCATCTTATTTAAATCCCTGGTCCCGGTTGCATACTCAACTGCTCCTGAATTTAAAAACAGAAGCGATTTAAACACAGCATGATTGATCAAGTGGAATAACGCTCCCAAAATCGCCAATGGCGTTGCGATGCCGACGGCTAAAACTATATATCCGATCTGGCTGACGCTGGAATACGCAAGCATCCTTTTCATATCGCTTTGCCCGATTGCCAAAAACGCTCCCACGCACATAGAGATCACGCCCAATACAATAAGTATCGATAAAATAGCCGGGCTTACGCCGATTACGTTAAACACAATCCTGATCAAGGCATAAATACCCAATACCTTGATTAGAACTCCGGAAAGCATGGCTGATATGGGAGCCGGCGCCGACGGATGCGCATCAGGAAGCCAGGCATGAAACGGAACTATCGCAGCCTTTAAGCCGAATCCCACCAGGAATAAAACAGTGACGAACAAACCCACATTGCCTAAGCCTTTCTGCGATAAAACAAAGGACATATCCGCCATGTTTAAAGTCGAGGTATAGCTATAAAGAATCGCTATGGCCAAAAGAATGAAACTCGAGGCAACCGAGCCCATAACCATATATTTAAAAGCTGCCTCAAGCTCCTCTTGCTCTGTGCCATATGCCACCAAAGCATAACTTGCGATTGAGGCGATTTCCAAAAATACAAATAAGTTAAACATGTCTCCGGCGATAATGATCCCGTTCATCCCGGCAAGCATCAACAAAAATAAAGTATAAAACTTCCATTTATCCGTATATTTCTCCATGTAGCTTATCGAATACACCGTGACCAAAAAGGCGATCACATTGACGGTAACCAACATAAATACGCTTAAGCTGTCCATTACCAGGGCAATGCCTATAGGAGGAATCCATCCGCCGACTTTATAAACCAATATTCCTGAATTTTTCACTATTAGAATTGAAAACAAAGATAATATCGACAAAACTAAAGTTGCCAGATTTGATAAATAATCAGGCAGAGCTTTATGCTTCTTTCCCAAAAGCGAAACCAGAAACGCCGCTAGTAATGGTATGGCTACAAATAAAGGAATCGTGTTCACCCTCTTAATCTCCTGATTTTAGTAATATCGAAGGTATGGTATTTCTCGTATATTCTTACGGCTATAGCCACAAGAAGCGCTGTTGTGGCAAGGCCGATAACGATTGCGGTCAAAACCAGCGCTTGCGGTAACGGATCGACCATATTTGTCACTGTCTGATCAGATGCAAAAATCGGCGCACGGCCGTTCATACGATAGGCTACTAAAATAAAGAAAAGATTAACCGCATATTCGACAATGACAATACCGATAATGATCTTGATAATATTTCTTTTCCTTAATATACAGTAAAGCCCGATCGAAAAAAGAACCATGTCCATAAAATAAAGAATCATTCTTCTTTCCCCACAATCCTTATAAGTACCACAGCGACAAATATCGCAAATAGACCTGCGCCAACCTTAAAAGATATCGCAATGTTGATTAGAGGTATCATTCCGGCGCTAAAGAGTTTAAAAGGCTCTCCTTTGTTCATGAAATTAAGGAAGAAATATCCTCCGGTGAATCCGAGAAGCGCTATTGTGATGAACATGATTGCGCCTATACTTTCAAAAAAAGATGCTTTTGCCTGATCAAATCGCTTAAAGGCAAAATCTTTTCCGAATGCAAGCATAAGATGGATAAACGAAAGCGCCATGATCACGCCGCCGGCAAAACCTCCGCCCGGAGAAACATGTCCATGTAAAACAATGTAAATCCCAAATAAAAGAATCAACCCGACGGTAAGACGGGTAATCGTCTTAACAATCAGAGTCATGCCAGGTTCTTTATGCACCTTCATCTGTAGATTCTCCTGGTTTCTTTCTACCTATTCGGCGAAGCACAGCTAAAACGCCAATCACAGCTGTAAAAAGTACGGTCGCTTCACCCAAAGTATCATAGGCGCGGAAATCTAAGATTACGGATGTCACTAAATTCGTTGCGCCAGTCAATCTTAGTCCGTTACTTAAATAATTCTGCGCTACTCTCATCATGGGAAACCCAAACTCGGGCAAGCCCTTTAAAGAGATATAGGCACAATACAAAAATATTCCAATGAACACAAGCGTTGAATAAGTATTGAAATGCCATCTTCCGTCTTTGACTAAAGGTAGATCTATCTTTAAAGTTGCTCTGATTAATATAATCAAACACAAAAGTTCTACCACTAGCTGGGTAATCGCCAGATCCGGTGCCTTAAGTACTAAAAATGCGACGGACAGACCTAGTCCCACTGCACCGACGGCAATAACCGAAGAGAGCATATCTTTGATTTCCACGGCAATTACCGCTCCGATAATCATGAATAATAGAATAAAATACAGCTCAACCATTTTTAAATAGTACGATAAACAGCACCATCATCCCCAACAGACACCAGACCAAATAAGTCGGCAGGACGCCGTTGTGAAGATGCTGAAATCTTTTAGTTATATAGAAGACTAACCTTTTGCCTTGATCGTAGATATCGAATAATTTATCTTCCGCTTTTTTATAGATTGTTTTTAATCGAGGCAGATTCTTTATTGCGTTGTAAAAATCAACGCCCGAGACTCTCTGATCTTGAGAAAGGACCTCGCCTCCGGTGAAAGAATTATCTTCGCGGACCGCACCTTTCAAATTTCCTGCAATATAAACTAAAAAGCCAATTCCGATTCCTATAAGAATCAATAACGTCGCCCAGCCTGAAGACCAGAGACCCGTAAATTCTGTTTGGCCAACAGCAGGAAGGATAAAATTCTTTAAAGGAATTGAATATGCAAATACACCAAATAATACGCATAGACCTGCTAAAATCACAATTGGTACCCACATCAACCACGGAACCTCTTTTATATTATGGATATTTTTTGACGAAGTTCCTAAAAATGTTGAATGTAATAATTTTAAAAAGCTGGCTAATGTAAGCGCTGAACCGAACATTGCTGCTAATAAACACAAGATTGAAATAAATTGACCTTGTTG
>JBDRFF010000031.1:0-12005 GCA_043819095.1 Candidatus Omnitrophota bacterium
CTGAGAAAGATCTAATGTTAAATCTTGGAAACTTTTTATTCGAATATAATCATCTAAGAAGACATGGCGGTTTAAACTATGAGACGCCTTTCGATAAACTCCAAAAAGTTACCGAATTATTGAGCTAGTACAACCGTCCCCTATTTTATTGCTTGAGGATCCTCTCTAAAGACTCCTCTTTTTCTGACCTATCTTTGTATTGAGGCTTCTGATCTGGCCGGAGATATTCAAGGCCTTTTTGCTTTTTGCCCATTTGTTTTTGGTAAGCCGAGAAATTGCCTTTCCTAATTCATAACAGAGCTTCTCTTTCTGCAGGTTAAGCGCCATTATCTCAAGCTGGACTTTTCCTTTTGCGGATTTGTCCATGATGTAGCGCTCTCCCTGTTTGGTGAGACGCTTGGCATCCCTTACGACCTTATCCACATCCTTTTTATGAAGACTCCATAATTTCTCAATCCTTTTTTTAAGCTGTTTCGCCTTCATACTTTCCTCCTTTTCAATACTTTTTTCTTGAGGGGAAAAGAGATAATCCCCAATTTGTGAGCCGCTCTAAAATTTAACTACTTCTACCTTACATTACCGCTTGCTTGAAGTGTTTAATAGAATAGCACGCTTGGAGTGGCTCTGGCAAGTAAAAATTTGAAGGGCGCAAAATTGTCAAATGAAAATAAGGCCCCCACACCAATTGCTTTATTTAAAACTAAGGCGATTGGTGTGGGGGCTTTATCCTCAAACTCCTAACAGGAAATTATCCCCGTCTAAAAAGTTTGATAATCAGATGTTTTATTGCCCAGATCACCAATACGATTACAACTACCCAAAATCCTAAAATAATCACAACCGGTATGGCTGCGGCTAAGAATTTAACCGCGTTGATTCCGGTAGAAAGTATCCTTTCTTTAATAACGCGCTTGCTTTCTTTAAGAACCTTGGTTGAGATTGTTGGCTCGTGGAAATTCAAAGTAATCGTGGTAAAGGATACCTGATTCTGGAGCTGCTCCATTCTATTCTTTAAAGTCTCGATTTCCTTTGTAATAGGTGTCAGTTGGTTCTCTAATCTGACTGCTTCGGGTATCTCTACCTTTCTCTGCTTTAGCGCCTCAAGCATCTTATCGTAGACGATCATCTTTGCGTCTAACTGGGCCTTAAGATTAGCATATTCCTGGCCTACGTCTCTGCTGTCTGTGTTAGTACCCTCTAATTTACCTAAAGTGCTCAGTTTATCCAAGGCAGTAGTAAATTTTTCCTTGGGGATACGCATAGTGATATTACCTGATTCCCTGCCTTCTTTATCTTTATAGAAACGGGAATTGGAGATATAACCGCCTAATTCCTGGCAAATCTGGGATGCCTGGCGGAATGTCTCGGTCCCGTTCTCAACTTCCAATCTGACACTGCCAGTACGGATGACCATTTCGCCTTCAGCTGTTGCAGGTATAACTGGCTGAATCACAATCACTGAAGTATTTTGAGGCGGAGTTGTAAGGCTTCTAGTCTCTGTTCTAACTAAACCAGCGGCAGGAATCTCTTCGTGCAGCCCGTAACCGCCAGACGCACGATAAGAAAACGACCGCGAATCATTATCAACCCTTCCTTTTCCTTCATAGGCCTTGTCCATTACTATTTCATCTTTTGAGCCTAGATAATACGGCTCATACTTGGTATCACCTTCTTTGAGCCTATAATCTACATCGGTCTTTACTAATTGCATTCTTCCGCCTTGGATACCTCTCAAAACATACCGCGTACCTCCGACTGCTAATACAAGCACTAATATCCCGGCTAATACACCGGATGGAATCAAAATTGCTAAAGGTTTCTTATTCATTTTAACTCTCCCCCTCTCAAGTTCCCGACGCACAATCTCGTTTGTCACAGAACTATCGAATGTCTCCTTAAGATTAGGGACCTGCCATGTCTTAATCTTTTCAGATACAAGTTTTAACCGAGTTAATTCCTGGCTGCAGCTTTTACATTCTTTAAGATGTTGATCAACGTAAGCTTTTTGTTTATCTGAAAGCTGATTATCTAGGTAACTACTCAACTCATCTATAACATGACGTTTATTAAACATTTTGACCTCCCGACTCCTCGATAAAAGGGAGTAATTTATTCTTTAGGTTCATTCGAGCTCTGTGGATCAAGGTTTTGACTGTGCCTAGGGATCTGTTTAAGATTCTTGCGATTTGTTCATAATCTAATTTTTCAAACTCTCGTAAAATCAAGGCTTCCTTTTGGAGAAAGGGAAGGGCCTGAATGCATTTTTTTACGATGTCAGAGAACTCATCTTGCGAAACTGACTCCTGCGGAGATGGATCAGGGCTTTGAATATCAACATATTCATCAGCTTTATCTTTCTTTCGCGGCCAAAGAACAACGCGTTTGTTCTTACGCCACCTGTTGACAAATACGTTATGGGCAATGCTGAATATCCAAGTAGAGAATTTCCCGGTCTGTCTGTACCTATCTTTATACTGATGCAGCCGCAAGAATACCTCTTGGGTTATATCTTGGGCCTCTGCAGCGTTTAGGCTTAGACGCAGGGAAAAATGGTAAACCGGATTTTTGTACCGCTTCAAAAGTTCGTCCATGGCTTTCGCCTCTCCTTGCTGATACTTTAGCATTACCTGGCTGTCACTTAAGTTTTGCATCTTGCTCCCTGTTCCTTTCTCCACCTATTAAACGCACAAGTAGAGAAAAAGTTTCAATTTTTTTTAAAAAAATTCCTGTGATTCTGGTGACGTTCTTAGTAAACACCTAAAAATGGATTTTGTCAACCCCCACACCAACTTTATCGAGGTAGCAATCACGAAAGTTGGTGTGGGGGTCAAGAAAAAACAAAAGGCGCCCGCCAAAGCTTTGGCGGGCGCCCTATAGGAAGTGATGACTTTAATTCTTAATCATACCCACAACCCCAACGTCCTCCGTCCTGAACCTTATATTCGATGTAATGACCCTCAACAATTATCTCGCCGTATCTCTCATCATATTCCCGGTGCTCGGAGATATATTTTTTCTTCCAGATATAATGCGATACCCAACAATCATCCGAATGATGATGTTTTTTTGCGCGCGCGTAGTGAGACCGTCCTCCTGTATGATGGACATAGGTTGTCTTGGGCCGGTTTATTCCTGTGATCGTGCCGATGACATCTACGTTTCCACCGGTTAAAACCCTTACGCCCTCGATTATGGCAAATACCTTTCCTGCCTTATCCCAATCACTGGCATAAACCGGAATAGCAATCCCTCCTGATACCAATCCTACTATCAGAACTACTGCAATTATCTTTTTCATTTTGTCCCCTCCTTTTTTTAGCCATGGATAGGGTTATTAACTTACCTGTTAAACTTATTCACCTTCTTCAAAGTTATGACGCATCATTTTTCCTCTTTTATGATGCATCTTCTGTTTTTTCTCTTGCATCTTAGCTTTTAGTTTCTCATGTTGTTCGGGAGTCAGAATCTCCTTCATTTTAAGAACACCTTCAACTCTCTGCTGGAGCTGCTTGGCTTGCAGATCATTGATCTCTGCAATAAGAACCTGGACCTTTACTTCATCAACTTCTTCTTTTTCTAACTCCTGACGAAGTTCCTGGTTCTTGGCCTTGAGCTGTTCTCTGATTCTCTCGGCCTGTTTGCGCTTTTCGGCGCGTTGCTCCTTTATCTGCTCTTGCTGTTCTTGGGTTAATTCTAGCTCTTCGGTAAAGTTTTCAATTGCCTGCTTCCTCTCTTCACCGAATTCTTTAGGCGTATCTTCAAATGGCTGAGCAAATACAGAAGTTACAAAACATACCAGACTAATCACACCTGCTAAAATCAATATCTTTTTTGTTCTTGCGTTCATCTCTATCGCCTCCTTTCAAAAGCTTAGACAAAATGCACGCGTTAAAAGTTCCCTTAAAGTAAAAATTCTTCAATTGCAGTTCCTAGATTCAGCGCAGAAGATCCGTTACCGTTTCCGTTCTCACCTAAATAGGAAACAAAATCTATCTGTTCGTTAAGATAGATATTGACCTCGTTGCCGTTAATAGGCTGTCTAAATAAAATAGCTGCAATAATGATTACAGCTGCGATTGTTGCCAAGGCCAAAGCCGGCTTGGAATGAAAGATTACTCTTAAGTTATCAAGCAAACCCGTAAATGCAGGCTTTGGCTCTTGGGCTGAAATTTTATCCTTTATGCGTTGCCAGAGATATTCAGGCGCAAGGGTTCTTTTAGCCTTTTTGAATGGCTCGATAGTCATTTTTTGTACGGCTTGAGCGAATTCCTGGCAGTTTTTGCAGGAATTTAAATGTTCTGAAATGTGTTTTTGCAATTTCTCATTTAAGCGGCCGTCTGAGAAATCTGTCAGAATCAAATCTTTTATCTTCTCGCAATTCATCTTTTCTCTCCTCTTTTTTCACTCATTGTCAACAAAGTTTCGCGCGCCCGTTTCAAGCGCGAGCGAACAGTATTAATATTAATCTTTAATGCCTTTGCGATCTCTTCATAACTTAAGCCCTGGATTTCGCGTAGCACAATACAGACGCGCTGATCCGGATTAAGCTTATCTAATAAAGACTTAATCTGTGATTCGTTATCTTCCTTATCAAATGCCGCCTCTTGCGGCTCGTCGCCTTGCGATTGAATTAATTTATCAAAATCCGCTCTGCGGTTTAACTCTTTTGAAGTTTTCTTAGATACATTTATCGCAGTATTAACCGTAATCCTGTAAACCCAGGTCTTAAAACTTGATCTGAACTGAAAACTTTTTAAGTTCTTATGAATTTTCAAAAATACATCCTGGGTCACGTCTTCGGCATCCTGTGCGTTATTGGTAACTCTCAAAGCGACCGAATAAACAAAATCAGCCGTGGCTTTGTAAACTTGCTCAAAAGAGTTTATATTGCCGGTTGCTGCCTGGATTAATATTTTTAAGGATATATCCTGCATTTTTCCTCTCACTATATTAGACAATCGAATATGGAGAAAAGTTCCCTATTATTATATCACGTTATTTGGCTTTGGGATTATGAATTGAGTAAGTCGGGTAAGTTGAGAAACGTCTTCTTTTTTTTCTGCAGGTTCTGCGCCGCAGTTATATCTCGTATTTACGGTATATCTCTTTTCTTGTGGGGCAGGCGCAAAGGGTGCTGTGCCCGAAAGAGGCGCAATACTGACAGGGGTCAGGTATGGTCTTATTGACAAAGATAATCAGGTAGTCGCTTCCCACGCTGCTGGTAACATCGCAGGCCTTATGCTCTCCCCCGTTTATGCAGGAAAAATCATGGGGGCAATCTGTATTATCCAAGATTTTTTGATCGATCTCAATTTCCATAACGGACAGTATGCTTATAGTATAATTTTAGTGTGTAATTATGTTACACCCATAAAAAGAGATTGTCAAGAAAAACAGAGAGGTTTCCTTATAAATTATATTTTGAGGTTAAGGAAAAATGTGGTATTATGGTCTCAAAAATAAGGAGGAAATAATGTTAAAAAGATACCAAGTCCTACTTAATGATTGGCTGGCAGGACATATTAAAAAAATCTCAGAAAGATATGATATAAGTTTTTCGGAAGTAATCAGATTATGCCTGTGTCTGTATATCGGCGGGATAATCCCTAAGATCTATCCCAAGCATAAGTTTAGGATAACAGAGGCGGATATCTCAAATTTAGCAAGGAAAAGGGCCTTAACCGATAAATTAGATACCGAAGACTTCCATAAGTTGGTCTCAAAGATTTATTTTGAGGCGAGAAAAGCAATAGAAGCCTGGGAAGCCCAAGAGAAGAAAAAAAGAAATAAATCACGCCTATTAATTTAATCTGCTCCTTTTTTGCCTTCATTAAAGACTTAAGCTTTAATCGTATTCTGTTTGTTATTTTTTTCTACGGTTCCGCGGCCCATCAATTTCACGGATACATCGTCGATTATAGAATAAATGCAAGGAATAACAATTAGGGTTAATCCTGTGGCAAAGAATAATCCCCAGATGATTGCTAAAGCCATCGGCCTTAAGAAAGGATCACCTCCGCCGATGCCATAAGCGACTGAAACTAACCCTGCGATTGTAGTAATCGTTGTCATCAAAACCGGCCTTAATCTCATCTGGCCGCCTTCGACTATTGATTCCCTTCTCCCCTTTCCCTGCTTTCGTAGTTTATTGATAAAGTTTACCAAAACAATGGAATCATTGACTACGATTCCGGTTAGACCTACAAGTCCAAAGAAGGCAAAAAAGCTTAAAGGCATGCCGTGCAAAAGGAATGCAAAGATTACTCCCACTATTCCAAAAGGAATAGCCAGCATAACTACAAATGGCTGTATCAGGGAATTAAACATTGTGGCTAAAATAATAAAAATCAGGAAAAATGCTATGGCAAACGCACGGGCTAAATTGCCTAACATTTCCATATTTTCCTCGTATTCGCCACCATACTTAACAGTAACGCCCGGATATTGGTTTCCAATATCTCTAAACTTCCCCTGAAGCGCGCGATTAACTTTCAAGGCAGTGGCTTTTTTATTATCCACCTGAGCTGTAATCATATTAACTCGCTTTCCGTCTAAATGATCAATTTTATAAATACCTTCTGTCTCTTGAATTTGGGCTACGGCCTTTAAAGGAATAAGATTTCCCAAACTATTCGGAACTAAAATCTTCTCAAAGGCCTCTAGATTATTGCGGTCTTTTTCAGAAAAACGTACAACCACATCAATCTCCTCTTCTGCCTTAGTAGGTTTGATAGATGTGGCGACTCCGCCCTTAAAAGCATTTCTTACGGATGAAGCAATCTGGCCAACAGTCAGATAATATTTCTGCGCCTTTTGCTCATCAACAACAACCTTCAGCTGTTTTTTTCCAAACTCGTAACTTGAGGCAATATCAGAGACGCCTTTTGTGCTTTTTAATTCACTGATGAATTGCTCCGAGATTTGCTCTAGCGTCCCAAAATCATCGCCCCTGATACCTACTTCAACAGGATGGCCTTGCGGCGGACCTTCTTTCTCAAGATAAAAATAAAGTTTCTCAAATCCTTCAATTTTTTCTAACTGCGGCCTTAACGAATCAACGATTTCCGACGGTGTTCGTTTACGCCATTGCGCAGGGGTAAGAAGAACTCTAATCTGAGCTAAATGGGTTCCACTTTTTGCATTAGGATCAAAATTTCGCTCCGTTTCCAAGCCCCCGATATAAGTAATAAAGCTATCTAATTCTGTCTCGGGAAGCGTAGCAATTAAATCCTCTACCGGTGAAAGCATTTTATTCATCTTTTCCAAAGGCATGCCATGTTTTGCTTCTGCGCGCACAAAGAAATATTCTATTCCCTCGCCGCCCCACATAACTATTTTCATAAAAAACACCGCAACAAAAATAGCGATAATAAAAGTTGCAACTAAACCAACCAAAAATTTATAACGATGATTTAAAGCGCCGCTTAATACCTTAACGTAAAAGCCTTTAAGTTTTCTAAACCAGAGCTTTCCCGGAGGATGAATTCCTTTAGAAGAATTATTATGTTTACGAGGTTTTACAAAATCAGATAAATGCGATGGTAAAATGATAAATGCTTCAAATAATGAGGCAGCCAGGGCTGTCATAACCACAATAGGCACATAACGAATAAAACTTCCGATTAAACCGGGCATAAATAACAAAGGTGAAAAAGCAGCACAGGTGGTTAAAATAGTAACTGTAACCGGTGCGATAACCTCGCCTGTGCCTTTAATCGCAGCCTCTTTAGGTAACATTCCGCCTTCGATATAGCGATAGACGTTTTCAGAGACAATAATCCCGTCGTCAACCAACATTCCTAAGACAATAATCAAACCAAGCATGGAGACAAGATTAATGCTTATGCCCATATAAAGCATAACTCCAAATGTGGTAAAAAGCGCTATGGGAATTCCTATCGCAGTCATAAGCGCGGGAAGCGGGTCTAAAAATAAAAACAAGACTAGTATTACAAAGATAAGGCCAATTGTACCGTTAGTCTTTAGAACACCCAGTCGCCTTGTAACATAGAAAGAGATATCATTAAAGGTGTTTACATCCATACCTTCGGGCAGGCGCTTTTTGAATTCTGCTGTAGTCTTTTTTACCTTATCAGCGACGCTGATGATATCGCCGGTTTTATTTTTAATTACAGTCATTGTTACGGCGCGCTCGCCATTTATCTTAGAAATATTAGTTTCATCCTCAAATGTATCTATAACGCGGCCGACATCTTTTATCTTTAGCCAGTTGCCAGCATCGTTAGCACGGATAACTACCTCTTCGATCTCTTCGGCCTTAGTAAATTCCCCTGTTATGCGCACATTGAACTCATTTTGCGGGGAAGTCAATTGGCCGCCGGGCACAGTCACGTTTCTTGAAGAAAGCGCAGACATTATCTCAGTAATTGATACATGATATTCTTTTAATTTATCCGGGTCTACTTCAACATGAAATTCCTGATCGCGCCAGCCAACGCGCCTTACAGTTGAGACGCCTTCGACATCTAAAATCAGATCCTCAAGCTCTTCCGCATATTTTCTTTTCAGGCTTTCAGAAAAATCTCCGCTAATGGAAAACTCTATTACAGGAAATTCATCTGCGCTAAGCTCAATAATAGAAGGGTCTTCTTCTATTTCAGAAGGAAGATTTTTGACTCTGTCTACTGCAGTTTCGATATCATCTACGATTTCATCTTTATCCCTGGCATCCGGATCAATATCTATTCCGATAGTCGAGACGCCTTCTTCAGATTTAGAAGACATTTCTTTTATTCCGCTTATACCTTTTAATTCCTTCTCAATTGGAATAGTGACTAATTTTTCCACGTCCTCAGCAGGTGCGCCCGGATATACTGTGGTTATTATAAACGTATCAAAATCAATTGGCGGAAATGCCTCGCGATTAAGCTGAAACATTGCGATTAATCCGACGACAATAATAAAGACAGAAACCAAATTAACCAATAATGAATTTTTTGTTGAAAACTCAGCTATGTTTCTCATAATATGTCCTCTGAGTATTTATCTAAAAGTGTATTTTCTGATAAGCTTAATTCTATTAAAGATACATGATAATCATACGCTGCTTGTGCTGCCAAAAGCTTTGCATTAAGCAAATCTTCTTGAAAACGAATGATAGTATCGGTATTGGAGCGTCCGTATTTGAAACGTTTTTCTTCTTCCTTCAACTTATTCTCTTGGATAGCCGCAATATCAATTTGTATATTCGCCCTTTTCCTATATATATTACAGTTACGCACCGCATCAATTAATACCGTTAGGATAAACCTCTCGATTCTTTTCATATCAACTATTGCCTTAGCTTTTTCTAATTCTGCTCTGTTGTATTGCGATTTTGCCAGTCGGTTCTCTATCGGAAAGCTTAACCTTATCCCCACGTAATATTCTGGATTATCCTCGCTGCCCGCATCGGATAACGCCTTAGAAAAATTACTTTCAATTCCGTTTCTAGCCAAGGACGCCTCGAGATTGATCTCGGGCCATAGATTATTATCTTTCATTTCTAAATTGATATTTTTTGCCTTAACTTCATTTTTTGCGATTGTATAATCACGGCGATTAATAAAGGCATCCTTAAGGACCTTCTCTAAATCGGTGTTTTCGGCATCAATACTAAATTCATCCTCGGGTAAAATCTCAGGATAATCTTCATTCAGATTTAAGATAAATTTCAGATAATTCATGCTAAACTCTAATTCATTTTCCGCGATTAAGACATCTGCTTCTCTCTGGCGGACGTTTGCCTGGGCAGCTAATAGCTCAGGCATTTCGGTTAAACCATCTTTAATTTTTTCGCTGTGGAGATTAAAAAGATCCTGGGCTTTTTGTAGTATCTCATGTTTAATTTGTAATGATTTTAGAGCTAGAGCAATTCGAAAATATGCTTTCTGAGCATTGGCTAAATTCAGTTCGATTTTATCCAATGATGTATATTCTGCATTTTCAATATCTATCTTGGTAATCTTTATCGTGCCTCTGTCGTTTAGGCCGAAGAAATTCTTTCCCAGCTCCTGCGTTATGCCTAAGGTGACTTTGGATTCGTGAGCTGGATTTATGGTAGCAAAACTTGAATCTGTCCAGGAACGCTCGTTATCAAGATCTACGGTTAAGGTCGTGCCGGTAGAGGTCTTTTTGGTTGCGCCAAAATTATATTCGTTAGTAAGACTTTTTGTTCCAATAAGCGAAGATGTCCTTTTTAGCTGATCATCTTTGTATTTTATTTCAGCATCGATAACCGTATCGAATATCGATTGTTCTTTTTCTAAATCGGTGCCTTTAATCCGGGCATCAAATTTGGCTAATTGAATATCAAAATTATTCTCTAAGGCGAGCCGACTAACTTCATCTAGGCTTAAGAAATAGACTCCTATGGTCTCTTGAGTAGAAGCTTGATCTTCTTCTTCAGCCAAGCATAATTGCGAGAATAAACTCAAGCAGAATAAACTAACCAAAGTTAAGATAAAAGAATTCTTACGCATTTTCCTTCTCAAGTACAACTAAGATCTTCTTCATTGTTTCCAGAAAATGTTCCCTGTCACTTTCCTTAAGACGAACCAATATTGCTTTCCATCTGTTCCTAATCTTAACAAGTATCATCTTTGCTTCTTTCTGCCCCTTCTCTGTTAATTTGATATTAATAGCTCTCCTATCGTCTTTATCGTGAATCCTTCTTAGATATTGCGCGCGCTGAAGCCTATCAACTATTCCTGTAATTGTTGGGGCAGATACATGCATATCCTTGCTGAGTGCACCGGCCTTAACCATCCCCTGTTCATAAATCGAAAGAAGTACGATTATCTGCGCAGCGGTAAGTTTTGGTATGATAGATGCTATCCGCATACCTCTTTGAAGCCTGGGTACAAGAACCGAGATCTCTTTTGCGATTTGTTCTGATCTATTCATTATTAACCTCCAGTTATTTAGTTATGCTAAATATTTGCTTAGCCATATTAAATATTAACATATCTAACTAAAGATGTCAAGATATTTTGAGGAAAATTAAAAATAGACGGAAAACTTGATGAGGGATGAGATTTATGGAAAAACTTAATAAAAAACCCTCCGACGATACGTCGGAGGGTTAAACTTAAAGGAGCATCGACCTATAATGAGCGCATAACTTATGTTCGTCCGCCAAAGTTCTGTGGCGGACGAACATAAGTTATTTGCGCGAATTATCCCCTGTGTTTTGATTTGGAGTGTTTTGCAAAGCAAAACCGTCAAATCAACAGGGGACAAACTTACTGAAGCGACTAAACTCCCGAGCTAAATCACTTGAAAATTTATTTCGCTCCGCTTAGAAATTTTCTGCGTAAGCTCGGGAGTAAAAATTACCCCTTAAAGAAAAACCCCACTAATTTTAATTAAATAGTGAGGCAATTTTAAAGGAGCATCGACCTACTCTCCCGTAGCCTCACGACTACAGTACCATCAGCCCTGAAGGGCTTAACTGCCGTATTCGGAATGGGAACGGGTGTTTCCCCCTCGGCATAGACGCTCCAAAATTTTTGCTTTGCAAAAATTTGTTCCCGAGCCACTATCGATTAACTTATCGGTGGCGAAGGACAAAAATCTAAAAGAACAGATAACTACATAGCGAAAAAAAATAGATTTATAAAAAGGTCAAGCCGATTGGCAGATTAGTACTGGTTAGCTGAAAGCCTTACGGCTCTTACACATCCAGCCTATCAACCTCGTAGTCTACGAGGTGCCTATGGGGATGTCTATTCTTGAGGTTGGCTTGGCGCTTATATGCCTTCAGCGCTTATCCATTCCGAACGTAGCTACCCAGCCTTTACCCTTGGCAGGATAACTGGAACACTAGAGGTTCGTCTCTCCCGGTCCTCTCGTACTAAGGAGAGCTCCTCGTCAAACATCCTACGCCCACATCAGATAGAGACCGAACTGTCTCACGACGTTCTAAACCCAGCTCGCGTACCCTTTTAACCGGCGAACAGCCGGACCCTTGGGACCTTGTTCAGCCCCAGGATAGGATGAGCCGA
>JBDRFF010000032.1:0-4814 GCA_043819095.1 Candidatus Omnitrophota bacterium
TATTGAAATTTATGAAACCCCTTTAGAATTCTTGTATTATAATCACAGAGAACTTTTTGATTCGTATATGGAAGCCTATGCATCCAAAAGAAACCTGGCCAGACACAGGCATCCCCAAGATTTAAATAAGTATGAAATAAGGTTGAGGTAAGAGAGGATAAAAGGAAACGGTCCTAAAAAGGTAGCTGAAGATGTAATGTTTTTGTAGTAAAATATTTTCAACAAGAAGTAATGGTGAAAGAAGCCAAGAAGCATTGTTTTATAGATGAGAGCCGACCCTGCACAATTAAATGCAGAGCAGGTTACAAGCATAAAAAAGATGTATTTTGTTATTTGTTGTGGTCTTTGACGCAATTAGGATATGCCTTTGAGAAAAAGTAAATCCTCAGGGACAGCCTAGGAAATAGTGGGTACATGAGACCCATCCAAATAGATTTATTTTCTAGAATGTCACCTTCCATGTTATAATTTATTAATAAAAGAGAGGATAAGGTAGTGACAAGTACAAGGTATGGTTATAGGAATCTGAAAAAAGCATTTATTCAAAATAGCAGACATTCTAAATGGAATAAAGCTGTTCGCCGTGAAATAATCGATCGTTTCGAAGCCATCGACAAAAATATTATTAATGGGACAGCTCCCACAGAAGTCTTATTTATGGCAGAGGCACTTTTAAACATAAAGGCAACAGGTTCGATTGTAGAATGTGGTTGCTGGGCAGGTAGCAGCACTGCAAAACTTTCCATATTAGCTAAACTGCTGGGAAAAAAAATGTTTGTTTTTGATAGCTTTGAAGGCTTGCCAAATATTAGTTTCCAGGATGGCACAGATTTGCATACAAGACAGCGTACAAAATTCTTTATTCCTTGGCGATCTGGTGAAATGTCTGCAGGCCTAGGGCAAGTTAAGAGGAATTTAAAAAAATATGGCGAAATATCAGTAGTAACTTTTCATAAAGGATGGTTCAAAGATACTTTGTTAAAGAAAAATCTCCCTGATAAGATTGCTTTTGCTTTTACTGATGTTGATATCGTGAGTTCAGTAAAAAAATGCATCACTGCGATTTGGCCAAGAATTTCAGAGAGAGGGGTTTATTTTTCCCATGATGTAGCGTTTATAAAGAGCCTACAAGCTCTTTTGAATGAAAAACTATGGAAGGATGTTCTTAAAGAATTTCCACCAATTCTTTTTGGAGCAGGCTTTGGCATGAGCGATTCTTCTAATCACTTAGGTTTTTTTGTTAAGGGAAAATCAGTACACCCGGAATATATTAAGAGTTTAACCGTTTACAAATAGGCGTTATCCCTCTATAAGAAAGATAGAAACGGTATTAAAAATTCTGACAATTCAGGGTTAAGTCAAGGGGAAGACTAATTTAATGCTTGGGGCGAACGAATTAAAACGTAAGGCAATAATTATGATTGACGGCCAGCCCTATCAGGTGTTGGAGGTATTTTTTGCCACGCCGTCGGCACGAGGAGCTTCAACTATGGTACGCGCCAAAGTCAAACACCTCTTGAACTCAATGGTACACGATAAAACATTTAAGTCTTCAGAGAAGTTTGATGAACCTGACATAGAAATCGTTTTAGCCAATTTCCTCTATAAACAAGGAGAAGATTATTATTTTATGGATCAAGTTACGTTTGAGATGGTAGCAATTCCAGAGTCGATGGTTGCAGAATCATCTGGGTTCCTACATGAGCAATTAGAAGTCAAGATAATGAAATATAAAAATTCTCCTGCTTCTCTAGAGTTACCAACTTTTGTCAATTTGAAAGTGGCTGAAGCTGAGCCTGGCAATCAGCGTGCTGGTAGCGCCGGAGCCGGGACTAAGAACGCCAAACTGGAAACCGGCCGTGTATTGCGTGTGCCTCAACATATTTCTGCAGGTGAGACTGTGCGAGTCAATACCGAAACCGGTGAATTCATCGGTAGGGCCTAAAGAATATTAAACCAAATATTTTAGGGAGGTTGGTAATGATTGATCAAAATAAGCTGCCGCAGCAGTTTCAAGTCGTCAAAGACAGTGACGAAGAATTTATTTGGATAGGCGAGCCCAAATTTCTACCTTTTCTATGCTCAGGAATTCCATTTTTGATCATTGGCTTGATATGGGGCGCGATAGATTATGGTTTCATAAGAGGCCTGGGGAGTGCAGAGAAGGGTCCGTCCTTGTGGTTCATAGTACCATTTTTTGCTTTGCATCTTTTTCCTTTTTGGGGCAGTATTTTAAATATGGTGCGTCTGGTTCTAGTCCACAAAAATACTTTTTACGCTATTACTAACAAGCGCGTGATGATGAGAAGCGGATTCTGGGGTATTGATTTCAACTCAATTGATTATGATAAAATATCAGATATACAAGTTACAGTTAATCCGCTAGAGAATGCTTTGGGGGTCGGTACTGTGCGTTTCTCCGCAGGAAAAGTTGGCAGCAAAGGAAATCCTCTTACTGATGATTTTATAGCAGTAGAAAATCCTTATGAGGTATTTAAAAAAGTTAAGACCGTGAGTGTCGATGTGAAGACTGACTGGAATTACCCTAATAAATTACGTCCTGGAGAAAATCCAGGTTACCGTACGAAGTATGATCCGGGGAAAAAGTAGCCTGGCTTCTTTTCATTGGTCTTGACACCTTGCTAGGAATAGATTAGAATAAGTCGATACGATTTAAAGGTAGCTATCCCGCTGTGCCAATATCCTAAAATCTATGGGCACAAGCGATGGGATTAATCCGCCCGCCAATGAAATGGCAGAGAGTTCATTTATGACACCAACAGGAACAAATTTTGATGGGTTAGGTATTGCGCCTAAGGTTTTAGGGTTGTTGGACCGCCTAAAATTCACAGTACCCACGCCTATTCAGCATAAAGCTATACCTATTGTTGCAGAAGGTAAGGATATTATTGGCGTAGCCCAGACCGGGACCGGAAAGACACTGGCCTTTGCTATTCCGATTATCCAGCGCATGGCCCAGAAAAAGAAGCGCTGCTTAGTATTGGTGCCTACTCGTGAGTTGGCTGTACAGGTCAATGAGACTTTCCAGAAGCTCGCCCCGTTATTCGGGATGAACACAGTAGTGATCATCGGTGGAGCTTCTATGCGCGAGCAGTTGCGTAAACTAAAGAAAAATCCCCATATTATTATCGCGACACCCGGACGACTGGCTGATCATTTACAGCAGCGCACGCTGCGCCTTTCGGATGTCGGGTTTTTGGTCCTGGATGAAGCTGACCGCATGCTGGATATGGGTTTTAAACCCCAGATAGAGAATATAGTTAAGCATATACCTAAAGACCGCCAGACGATGTTGTTTTCAGCCACGATCCCCGGGGATGTAATTAGGATTGCTACCGCGCATATGAAGCTGCCTGTGCACATCGAGGTTGCGCCTTCCGGGACTATGGCCGAGAAGATAACCCAGGAGTTATTTATTGTCAAAAAGGATACCAAGAGAAAGTTGTTATCAAAAGTACTGAAGCAGTATCATGGCTCGGTATTATTGTTTGCGCGCACAAAGAGGGATGCACATCAGATTACGCGCTTTCTCCAAGGTATTAACTGCCGAGCAGCCGAAATACACTCCAACCGTTCGCTGGGTCAGCGCCGGGAAGCATTAGAAGGTTTTAAGTCCGGAAAATATAGAGTGCTTGTAGCCACAGATATTGCCTCTAGGGGAATAGATGTAGTTGGTATCGAGCTGGTGATAAATTACGATTTGCCAGATGACACCGAAAACTACGTGCACCGTATCGGCCGCACAGCCCGTGCAGGGCACGAAGGCCGGGCGATTTCTTTTGCCACACCCGAGCAGGGTTCAGATGTACGCAATATCGAGAAGCTGATTAAGACCGCCCTGCCTATTTCGGAGCATCCTGAATTCCCCAGAGAAAGATTTGTTCAGTTTTCTAAGAGTTCACATAAGACTCATTTCTATGGTGGTCCTAAAAGGCGGTACGGCCGTAGCAGGTTCCGCAGACGTTGATAGTGAAAGCAACTGTGAAGATTGTCTATAATATTGGTCAGAAAAAAGGAGAAAAATGAACGAAGATTTTGAGAAAGAAGATTCTTTCGTCCCACCACAAGAAGAGCAGCAAGTATTAGCTTTAGTCAAGAGATTGCAACAGCAGGTTATTTTTTTGGAGAAGAAAATAGATATTTTGCTTAGCCGGTCTGCGCAAAGGCCTAACGAAACCCGGAATTTTTCCAAACCTTCCTACTCCTTTGGTCATTCTCAGCGTCAGGGAAAGACAAGATACAGAGATCATTCTAGAGAAAGAGATTTTTCTGCTGGCCACTTTGATAAGCGACATGGCGAAGAAAGCAGAGGGTCTGAGCAAAGAGAAAAACCATTTCATCCCTTTGATAAACGCCGAGAAGGAAGTCGAAGACCTGACGAGGGAAGTCGAAGACCTGGCCAAAGAAATAAGCCATTCTTTCGCCGCAGAAGAGAACGTTCTTAAAAATAATTTTACCCATCCCAAATCAACCCAGAAATTATTAAGGGCAGTCCAGAACTAGCAAGGGGTAAAGGATCAGTTTAAGAAGTAGTGTTCAAATAGTACCTATTCGAATTCTTTATTGACTAAATAGCCCTTAAGAGTTATCATAAAACTTGTCATAAAGGCGTGGAAATCGCGCCAAATGCTTTCCAAATTTTATTATGATCGATACCAACAAAAAAAGATATAGGCTGAGAATTATTATTCCGGCATATGCCGCATTTAATATATATTCTTACCTGGCTAAGCAAACCACAGCCTTGGGGCCGGTATCTGTGGCTACAGCTATTAATGAATTGGAGGGTTGGG
>JBDRFF010000033.1:0-57002 GCA_043819095.1 Candidatus Omnitrophota bacterium
TATTTACCCGAAGATACAATCGAGAAGATCAGTAAGTTAATCAAAGATGAAGAACAAAGGTAGTACTATTATGAAACGCTTAACCTACAAAACCCAAATACTTATTTTAATCATAAGCCTGGCTTTATTTAGTTTTGTAGGCAGTAGTTTTTCCCAATCCACAGAGGCCAAAGCACCGGGGGATGTAGAAACTCAGAAAATTACAACTTACTATCCTTCACCGAAGGGGAGATATCAGATGATTAGATTGGATCCTAGATCAGACATCGCGATAAATGCTCAATGCGAAGAGGTAGGCGAAAATAGGGTAGGTCTATTGAGTTATTCTACTAATGACATTCAGATACTATATTGTAACGGCAACACTACCACGCTTCCCTATCCAAGTTGGCAATCATTCGCTGGTGCTGAGACTTTCTGGACGTTAGATGATAGCGTCGATCCTGAGGTTCTTTATCCAAATGATTTGAACTGGAATGTAGGTATTGGAACAGATACCCCAAATGCCAGATTGCAGGTAGACGGAGCCATATCTCGGGGCGGAACAACCTTGCAGGGAGATAATTTTCAGACCCATATCAATTTAGGTATAGATAGTACTACAGGATTATCCGGGGGAGATTATAGTTATTGTACCATCTCAGGGGGCTTCCAAAACGCTGCAGGCGGAAATTATTCTACTGTTTCAGGAGGCCGAGAGAATACTGCCTTACATCACTACTCTACTGTGGCAGGAGGTTATCAGAACGAAGCCAACGGCCAATACTCCACAGTTGCAGGTGGCAGAAATAACGTTGCAGGGGACGCCTTCGATCCTCCCAACACTGCTATGGGTAAATATTCTACTGTATTAGGAGGGCAGAATAATAATGCTAGCGGAGAATATTCTGTTGTCGCTGGAGGCCTTCAGAATACTGCTAGCGGCGATTATTCTGTTGTCTCAGGAGGCGAAAATAATATTGCTTCCGGTGACTATTCCACTGTTTCAGGAGGCCGTAGTAATACTGCCAGCGGTATATATTCTTGGGCTGGCGGAAGAAGGGCAAAAGCGAATGATGATGGTTCTTTTGTTTGGGCAGACTCTAACGACGTAGCAGATTGTGTTTCAAATGGCAATAACACATTTAATATCTGCGCTAGCGGTGGATTTTATTTCGGAACCACAGATGCAACCAGCACCAGGCGAGATTTGAATTGGGATGTTGCCGAGGTTATGGATGTTTTGGCTTCGGAAGATATCCAAGAGGCAGAGTTGGTTTGTATCGCAGATAATAATGCTATAATTAAATCTTCCCAGCCTTACGATGAAGGACTTATAGGTGTTATTTCAGGCGACAGAACTGCTACAGTGCATTTAGGGAATACTACGTCTAACAAAGAAGGCATTGAAAGGTTTCCTGTAGCTCTCGTCGGCCAGGCCTATGTTAAAGTAAATAACCATAACGGCGCTATAGATCTAGGAAGCCCGATTACTTCAAGCAGTACGCCTGGCATAGGCATGAAAGCTACAAAAGTGGGTAAGATTATCGGTTACGCTCTAGAAAAGGAAGATTTTCAAGATTCAGAAACTGCTGAAATCTTGGTTTTTATAAATCTAGGTTATTATTTGCCCGAAGAGGCAATCGAGAAGATTAGTAAGTTAATTGGGGAATAATATATGATGATATTGATGGATATCCGAAACCCCTTGAAATTAAATTACTAGCGTAAATTGACAAATGCCGTTTTATAGGGTAAACTTTAAGATAGGGGTCAAAAAGGGGTCAGCAATGAAGAAGCTCGTAATTCTTACATTATTTTTGGTTTTATCATCTACCCTCGCCGGGATCTGTCTTGCCGAAGTAGAAACCAGGCCTCCTATTACCACATATTATCCCTCGCCACTGGGAGTTTATCAGACAATCCAACTATATCCCCACCACGACGCCATGACCTGCGATAATATCAATTTAGATAACGAAGGTATAATTTTTTATTGTGATGACCCTGTCCAGTGTGGTCTTGAATTTTCTGAAGCAGGTCTATACTATTGCGGTAAGAATACAGCGGATGATCTCAAGTGGCAGATCGTTGGCAGTGGCGGCGGCGGCAACTGGACATTAGTTGATGCTCCGGCCGCAAATCCTGAGACTCACTATCTTTATCCAAAAAATTTAGATGAACTTATTTCTCCCCATTGGCATGTCGGCATCGGCACAGCAACTCCACTTACTTTATTGCACGTTGAAGATGGCGGATTAGTAGTGCGTTGCGAAGGAGATCTTGCAGCCTGCGCAGGCATAGGCCCAACTCCTGTGGCAGGCGCAGGCACAAGATTGATGTTTATACCAGAGAAAGCAGCGTTTAGGTCTGGCGGAGTTGGCGGAGTTGACGGTACTCAGTGGAACGATGCAAATATCGGTGATTATTCATTTGCGTTAGGTTTTAATACGATTGCAAGTGGTAGCAATAGCATAGCACTAGGTCTTGGAACAACCGCAACTAGCAATCATAGCTTAGCCCTGGGAAATAATACGACCTCGAGCGGTGATTATGGTGTGGCGATGGGGCAAGGTACGCTCGCGACTGGTAGCAACGCCTTAGCAATGGGTATTAGTACTGATACGGCACAATGGTATGCCAATAGTGGATATACAATGGGCAGGGACAACCGCGCAGAAGGTTATTGTTGGGCAGCAGGCAATAATACAATAGCATGTGATCCTGGCTTTGAGCTAAGTATTGCCTGGGGTTATGATGCAAAGGCATACCGTCAAAGAAGGATGGCAGTAGGATTAGATGGGACATACTGCGAAGCAGATGCGACGGAACCATACACTTTTAAGATTTGCGGCGACTTGCATGTAGATGATACGCTGGGAACAACGCATGGTAATATTGAAGCTAGAGATGTTGTCTACACCACTGCTCTTAACACAATAACTAGTTCTAAATTTAAAATACCGCATCCTGATCCCAACAAGCCTGAAGGTACATTTTTAAAGCATTCAACAGTAGAAGCTCCTACTGTAGGAGAAAATTTGTATAGATGGACTGTAGATGTAATAAACGGAGAAGCAAAGATTAGGCTTCCCGATTACTATGAGTACCTTAACAAAAACGATATGGTCTGGGTTGCGCCGGTGGATAATTTCGGCAGAGGCTATGGCGAAGTTGATGAAAAGCAAAAGAGCCTAACTATCAAAGCAGACTTAGATGGCAAATATAATGTTGTTTTAATTGGAACCAGAAAAGATGAGCACGCATCTAGAAATTGGCAAGGTCCGGAGGTCTACAGTGAACCAAAGGATTAAAATTATTAATAGGGGAATATTTAGTTTTATGCTTGCAGGATTGATTCTATTTTGTCTTGCCGGAGTCTGCCTTGCCCAAGATGATACTCTCAATCTAACTACATATTTTCCTGCACCATTCGGAACATACTCATTGCCAAGATTGTTTCCTATTGAAGGCGGAGTCGGTTTTGACGGCGAAGGAACAATATGTAGTTCGGAAGGATCGATGTATTATGACGGTGATGATAGCGAGATGCTCTATTGTTATGATGACGGAATAAATTTAGTTTGGCGTCCTATAGCTGGCGAAGGCGAACATTGGATACTGGCTGATCTAGACGGGAACGGAATCGACGATTCCCTTTACACAGCAGATTCAGTTACTGCCAGTCCTATGGATTGGCATGTTGGCATTGGCACAGAAACACCGGCTGCGAAATTTCATGTTGATGGCACAGTTTTATTCACCGGCCCAACGTTCGACCCAGGAGCTCCGCCTGCAATTCCCCCTGAATATCCCTGTTGGTCAGGCTACGTTCCTGTGCTTGAAGAGTTTCATGAGGGAGGGCCAAGATTGATGTATGTGCCTGAGAGAGGCGCGCTTAGAATAGGTGAGGCTAACAACGCCATGTGGAATATTCCAAACCCTTATAGGCCGCATTGCTGGGACGAACAGTACATAGGCTGTTATTCTTTCGGGGCAGCAGGCTTGTGTCCTAAAGCAACTGGTACATATAGTACAGCCCTAGGTCAAGATGCAGTAGCAGATGGCACAACTAGCACAGCGATAGGATCAAATCCATCATCATTAAGTGGAGCAATCGGCGGTTCTAGTACAATGATTGGTTCGGCAAATTTAGCAAGCGGCCAATACAGTGTGGCAATAGGTGAGGGAAACGAAGCAAGCGGCATAGGCAGCACTGCGATAGGCAATAGGAACTTGGCAATAGGCAATAACAGTTTTGCACTGGGCGTGGGCTCGGAAGCGCATGGTAATTCTAGCATCGCCTTAAATAGAAAGGCATGGGCATTAGATGATTATTCAGCAGTAGTTAGTTTAGATAATATAGTTCGTACCATTGGTCCTCCTCCAGAAAGTCTTTGGCCCCATTGTGACACAGATAGGTCAAATCAATTTAAGCTCTGTGGCGACCTGAAAGTAGAAGGAACGATTACTCTAGGAGATGCTACTACTTATGGTACCCTTACAGCTGAAACAGTATCAGGTTATGCCTGTCCTAAATTTAAAATTCCTCATCCCGATCCCAGCAAACCAGAAGGTACATTCTTAAAACATTCTGCAGTGGAAGCTCCCACAGCAGGTGATAATATTTATAGATTTACTGTGGATGTAAAGGATGGAAAAGCAATTATTAGACTGCCTGATTATTACAGTTTCCTGAATAAAGACGATATGGCATTAGTCTTTCCGGTAAAGCACTTTGGTAGGGCATATGGTGAGATAGATAAAAATCAACAGACTCTAACCGTCTATGCAAACTTTGACGGAGAATATAATGTTATATTGATCGGGACAAGAAAAGATGAAGCAGCAATTAAATATTGGGATGGTCCGGAGGTATACGAGCCGGAATTGAGCTCAAGCGGGAATCCGCAGAATGAGGATAGTTCTTGAGGTGATACAGATGTTGAGACAATCTTTTTCTAAAAGAGAGAAAATAAACCTTATGACTAAGACAGTCATCATAGGGGTTATTGCATCTTTCTGTTTCTGTATCAAGGCCTATGCACAACAAGAAACAGTCAGTCTTACCACTATTTATTCTTCACCTTATGCTACGTATAAGAATTTAAGATTAAAGCCCCGCACAGAAGCATTGCTTCATCCATGCGGCGATCCCAATGAAGGTGAGTTTTTATATCGCTCCCGTTCAGGAGTAGATACAGTGATGTATTGTGCTGGTATTTTGGGTTGGGTGGAGGCAGGTGGCGGAGATGGTGAAAACTGGACATTAGTTGGTGTTGCAAGTCCGCCCCCGGATAATTATCTTTACCCAAACGATTTAAGTCTGGATGAAGATTGGAACGTCGGTATTGGCACAGATGCCCCAGCTACTAAATTACATCTCGAAGGAGGCGCATTACTGTTTACTGGCACATATACCGGTGCCTCAGGCGTTACTCCTGTATCAGGCATAGGCAACAGGTTAATGTGGATTCCGGAAAAAGGTGCATTCAGAGCAGGTAGAGTTGATGATGATACTTGTTGCGCAGGTGTTGATTTTTGGGATGATCAAAACATAGGCGACTATTCCTTCGCAGTGGGTCGTAGTACAAAAGCGAGCGGTCTTTACAGCGCAGCAATGGGGTTACACGCGGAAGCTACTGGCGAAGCTAGTTTCGCATCAGGTGATTATCCGGAGGCAACTGGAAACTATAGTGTGGCATTAGGTAGACAAGGAGTAGCTTCTGGACTTGCTAGCGTTGCCATGGGCGACCGTACAGTAGCAAGCGGCGAAGCCAGTTTTGCAACGGGTCGATTCTCAAGAGCCACCGGTAATTATAGTTTCGCATCAGGTTATTACACAGATGCACGCGAAGATTCCAGTATTGCAATGGGGCATTGTGCTAGGGTAAATAACACGCATGTTAGATCAGTGGCGATAAACTTACAACCTAGGTATAATATCGCTGGTGGTTGTTTAAGTTATTGCGAAACAACAGCTCCCGGCCAATTCAAGATTTGCGGCGATTTAACTGTATCTGCCACTCCTTGTCCTTGTCCTTGCCCCGGTCCTCCTGGGTGTGGTTATACGTGGCCAGTTTGTGTTTGCGGTAATAGTTATTCCAACGCCCGTATCAACGCCGATATTATCAATGCTTATGAGGTTGTTTGTGGTTCTAAAACTTTTAAGATTCCTCATCCGGATCCAGATAAACCTAAAGGCACATTCCTAAAGCATTCTTCTGTAGAAGCTCCCACCGCAGGCGATAATATTTATCGATGGACAGTTGACGTAGTAAGCGGAGAAGCAACTATCGAACTTCCCGATTATTATAAATTCCTTAATAAAGATGATATAGTCTGCATTACTGCAAAAGGCCATTTTGGAGCTGCATACGGCGAAGTTGATGAAGCACAAGAAAAATTATCTATCCAGGCTGATGCCGATGGAAAATACAATGTCTTGTTAATCGGAACGCGAAAAGACAAATACGCCACCAGCGCCTGGGATGGCCCTGAAGTTTTTGTTCAAGCCGATTAATTTCTTACCTTTTATTATTCAAATTTAATCTTAGAAAATTCTTGACCAGCAAAAATCTCTATGTTAAACTGCTTTTTACCCTGACGCCCGAAGGGGCGGCGGAACTTCCAAAAAGAATAAAAAAGTATGTCTAATAATCTAAACAAATACGGACATTTTTCAGAAGACGGTCTGGAATTTATCATCACCACGCCTGAGATTCCTCGTCCCTGGATTAATTATCTCACCAACGAGCGGTACTGCTCGATAATCTCACACTGCGCCGGCGGTTACAGCTTTTTTAAAGATTGCCGTTCGGACAGGATCACCCGCTGGTTGCCTGAAAACTGGCATTTTGACCGGCCGGGAAAATATATCTATATAAGAGAACCTAAGACAAAAAAGCTCTGGTCAGCTACATACCAGCCGGTCCGCGAGAAACCACAAAAATTCGAATGCCGTCACGGATTAGGCTATACAATAATAAAAACCGTTTGTAATGGAATCGAATCCGAAGTGACTTATTTTGTCCCGGAAAAAGGCAATTGTGAAGTCTGGCTGGCAAAAATTACAAATAAAACAAGTAAAAGCAGAAGCCTGGAAGTTTATCCCTACGTGGAATGGTTGCTGGGCGATTATCACACGGAGCTTGGTTATCGAAATATTATGAATCTCTACAACCGAGTCTGGTTTGATAAAACAACTAAGACGATTTTCGCCAAGAAAACCGCTGCCTGGGGCGATTTTAATATCCAACCTTTTAAAGAACAGGCGTTTTTCTCATCCAGCCTCGCAGTCAACGGCCATGCCACAAGAAAGACGCATTTTTTAGGCCGATACAATACTGAGCAGAATCCAGCCAGCATATTATCAGGTAAATTTAAAAATAGTGATTTCTGTTCCGGCGAAGACGGGATCGCTTGTTTTAAACATAACATCACATTGAAAGCCAAAGAGACAAAAGAGTTTGTTATTGTGATGGGCCAATCTGATGGTATGTCAGCACGGAATATGATTAAAAGTTTCTGTAAAGTTTCAGGTGCAAAGAAGGCATTAAAAGATACGCAAAACATTTGGAAGAAGCGCATATTAGATAATGCCGTGATAAAGACACCGGATAAAGATTTTGATTTGATTACAAATATCTGGGTTAAATACCAATTATATATCTGTAATTTCTGGTCTCGCTCACCATCGTATTATCACGAAGGTTCCGGAGGAAGAGGATATCGTGATTCTTGTCAGGATTCTGAAAGTATTGTTTCAATTAATCCTGAGCTCACCCGAAAGAAGATTCTAAAGATCGCATCCTTAATCAAAAAAGACGGGACATCTGCTCCGGGCTGGTCAGATACAACCGGTCCGGCAGGACATCGGCCTAACAAGGACCATCAGATCTGGCTTACCGCGACTGTAGCCAGCTATATTAAGGAAACAGGCGATAAGGATATCCTGTTTGAATATGTCTCTTATCTTAAAGACCGCTATATAAAGGGGTGGGAAATAGATGAGAATTTTAAAGGCGGAGCAACTACCGATGGCGAAGGAACGCTTTTTGAACATTTGGAAAAAAATTTAAATTTCTGTTTTAATGATGTTGGCGAAAGAGGATTTCCTTTAATCGGCCATGCTGATTGGAATGATGCAATTGACGCGGCGGGAATAAAATTAAAAGGCGAAAGTATCTGGCTTGCCCAAGCCTTAGTAAGATCTCTAAAGATTTTAGCCGAATTATCCGATTTAATTGACGAGCAAGAAAAGAAAGAAGAATATCTTCGTAAAGCCCATACAATGACCGAACGCATTAACGGTATTGGCTGGGACGGAAAATGGTATAAGCGAGGATTCACTGATAACGGCTCTGTATACGGCAGCAAGGTCAACAAAGAAGGAAAGATTTATATAAACAGCCAGTCTTGGGCAATACTTGCTGGAATCGTCGACAAAAAGAGGATAAAGGATGTTTTATCATCAGTTGATAAATATTTAAACGGTCCGCATGGCATCGCGCTTTTTGCACCTGCTTACAGTCAGTGGGATTCTCGTTTGGGAAGAATCAGCATGTTCTCCGAAGGCACAAAAGAAAACGCAGCGGTATTTTGTCATGCAGCAACATTTATGACGGTTGCCTATTGTATGGCCGGCTACGGCAACAAGGCCTACGAGGCAATGATAAAAATTATTCCTAATAAACAAAAGGATTATGATTTATACGAAACCGAACCATTTGCCTATGCCGAATATCTCGTTGGACCAGAACATCCCTATCTTTACGGAGAAGGGGCTTTTACCTGGATAACCGGGACTGCCGGATGGAATTTTATGGCTGCAACGCAGTGGGTATTAGGCGTGCGGCCGGGTTATAACGGATTAATAGTTGATCCCTGTATTCCTTCCAAATGGAAAAAATGTTCCATAAAACGCATTTTTAGAGGTGCAACCTACGATATCGAGATCGAAAACCCCAAAGGCGTACAGCACGGCGTAAGGAAAGTCTATGTTGACGGGGAATTGATAGAGGGCAATCTCATCAAGCCTTATTCCGACCGAAAAACCCACAAAGTCAAGGTAGTAATGGGCTAAATTGCCAAAGAAAGCGTTGTCTTGACTTTTTATTCGTAATGTGTTATACTCTAAAGGGTTAGAAAAAATTTGACTCAAACCTATCTAGAGGTCAATTTTAATGAAAATACATATAGAAAGCCACGGATTATGGATAAATACATCCATAATAACTAAACAAGAGGGGAACAATCAGGGGTTGATAGGGCCCCTTTTTTGTTCCCCTCAAAAAGAAGGTTTTTCATGATAGGGAGGTATAATGAGGAGAGCTTTTTTGTGCGTCATAATGTGCGCTCTTCTGTTTTGTTTTAGTTGTGCCCCACAAGAAAAAGATCAAAAACCTACCATAACTGTCTGGCACTGGATGACAGACAGAGACGAAGCGTTCCAAGAGCTCGCTAAGGCGTACGAAGCAGAAACCGGCATACAAGTCAATTTCGAATTATACGCTCCTTCTGATCAATATTCCCAGAAGGTGCGTGCCGCAGCCCAAGGTAAAACCCTTCCTGATATCGTAGGTATTTTAAGCCAAAAAAGAGATTTTGCCTCTCTTGTTAAGGGCGGCCACGTAGCTGAATTAACCTCTGAATTAGAAAAAGATAATTCCGCCTGGAAAAAAACATTTTTTCCAAACGCCTTGGGGGTTAATGAATTCAAATCCGACGATGTTTATGGTGTGAAGCCCGGCATTTATGGAATTCCTATTGATGTGATGACCATTGAAATGCTTTACAATAAAAACTTATTGAAGAAGGCAGGGCTTAATTCAGAAAATCCGCCTGCAACCTGGGCGGAATTCATCGCCGCAGGCAAGAAGCTTAAGGAATTCGGCATTCAGGGGCTGGTTTCCGGCTGGAGCGAGATATGGATGATTGACTGTTTCGCCTCAAATTATGCGTTTAATATCATGGGAGAGGCTAAAGTGCTTTCTACTATCCGCGGCGAGGTGGCGTATACCGATCCCGACTGGATAAAGGTTTTAAGCCTTTTCGAGGAAATGAAGGATGCCGGTATCCTGGCGAAGGGCTTGCTGACGATGATCAACAAGACCGCTGAGCAGCTGTTTGCCAACGAAAGAGTCGCGTTCGCCTTTAACGGCTCATGGTGCGTGAATGTGTATGAGGGTATGAATCCTACTCTAAACTACGGCGTCATGCTGCCGCCGGCGGTAAACGAGGGCTTCCCGATGGCCATCTGGGGCGGGGCGGGGTCGTCGTTTCTGGTCAACGACCGTTCAGCGAAGAAGGAAATGGCGATTGCGTTCCTTAAATGGTTTACCGCCAAAGAGAAGCAGGAGTATCTTTCGCGACAGACTAGAAATCTGCCTTCCAATAAGGATGCGTTGGGAGGCATCCCTAAGATTCTTTCCCAGTTCGCCGATGATATGGATTACACCACGCACCCCAGCATCTGGGGGGTTTCGGAATATCCGGTGGTGATCGAGGCCTTTGATAAGGGTATCCAGTCGATTATTCTCGGCGAGAAAACACCTCGACAGGTTGCCTCCGAGGTGCAGAAGATAAAGGAACGCGAACTGGCACGCAAGAAATAACTTAAGTTATCCGCTTATGAGAGTTAAATCAAACCTGGAAAATTACTTTTTCGTCCTGCCCGCAGTCATCATCTTTACCATATTTTATATCATACCCTTTTTCTGGGTATTTCATTTGAGCCTGTTCGACTGGGACGGAATATTGCCCACCAAGACTTTTATCTGGTTCCAGAATTTTAAGGATATTGCCACCCAAGACCCTAGCTGGTGGCAGTCAATACGCAATGCCGGGTATATCACCCTGATTGCCCTGACCCTGCAGAATGCTGTGGCCTTTTTGTTGGCCTGGGCCTGCGACCGCGAAATAAAAATGAAGAATTTTTACCGGGTGATATTTTTTATCCCCCCGGTTTTATCGGAAATAGTGGTGGGGATGGTCTGGCGTTTTATCATCAACGATGTGGACGGCGCGAATATGGTCAACCACGGCCTTATTGCCATGGGTCTGGGGCAGTTTGCGCAAAGTTGGCTCAATGACCCCAAGATCGCCCTTACCACCGTGGCGTTAGTGCACAGCTGGAAAGGGTTTGGCTGGGCGTTTCTGATTTTCCTTGCGGGCTTACAGATGATACCCAAAGAACTTTATGAGGCAGCGCGCGTGGATGGCGCCAGCGCCTGGGATTATTTTAAGAAGATCGCTATTCCTTTGATGGTTCCGGTGATTGGGCTGGTGGCGATACTTACCGTCCTGGGAACAATGCAGGCGTTCGCATTGATCCTGGGATTAGTGGGTGGAGAGTTTGCCGGGCATACCTCAGTGCCGGTTCTAAGAATACTGGCTGTCATGCGCGATTCATCGCGCTTTGGCTATGCCTGCGCTCAGGCGATGATGTTTGGATTGATGTTGGTAGTAGTATCGTTTATCCAATTAAGGATTTCCAATCAGCTAAAAAAGGCATAAGAAATGTTTTATCGACTCCAAAAGATATTCGGGCAGATCCTCACGCACACGTTCTTGCTGACAGTCTCTGTGGCATGTTTATTTCCGCTTCTTTGGATGCTGGGGGGCGCTTTAAAAACCCAGCAGACCGTTTTTACCGATATGAGTTTGATCCCTAAGCAGATGCATTGGGAGAATTTTTATCTTGCTTGGACTAAGGGTAATTTCGGCGTGTATTTCTTAAACAGCCTTATCTATACGGTATGCGTTGTTGTCGGGATCGTGCTTATATCGTCTTTGGCGGCATACGCATTTTCCCGTCTGCAGTTTAGAGGAAGGAAATTTTTGTTCTATATGTTTTTAGCGGCAATGATGATTCCTATCCCAGGCAGCTTCGTGGCTTTATTTGTCCTGTTGAATAAATTACACCTACGTAATACCCAGCTGGGTTATATCCTCTGCATGATCAGCGTCGGGCTTTCTATGAGTATATTTTTGCTGAAAACCTTTTTTGATAAGATGCCAAGAGAGCTTGAAGATGCTGCGCGCATCGACGGGTGCTCAAAGTTGGGTATATGGTGGCATGTGGCTCTGCCTTTTGCCAAGCCGGCGCTTGCGGTGGTGGTGGTTTTTAACGCCCTGAATGTCTGGAACGAATATGTGCTGGCTTTGATAATATTTGACAGTAAAAACCTGATGCCCCTTCAACGGGCGTTGATGATGTTCCGGGGAGAGTTCCTGACTAATTACCCACTTTTGATGGCAGGACTTACCATAGCGGCCCTGCCTATAATCATCGTGTACCTGTTTATGCAGAAGTATATTGTCAAGGGAGTAACTTCCCAGGTGGTAAACCCATGAAAAAATTGTTTAATCTTGCTTACACCAGGTTTATTTGTTATAATTATTACCTTATTATCATTAATTTACTTAAAAGAACGGAGGTCGATTAATGGAACAATCAGCTGGTCAGCCAAAACATCATGTCACAGCCAGCGCAGATCGCGTCCCTATCTTTCAGAAAGCCGTATACAGTATAGGAGCACTCGTTAATAGCCTTCAGGCTGCCGCTATCGGGGCGATGGTCATTGTTTTGAACCTCGGATTAGGCGTGAATCCCGCTTTAGTGGGCCTCGTTGGATTCATTCCCCGAATAGTTGATGCTGTATTAGATCCTCTTGTCGGCTACAGTTCAGATAATATCCGCACACGCTACGGGCGCCGCAGGCCGTTTATATTCTTTGGGGCTATTTCTGCGGGAATTTTGTATGCCTTGCTCTTCCAATTATATACCGGCCGCCCTGAAATATTCTATGTTGTTTATTTCTTGGGGATCCAGATCCTCTTTTTCGTCGGATTTACCTGCTATTCCATCCCCTGGATTGCAATGGGGTATGAGATGACACCCGACTATCACGAGCGTACACGGCTGCAAGGGGTCAGCAACTTTGTCGCTCAAATTGCCTGGGTGATTGCCCCCTGGTTTTTCAAGATCATGAACAATAAGAGCATGTTTACCGATATTGTTCATGGGGCACGAGTTCTTGCGGTATTTATCGGTGGTTTTATTATAGTCGGTGGTATTTTGCCGGCTATCTTCAATAAAGAGCATTTCGCTGACTTACCGAAGCCTAAAAGAGAAAAGGGTCGTTTGAACACCTTGAAAGATTTTCTTAAGGGTGTGGCGATTACTTTTAAATGTAAACCATTTGTTAAGCTTTGTGCGGCGACATTTCTGATCTTTAACGGGTTCATGCTTGCCTCCGCTTTTTCCGCCTATGTCATCTTCTTCTATGTTTTTGGCCGCTCTGAAACACTTGACGCGGCTTATTCAAACGGCGGAACATTGCTTGGCTGGTTTGGATCGGTTAGTGCAGTTTGTACTTTTTGCGTGATCTTCCTGGTTACCTGGATTTCGACTAAGATCGGGAAGCGAAAGACCTTTTTGATCACTATTAGCCTTTCGATCATCGGTTATGCCTTGAAATGGATCGGTTATAACCCTGATCATCCTTATTTACTGTTGATCGCTGCTCCGTTTATCGCATTTGGTCTGGGGTCGCTCTTTACATTGGTCAATTCTATGGTCGCCGATGTCTGCGATGTGGATGAACTTGAGACCGGCACACGCAGAGAAGGTATGTTCGGGGCTATTTATTGGTGGATGGTAAAGCTTGGGCTTGCTGTTACATCGCTTATTTCTGGGTTTCTTCTTAATGCCAGTGGTTTCAATGTTGAATTAGGCCTTAACCAGACAGCCAGCGCTTTATTGAAGATGAGGATTTTTGATATTGGCATTCCGATTATAACCTCTCTGGCGGCTATTTTCATTATTAGGACCTTCTCGATCACCGAAGACAAGGCCTATCAGATTCGTGCGCAGGTCGAAAGGCGAAGAGGAGAAAGACGAGCAGAAGAAAAACGAGTAGAAGAAGAAAGGCGCAGAGGAGAAAGACGGGACTAGGGTTAGATATCAAAACGCCAAAATAAGTTGATGTAGAAGTATATCATCAAGGGTATTACCGTAGGAGTGTTAGTAGGATGAAAGCCACAAGCTACAAGTCACAAGCTACAAGCGTTGTTATTTTTTGTTTAATATTTGCCTGCAGCCTGCAGCCTGCAGCCTGCAGTGAAGAAGTTCTTTCTTCTGGCGAATATCTGCTTAAGGCTCGTGAGGCGCAAGGAAACAGAGACTGGAATAAAGTTTTGGAAATTACAAATGAATGCATAAAAAATTACAAAAATGATGCTTTAGGGCAACAGGCGTTGCTGACGGATCTTCCATCTGAAGGAAAAGAGGGCGCATATCAGGAATTAAACGATGTCGCCACTTGTTATTTTATCCAAGCAGAATCTTTTATGCGGCAGGGAGAATTCGACAAGGCAAAAGAGATATTCAGGCTTATAATCAAGGATTACAAATTTGCCCAGGCTTGGGATCCGCGCGGCTGGTTCTGGTCAGTGGCTGAAAAAAGTCAAATAAGTATCGATAAATTGGAGCAGCAAAAAGAAAAAGTCAAGACCGAAACAAAGCCTCGCATCATAACCAAACTTAAGCTTCAAGATCTGGGCAGCGAAAAAATAGTCAATTATAAAAAATACGGGAAGTTTATTAGCCTGGGAACAACGAATTATAAATACGAGATTACGGATCAGAAAGGGCTTTGTGATGCTGTTGGCGAAGGGATATATCCTAATTGCGGCTCTGTGATCAGGGATCCTAATTATGAAAAGGCAAGAAAACAGGGCAGGCTCGAAGGTAATCAATGGGATTTTCTTTACGGCGATGATCTGGAAGCAAATTTCTACAAATGGGCAACTTCATCCGAACCCTGGGGCGTGAAGATGTTTTATATCGGCATGGCGCTAGAAAGAGCAGGTTATATCAATCATGCCATCAAGGCATATTATTCTATTGTTGTGTATTTTCCTGGAAGCATCGGTTGGACCTATTGGCGCACGCCTTGGTATCCGGGGCAGGCTGCGATTGCCAAGGTCCGTTTTCTTATCCGTCGACACCCAGAGCTGGGATTGCGACTTGAAGATGCGAAGATCGCAATAAAGAACGGCTTTGATAATAATGTCCGCAATGATATTGTTATCGCAAATCCGGGCAGGTTAAGAAAAATTTGCTTATTAGATAAAATCAAGGATCGTTTTTGTTTTCTTCGTAGAAAGCCCATGGATAAAAATCCTCAGAGGCAAATCGGTAAAGGCAAAGTAAGATTAGTGCAATATAAAAATAATCATTGGCAGCTTTTAGTGGATGATAAGCCTTATGTTATCAAAGCAGCAACCTATGCGCCCACAAAAGTCGGGCAGAGTCCCGACGAGGGGACACTTTTAAATTGGATGGAGGAAGATTACAATAAAAACGGCAAGATAGACGGACCTTACGATGCCTGGGTGGATAAAAATCGAAACGGAAAAAAGGATATGAACGAGCCGGCAGTAGGAGACTTCAGATTAATGAAAGAGATGGGGCTCAATACTCTCAGAGTCTATATCCAGCCGCTTGAGATTAAAAAAGAAATATTAAGAGACCTTTATAAGAATTACGGTATTCGCGTTATCATGGGCGATTTTATGGGAAAGTATGCTATCGGTTCTGGCGCCAGCTGGTACGAGGGAACGGATTATGCAAACCCCGAACATCAGAAAAATATGCTGGAGTCGGTTAAAAATATGGTGACAGAATATAAGGATGAGCCCTATATCCTTATGTGGCTTTTGGGTAATGAAAATAATTACGGCGTTGCCTGTAATGCCGATAAGAATCCCGAAGCATTCTATAAATTTGTTAATAAAGCTGCAAAGCTAATTAAATCTTTAGATCAAAATCATCCCGTTGCAATCGCAAACGGCGACACGCTTTTTCTGGATATCTTTGCGAAATATTGTCCGGACGTAGATATTTTTGCCGCTAATGCCTATCGCGGCGATTACGGATTCGGTTCTTTTTGGGAGCAGGTTTATGATGCAACAGGCAAAGCCGCATTTATTACTGAATACGGTTGTCCGGCTTACTTGGAGAGCGGGACTTCTCAAGATGCGGAAGAGCTTCAATCAGATTATCATCTTGGCTGTTGGGAAGATATCGAGTATAATATGGTTTACGCAGAAGGCGTAGGCAATGCTTTAGGAGGAGTCATTTTTGAATGGCTCGACGAATGGTGGAAGGCATACGAACCATATATCCATGATACAGAAGGCCTGTTTAGAGGTCCTTTCCCCGAAGGGTTTATGTATGAAGAGTGGCTCGGTATCTGCGGTCAGGGCGATGGAGGGAGTAGCCCTTTTTCGAGGATATTGCGTAAAAGTTATTACACATATCAAAAATTATGGAGGTGAGTTTATAAAAAATTTTTGTTGACTTTTTTAAGACTTAATAAAATAATAATGTAATCAGTACAAAGGAGGAAAAGTTATGAATAAGGTAATTTCGGTATTGTTGGCAGTTTCAATTCTGGGTGTTGTTGCGCCTTTAGCAATCGCAGAGGAATATGATTTCGGTGATATGAAGTCAGTTACCCTTGCCTCAAAGGCATGGCAGTCCTTAGGCAGCGAAGATATCGAGGCAGTGCTTGCCTACACAAACAAATGCATCGAGCTATATGGCGAAGAGGCAGAAAAGATGCAGGCATCGTTAGATGATTTCCCTGCGGGTTCCAATCAAGAAATATTCAGCTACTGGGCATTAAATGATGTGGGAACGTGTCTTTACATCCAAGGCGAGGCATATCTTAAGGCAGATATGTTGGAAGAAGCCAAGGATGCGTTCAATATTCTTATTAATCAATATTCATACGCACAGTGTTGGGATCCGAAAGGTTGGTTTTGGAAACCAGCAGAGGCTGCCAGAGAAAAACTTAGAGGATTGCTGGAAGGGAAAATCTATGATTTCGGAGATTATCGTTCGGTGACATTAACCGGAAAGGCATGGCAGGCATTGGCTGTAAATGAGTTGGATGCAGTTCTTGTCTATACAAACAAATGCATCGAGCTTTATAAGGACGATGCAAAAAAGATGCAGACGTCTTTAAAAGAATATCCCTGGGAGACAAAAGAACATATTTTTTCTTTTTGGGCATTGAACGATGTAGGGACTTGCCTTTTTATCAAAGGTGATATGTTGATGAAAGCGGGAAAAACTCAAGAGGCCAAAGAGGTCTTCATCACTCTTATAAGAAATTATCCCTATTCACAATGCTGGGATCCGAAGGGTTGGTTCTGGAAGCCTGCAGATGCAGCAAAAGAAAAATTAGCGGAAATGCAATAAACTTTTAGGAGCAATTTAAAGAAAGGAGGATGAACGCAATGAAGTCAAAGATTTTAATAGTCGTAGGAATATTTTTAGTTTCTTCTGTAATTATGGGTTGCGGTTCAAATACACAAGAGGCTAACGAGGAGACCGTCATCGAGCAGGTCGATATAATGAGCGACCAGCCTGTAGTAATTGCCGGTGATTTTAAACCGTTTTCTGTATATACGGATAAAGGTTCTCCTAGTAATCATTTTATTCCTTCCGGTTGGATGGGTGATAATGTTGAAGGTATTGATATAATTCGTAATGATGCCTCAACGGAAAATCCCCATTCTGGAAAAACATGTATAAAGATTGTTTATACATCAGCTGCATCCACGGGGAAACGTTGGGTCGGTATTTACTGGCAGAATCCTGCGGAGAACTGGGGAAACAAAAAAGGCGGCTTTGATTTAACCGGAGCAAAAAAACTTACCTTTTGGGCCAAAGGAGAAAAGGGCGGAGAAAGAATTGGGGAATTTAAGATGGGCGGCATCACAGGCGATTATCCCGATTCTGATACCGCAGGTATCGACTCGGTATTTTTGACCAAAGAGTGGAAGAAATATACCATAGATTTAGGCGGCAAGGATATTTCATATATAAGCGGCGGCTTTTGTTGGTCAGCAAACCTTGATGCAAACCCTAATGGCTGCACTTTCTACATGGATGATATAGTTTACGAATAAAGTTAGAGTTTTTGCCGCCCTTTTTTATTATCCAAGCACCCCTTCTATTATAAAAAATCAAAAAAAATTAAAAAAACTGTGGCAATATATGTTATTTCTCTGTTATAATAATAAAAATTGTAAGTTCTATATGTTGAAAGCCGCGGAGAAAGCATGGCGGTGACTTTATGAAACCCCTGGGAGTGAAAGGGGAGGTAATGACCGAGAGAGAAAGAAAAAATTTAGTAATTTTAGAGACGATAAGACGCTCCGGCCCCATAAGTAAAACCGATATCTCTAAATTTGCCGGGTTAAACATTGTCACTGTATCTAATTATATCGATAATTTCTTAAAATCCAGGTTAGTTTTTGAAAAAGATCTGGATGTTTCTGCCGGCGGAAGAAGACCCTTGCTTTTAGATCTAAACTCAGGGGCCTCTTTAGCCATGGGCGTAGGATTAAACTTATCCAGCATGGTAGGTCTGATTACAGACCTAAGCGGAAATATCTTAAACAGGGTAGAAAAAGACCGTAGCGATACTTCGGTAAAAGAGGTGGTCGATTCAGTAATTGAGATTATCCGCGAGCTGCTGGATAAATCGGCAGGCGAAAAATCTAAAATAAACGGTATCGGCGTCGGTATAGCAGGAATAGTGAATCACAAAACCGGCACTATCCGCTGGCCGGAAAAAGTCGGCAATAAAGGCTGTATTTATGCATCCGTATATTTGCCGTTAAAAGAAATTATCGAGAAAGAATTTAATATCCCTTGCATCATTGAGAATGACGCAACCGTCGCCTGTTTTGCGGAACAATGGTTAAGCCTTGAGCCAGAGATTGCAAACGTAATCTATATGTTTTCCGGTGTCGGTTGCGGGATAATGATAAATAGAGAAATTTACCGGGGTTTTACCGGAAGCGCCGGAGAGATCTCTATCGATAATTCAAAAGAAGATATTCTGTTTAACTGTTCATTCGGCCAGAATTGCTTATTGAAACGCTGGGAGGCAGATTTAGGATTAGTAAAAGACGCCAGAAAGAATTTATCAGCGACTGAAGATTCCCAAAGAGTGAAGAGCAGAATTTTGGATTTAGCTGAAGGTAAACCGGAGAATATAAAATTAAGACATATCTTCCAGGCTTCCAAAGAGGGAGATGGCCTGGCAACTGATTTGGTAAAATCTGCAGCTAAGCGCTTAGGAATAAAGATTGCCTTTTTGGTCAATCTCCTTAATCCCGAAGTAGTTATAATCGGAGGCGGCATTGAAGAGGCAGGAAGCGTGTTTCTGGATACGATAAAACACGCTGTTGCCGAGTGGTCATTCGAGGAGATGGCTGAGAGCGTAAAGATTATTCCTTCTAAGCTAGAGAAGAATTCAGTTGCCTTGGGAGCGGCAAGTCTTATAGTCCGGAAGATTTTTGCACAATCTTAAAGATATTTCTTTAAATTTTAATAGATTTTTCTTGAACTGGATGATACTCTGTGGTATACAAAGACTAAGGGTTATTATCTGTATATTTGAGTATTAAATTTTAGAGATCGTACTTATAAAGAAGGAGGATATTTAGATGGAAAAAGGGTCAAAGCTTATAATTATTGCTTTAGCCGCCGTCTTAGCAATAAGCCTTATATTTGTTTTTCAGGCTAATGTGGCCAAACAAAACGTTGTAAAGGAATACAAAGGCAAAGCAGAGTCTTTGAAAGAAGAGAATGCAGGCCTGCAGGCTCAATTTGAGCGGCTGGAAAGTGAAAAGCGCAGGCTCCAAGATAAACTTGCAACAATACAAAGCGATATCGATAGAATTACCACCGAACGCGAAGAATGGCGGAACAAATACGAATTAGTCAGCAGAGAGAAAGAAGATCTGATAGAAAAAATCAGAACAAAACCCGCCGCAGTAGCACAAGCACCATCTGCAGAGTCACAACATGTGGTTAGTGCCGAAGGTTATTGGGCAGAAGTCCTTAAAGAGAAAGCTGATCTTGCGCTAAGATTGCAAGATTTGCAAGATAATCTTGATGATACAACCGCGCAGCTCCAAGAAGTCAAGAAAGAGAAAACTGATGTAGAGTTACAGCTTGGTTTTCTTCAGCAGACGAAAGAGGAGCTTGAAAGAAAAGTAACGTATAACCAGAAGCTCGTCGCAAGCCTGTCTACTGATTTGGCGAGGGAGAAGTCAGATAAGGTCGCGGTCCTACAGCAAATCGATAATATCAAGAAAGAAAATATGGCTTTACGTCGACAGGTGAAGGATCTTTCCACCGCAAAACTTGCGCTTGAGAAGGGATTAAAAAAATTAGAGAATGAAAAAGACGATTTGGATAAACGTATTACCAGCACGGAGCAGATTCTCACGGGCCGCATGAATGAACTTCTTGAGATGAAAAGAGAAATCGAAGCTTCTCTGGGAATGGAGCTTTCCGAAGAAGGCGCCCAAGCAACCGAATCAATCCAGCTTCCGCCGATTATAGTGCGCGCAGGCGCTACCGCAACGTCGCAGCTGCAAGATAAAACAGGGAAGGTTCTTTCTGTCAATGAGGCAAATAATTTCGTAATTATCAATATCGGAGAAGATAATGGTGTTGTAGCCGGTGATATATTTAGGGTGTTTAAGAAAAATAAACATATCGGGACAGTTGAGGTTATACAGGTTCGTAAAGATATATGCGCAGCCGATATAAAATATTCCAGCGAGAAAATCAGCGTTGATGATTTAGTAAACACGCCTTAAAAACTTAGATAAAGTGAATCATAAGAAGATCCGTATTGAAGATGTTGCAGAATTAGCCGGTGTTTCAATCACTACCGTCTCAAGGGTTATCAACAACGTTCCCACCGTAACCGATTCAAACCGGAAAAGCGTCCAAGAGGCTATTATTAAACTCAAATTCCGTCCGGATGTAACCGCTCAGCGCTTAGCAAAAGGCGTGAACAATACCGTCGGATTGGTAATCCCGCACTATGAAGGGATATTCCATTCTTTCTTTGGCATGGAGGTAATCCGGGGCGTGGGTTTCGCCTGCGAAAGATTAAAATTAGATTTGCTGCTTCATATTTCTAGCGGTCACAATACGTTTAATTTGGGCACAGTGGGAGGAGTAATTCTCGCAGATATCGTAGGCAATGAAAAAGATTTAAAGGCAGTTTTAGATGAAGAAATACCAAGCATTGTTATAAATAATGCTCTCGATTCTGAATCCGCCAGCTATATTGCCGTGGATAATTTTAATGGCGCAAAAAAGGCTGTAGAATATTTAATAGGTATAGGCCACAGAAAAATTGCCACTATCGCCGGAGATCCGGTCACGCAATGCGGGATGCAGAGGCTGGACGGGTACAAAGCAGCCTTAAAGAATAAAAATATTCCTATTAAAGAAGAATATATTACTAAGGGTGATTATTCTCGTAGGTCAGCCAGAATTGCTGCTGAGAAGCTACTGGGCCTTAAAGAACTGCCAACAGCTATCTTTGCAGGAAGCGACGATATGGCTCTAGAGACCATAGAGGTGATATTGGAAAAAGGCCTGAAGGTCCCTGAAGATATTTCGATTATCGGCTTTGACGATAATCCTACATGTTTATACGGCCCAGTTTCTTTAACAACAGTGAAGCAATCCTTCTTCCATATGGCTGAGGAAGCAGTTAAAGAATTGAATAAATTAATGTCAGGCAAAGCTAAAGCTCCTATAAGAAAAATCTTGCCAGCAGAGCTTGTAATCAGAGAATCCTGCGCGCACCTATCTAATAAATCTAAATAAAATTCTTGTCGTGAAAAAATTCTTCAATAAAAAATTCCTTGCCAGTGGCATTGGTAGTATCCCTTTTGTTTCGGCAGAAGAAGCCTGTCAGTTTATTCTCGAAAATTTTAGACAAGATCTTGTTTTTTGGCCGCAACTTACCCGTCGAGATTTTCTAGAAAATATGTATGTACAATTTTCACAAGGCCTGCCTTCAGTAGAAACAGACAAGAATAAAAAAACAATTTTTATTAATACCGACTCAGATAATTTTTCTAAAGCATTAGAAAACTGTTTGCAGAATTACCTCGACTCAAATTTAGATTATTTCTTGGTCTCAGAAGATTATGCTTCGGGTTTTTATTCGATGTTAAATTTAATCCCTAAAACAAATTTGGATTTTTTCAAAGGTCAACTCATTGGCCCTGTCAGTTTTGGATTATCGGTTAAAGACCAAAAACAACAGGCGATTATTTATAATCAGGAGCTTTATCAGGCCGTTGTAAAAGTTTTGGCGATGAAAGCTGCTTGGCAGATAGAAAAGATTAAGGAAGTAGCTCCTAAATCAAAAATAATTATTTTTATTGATGAACCATATCTGGTTTCTGTCGGTTCCAGTTTTGTCTCATTGGACAAAAAACAGATAATAAAAGATATTAATGAAGTAATTCAGGAAATTCACAAGAGAAATGCGATTGTCGGCATACATTGTTGCGGAAATACCGATTGGTCGATAATTCTAGAGACCCAAGTGGATATCTTAAGCTTCGATGCATATAATTATTTAGATAACCTTTTGCTTTATAAGAATGAATTAAAGAAATTTATAGATAAGGGCGGGATTTTGGCTTGGGGCATTGTCCCTAATTCAGAAATTATTGAATCTAAAGTTTCAAAAAAAGATTTAATCAATAAAATAAAACAGGCAATTGAGAAATCCGATGGGATTCTGAAAGAAGAAGGATTAATTACTCCCAGTTGCGGTTGCGGGACATTAGATTTGGAGCTAGCAAAGAAGATTCACGTTTTATGTGTCGAGATCGCCAGAGAATTAAATCGTAATTAATGTTTCTTAAAAGTTTCCGCAGAAATAAAATATTGACAAAAAGATAAATAGTGATAGAATATTTCTGTTTGAGGAGTCCTTCATAAATAAATTTTATTTTCCAGCATAATCCTCAAAACATCAAAAAAAATCAAGAAAGTTTTAGTTGAATATAGAATTCATTTTCATCTAAACACTATATGTAGTATTTTTCTTCTTTACAAACCACAATATATATGATAAGATTGAAAGTCCGTGCAGAAAGGAGGCGAAAAGGTAATGGCGCTTAATTTATCAGAAAATTCTAAGATAGTTTTAGAGAAAAGATACCTTAAAAAAGATTTCACCGGCAAAATTGTTGAAACTCCGGAAGAGATGTTTAAGCGCGTTGCCAAGGCAATAGCCTCCGCAGATAAGAAATACGGCCGTAAGCCCCAGGAGATACTTAAATTAGAAGAGAATTTTTACCAGATGATGACAACTCTGGAATTTATGCCTAATTCGCCTACGCTTATGAACGCAGGCAGGGAACTAGGCCAGCTTTCTGCTTGTTTTGTCTTACCGATAGATGATTCCATGGAGTCAATCTTTGAGACCTTGAAAGCCACCGCTCTTATCCATAAATCTGGCGGCGGAACAGGTTTTGCTTTTTCAAGGCTACGACCTAAAAGCAGCGTTGTGAGGTCTACCGGTGGAGTTGCTTCGGGTCCAGTTTCGTTTATGAAGGTCTTCGATGCTGCCACGCAGGCCGTCAAACAGGGCGGAACCCGGCGCGGAGCAAATATGGGGATTTTAAAAGTCGATCATCCCGATATCTTGGAATTTATTACCTGCAAAGAAAACGACAAAGAAATAAATAATTTTAACATCTCGGTAGCAATCACTAATGATTTTATGAAAAAGTTAGAAAATCAGGAAGATTACGATTTAATCGATCCGCATACAAAAAAGGCAGTCAAACGGCTTAATACAAAAAATGTTTTTGATTTAATTATAAAGATGGCTCATAAAAACGGAGAACCCGGAATTATTTTTATAGATAAAATGAACGAGTTTAATCCTACTCCCAAGCTGGGATTATATGAATCCACAAATCCTTGCGGGGAGCAAGTGCTCCTTCCTTATGAAAGCTGCAATTTGGGTTCAATCAATTTATCCAGAATGCTATTTAAAGAAAACGGCTCCTACACTATAGATTGGCAAAAACTAAAAAATACCGTGCATAAGGCCGTGCATTTTCTGGATAACGTCATCGATATGAACAAATTTCCTCTGGCCGAAATCGGAGAGCAGACAAAACTAACTCGCAAAATCGGTCTTGGCGTAATGGGTTGGGGAAGCCTACTTTTAAGGTCGGGGATTCCTTATGATTGCGATGAGGCTGTTAAGCTGGCCGACAAGGTAATGTCTTTTATTTTAAAGGAGGCAAGGAAAGAATCTCAAGAACTAGCAGGAGAAAAAGGAACATTTCCGGCTTTTAAGAAAAGTAAATATTACAATAGAAAAAACAAACTTGAATTAAGAAATGCGACTTTAACCACAATCGCCCCTACCGGCACGATTAGCTTGATTGCCGGCCCTTGCAGTTCCGGGATAGAGCCGATTTTTGCAATATCTTTTTACCGTTCCCAGTGCTTAGATAATGAGAGGATGGTGGAAACAGATCCTGTCTTTGTTGAAGTTGCCAAAGAAAGAGGGTTTTATACTGAGGAGTTGATGAGCAAAATAGCGGAGAAAGGCTCAATCAAAGATTTCCAAGAAATCCCTGAGGACGTACGCCGTGTATTCGTTACCGCACATGATATAGCTCCCGAATGGCATATAAAGATGCAGGCAGCTTTCCAGCAATATACGGACAACGCAGTTTCTAAGACAGTCAACTTTCCCAATTCAGCCGTAGAGGATGACGTACGCAATGTATATATGTCAGCGCATGAGTTAGGCTGCAAAGGCGTTACTATTTATCGTGATGGTTCTAGAGAAGAACAGGTTTTAAATATCGCTAAGGCGACATTGGAGCTTGAGCCTGGAACAATTGGTCCTCGACCAAGGCCAGAAGTAGTTACAGGCACGACGACAAAAGTTTCTACTGGCTGCGGCAATCTCTATGTTACGATAAATTTTGATGAAGAAGAAAAGCCTTTTGAGGTCTTTACGCAGATGGGAAAAGCCGGTGGATGTGCTGCCAGCCAATTGGAAGCAGTCGGCAGACTTTTGTCTTTGGCTCTTCGTTCAGGCATTGATATAAAATCGGTTATTGATCAATTACACGGCATTAGATGTCCTTCGCCTTCATGGGAGAAAGGCGTAAGAATATTTTCCTGCGCAGATGCAATTTCTCGCGTAGTGGAGAGACGCCTGGGTAATGTCACTGCTTCCGAGCAGATAGGGATAGATACGATCGATGTTAAGAAAAATACAAACGTTGCCTCCGAAGCAGCCGAATCCCAAGGAACAACTCAAACCGGTACGATTACTAAAACCAGACACACCAATATCGTAGGCGTCTGTCCTGATTGCGGAGGGGCGCTGCGCCACGAAGAAGGTTGTCTAAAGTGCCACGCCTGCGGATTTTCTAAATGTTAATGAGCACATCGCTTACGGAAAACGAAGTTTGACGTAAGCGAAAAGTGCGAATAACCCCCGTCGCTTTGCTTCGCCCCGTGAAATGCGAAGCATTTCCGGGACCCAGTCCTTGAAATCACTTCGTGATTTCTAAGGGCAAAGCGAAGCAGCGGGGGTAAAATTATTATGAGAAAAATATTTTACATAGTTCTTGACGGTCTAGGTGATTTACCGATTAAAGAATTAGGAGATAAGACTCCGCTTGAGGCGGCTAAAACTCCTAATCTCGATAAACTTGCAAAGAAAGCAAAATTAGGAGAAGTTTTTCCGGTTGAGAAAGATATTGCTCCGGAATCAGATATCGCTGTCATAAGCCTTTTAGGCTATGATGCCCATAAATATTATACCGGTCGCGGTCCGCTGGAGAGTTTTGCCGAAGGATTAACGGTTAACGACGGAAATTTGGCATTCAGAGTTAATTTTGCTACGATTGCCGAAGATAAAAAGACGATAAAAGACCGCAGAGTTGGACGAAGCTTATCAACTGAAGAGGCATCAGCACTTTGTAAAGAAATCAATTCCAAAATTACTTTAAGCACAGCTACTTTTGAATTTAAAAATACAATCGGCCATCGCGGAGTTTTGGTAATTCGCGGTATGCGCGGGAGATTATCGGGCTGGGTCACCAATACCGATCCTGCGTACGATAGAGAAGGCGTATTCGGCGTGGCCAAAGAGAAATTCCAAAATATCCTTCAAGAAGCAAAGCCCATGCCTGAATACAAAAAATCCGAAGAGGCGATCGAAGCGGCGAAATTGACTAATGAGTTTACCCAGAAGGCCATTGATGTGTTAAGCGCATCGCCGATTAATAAAAAAAGGATTTCCGAAGGAAAATTACCTGCGAATTTGATTTTATCCCGCGACGCAGGGGATCGCCTTCCGAAGTTCCCGCCCATAACAGATACTTATGGTTTCAATTTTGGTTCTTTTGTGGAGATGCCGGTTGAGAAAGGCATCGCGTTATTGACAGGTATGCAGGTTGTAGATGTTCCTTCGCCTACGGGGCATCCCGATGTCGACTACGGAGTCTGGGCAAAAATCGCACTTGAGAAGATAAACAGTTTCGATGGGCTCTATATCCATATCAAAGGACCGGATGAACCAGCCCACGACGGAGATTTCAAGAAGAAAAAGGAGACCATCGAGGATATTGATAAATTTTTCTTTGCTAATCTTATCCCTAAGATCAATCTAGATGATTTTATTGTTACTGTGACTGCGGATCATTCCACAGTTTGCGCGCTCAAGGCCCACACAGCTGATCCTGTCCCGATTTTATTTTGCGGAGGCAAGATCCCATCCGATGGCAAAAGCGCATTCACTGAAGCCCAAGCCAAGACCGGCTCGGTTGGTCAGATATTAGGCCGGGATATAATGCGTTTGCTCACCAAATTCGCCTCAGAATAATTAAGTAGACAAAAACACGAGGAAAGTATTATAATAATTACCTATCTATTTTATCCAACTTGACAAACAGGAGGGAAAAATGAAGGGTTTAGTTTGTTTGTTAGCTTTAGTATTTGTTATCAGTGGATGTGCCTTAGTACCAAAAGAAGCCGAGAAATTTGTTGTTGATTCGGATTACGTAAAATACGAACAGCAGAAATCCGAGGTCGAAAAAGCCTATCTTAATGACGAGATTGATTACAGCCAATATCGCAACAAACTGGCTGAGATCGAGATGGATAGGTTAAAATCCCAACAGGAAAGAGAAGAGATACTATTTAAGTAGGCAATGATTAAGCAATATGATTGTATAGTTGTGGGCGCAGGTCATGCCGGTATCGAGGCAGCATTAGCTGCAGCGCGTTTGGGTTGCAAGACTTTGCTTCTGACTATGGATTTGGATAAGATAGGTCAGATGAGCTGCAATCCGGCAATCGGCGGCGTAGGCAAGGGGCAATTGGTTAAAGAGATCGATGCCCTCGGTGGTCAGATGGGAAAATCCGCAGATGCAACCGCGATTCAATTTCGGCAACTGAATACTTCTAAGGGCCTAGCTGTACGCTCTTCGCGTTGCCAGTCGGATAGAGAAAAATATCGCTTATTTGCTAAACATACATTAGAGAAACAAGATAATCTTTTTCTAAAACAGGCTGAAGCAGTCAAGATAATCTTTCACAGTTCAGTTGCTGAAGGAATACAGACAAAATTAGGAGAGAAATTCTTTGCTAAAACTATCGTTATCTGTCCCGGTACATTTCTAAATGGTTTTATCCATATCGGATTGAGTCATTTTTCCGGCGGTAGAATGGGAGAGCCCGCAAGTTTAGGCCTGTCAAAAAACCTGAAGGATTTGGGGATTAAGTTAAAGAGATTTAATACATGCACTTGTCCCAGAATCGACGGACGCACAATAAATTTTAGAAAACTACAGGCTCAGCCACAGGATAAGAAAATAATTCCTTTTTCTTTTTCGACAAAGGATCTGAAAATAAAACAGATCCCTTGTTATATTACTTTTACAAATACTAAGACCCATAAAATCATCCGTTTTGGGATTAAGAAAACTCTTCCGTATATAGGCGTAATTCAATCTAGCAGCGTGCGATATTGTCCTTCCATAGAGGATAAAATAACAAGGTTTCCCGAAAGACAAAGGCACCAGATTTTTTTAGAACCAGAAGGTAGAGATACATACGAAGTTTATCCTAACGGATTATTTACTAATTTGCCCTTGGATACGCAGATTAAAATGCTGCATTCGATAAAGGGCTTGGAAGATGTTAAAATTATGCGCATCGGTTATGGCATTGAATATGATTTGATTGATCCGACGCAACTTTATCCGACCTTAGAGACAAAATTAATCAAGAATCTTTACTTAGCAGGTCAGATTAACGGCACCACCGGCTATGAAGAGGCAGCAGCCCAAGGTTTGGTTGCGGGAATTAATGCTGCATTAAGGGCAAAGGGATCCGGAGAGTTTATTTTAAATAGGTCGCAGGCTTATATAGGAGTGTTAATCGACGATTTAGTCACCAAAGGCACTAGTGAGCCATACCGTATGTTTACCTCGCGCGTTGAGTATCGTCTTTTGTTACGCGAAGATAATGCTGATTTACGCCTAAGAGAGAAAGGCTTTAATATTGGACTTATTCAAAAACGAGATTTTCAACAGACGCAGAAAAAGATTTATTTGATAAATCAGCAATTAGATAAACTTAAAGAAACAAGCTTGAAGCCAACACAGGCAATAAATAGGAAATTAAAGAAATTTAATTCAAGCCCCTTGAGTCGCTCTATAAGTTTGGAACAGATATTGAAGCGTCCGGAAATAGATTTTGATAAGCTAATTAAACTAGATCATTTTAGAGTTGATATCCCGGACGAAATTAAGACTCAGGTCGAGACTGAGGTAAAATATTTTGGTTTTATCCAGAGGCAACTAAAGGAAGTCGAGCGTTTTAAGAAAATTGAAAATATCAAGGTTCCGTCCGATTTAGAATACGCTAATATCTCTGGTCTTTCTAGTGAGATAAAAGAGAAACTTTCTAAGTTTCGACCCCTTTCATTAGGACAGGCAAGTCGTATCTCAGGAGTGACTCCAGCTGCGATTTCGATATTAATGGTTTATCTTCAAAAAAAATAACAATATGAGGAAAAAAATCAAAGCAATATCTTTAGTCTCCGGTGGATTAGATAGCTCTTTGGCAACGAAAGTGATTTTGGATCAAGGAATTGATGTCTTGGCAGTAAATTTTTTAAGCCCATTTTGTCTGTGCAATAAACGAGGCGGCTGCAGGCATGAGGCAAAACACTTAGCCGATACTTTGGGCGTTGAACTTAAACTGATAAGCGTATTCGACGAATACTTAAAGATTGTAAAGCATCCCAAATTTGGATACGGAAGAAATTTAAATCCCTGTATTGATTGTCGGATTTTAATGTTGAAAAAGACTAAGGAATTCATGAAAGAGGTTGGTGCATCTTTTGTCGTCACTGGAGAGGTGTTAGGTCAGCGACCGATGTCGCAACACCACCAAGCCTTAAAGTTAATAGAGAAGGAAACCGGATTAGAAGGATTAATCCTGAGACCGCTTTCAGCCAAGCTTTTGGAAGAGACTGTTCCGGAGAAAAAGGGTTGGGTTAATCGAGATAAAATGTTAGATTATTGTGGTAGAAGCAGGAAGCCTCAAATAGCATTGGCTAAGCAGTTCGGATTAAATGATTATCCTTGTCCGGCCGGAGGATGCCTTCTTACTGATTCTGGCTTTAGCCGTAGATTGAAAGATCTATTGGAGCATTCCAAGGACGATAATCTTAACTTAAATGATATTGAACTGCTAAAATTAGGAAGGCATTTTCGTATGGGGCCTAAGAACAAATTAATTGTGGGTAGAAACGAACAAGAAAACAATAGGCTTCTTGATTTGGCTGTTGAGTCAGATCATATATTTGAGTCCGTAGATGTCAAAGGGCCAGTGGCTATCGGCAGAGGCGAATTTGACAGTTCGGACTTATTCGGCTTAGCCAGCCAGATAGTTTCCCGTTACTGCGACGTTGGTCCAGGGGTGCCTGTTAAGATTGATTTAAGCAAAAAAGGCGCTGATTCAAGTCAGAATAAGCAGATTTTATCTTCTGCCATAAACGATAAATTTCTGGAAAAAATAAGGCTTTAGTGCTAATATATATGGACAAAATGAAGGAGCTATTATGAAAGAAAAAGTCGAAGCTGCTTTAGAAAAAATCAGACCTATGCTTGCCGCTGACGGTGGCAATGTAGAATTAGTCGATGTCTCAGAAGACGGAATTGTAAAAGTTAAGCTTACGGGTGCCTGCGGAGGATGCCCTATGAGCCAGATGACCTTAAAGATGGGTATTGAGCGGGTTCTAAAGAAGGAAGTACCAGAAGTAAAATCCGTAGAATCAGTTTAAATTGAAATAAAATTTTTAACGACGTATTTCCAAGCGCTTGAATAAGGTGATTGCATGCCTAAAACAATACAAGAGATTAATGAAAAGATAAAAAAAGGCAAAGTTGTCGTAGTGACTGCCGAAGAGATTATTGATATCGTCGATAAAAAAGGGCTCTCTCAGGCTGCGGCTGAAGTTGATGTTGTGACTACCGGTACTTTTGGCCCGATGTGCTCATCCGGGGCGTATTTCAATATTGGCCATGCCAAACCCAGAATAAAATTGGGCGGCGGAACATGTACTCTTAATGATGTCCCGGTCTATACTGGTTTTGCTGCTGTTGATATTTATCTGGGTGCGACTGCTCTACCGGAAAGTGATCCGTTAAATAAAGTCTATCCCGGAGAATTTAAATACGGCGGCGGGCATGTAATCCAGGATATAGTCACAGGCAAAGATGTTGTTTTAAAAGCTACTGCCTACGGAACGGATTGCTATCCTAGAAAAAAATTAGAGACTTTTATCAATATCAAAGACCTAAATGAGGCAGTCTTGTTTAATCCCAGAAATTGTTATCAAAATTACAATGTCGCGGTCAACCTTTCAGACAGGATCATTCATACCTACATGGGAATATTAAAACAAAAATTAGGCAATGCCAATTACTGTTCTGCCGGTCAGCTTTCGCCGCTTTTAAACGATCCTTATTATAAGACTATCGGGATCGGCACAAAGATTTATTTAGGAGGAGGCGTTGGCTACGTTTCTTGGTGGGGAACGCAGCACAATCCAACAGTTAAAAGAAAAGACAATGGTATTCCTCAAGTACCTGCTGGAACTCTTGCGGTAATCGGAGACCTAAAACAGATGAAGCCCGAATGGCTCATGGGAACATCAATGTTAGGCTATGGCGTAACGTTGACTGTGGGAATGGGAATTCCTATCCCTATTTTAAATGAAGAGATTTGTAAATATACAACTGTGCGCGACGAAGATATCTATGCTCAGGTTGTAGACTATAGCGACGCTTATCCAAATTGTAAACCAGGCAGCTTAGGAGAAGTTAATTACAAACAACTAAAAACAGGTTCTATAAAAGTAAAAAATAAGGACGTAGCGACGGGTGCGCTTTCCAGTTATTCCAAGGCAAGAGAAATCGCCCAAGAATTAAAATCTTGGATAAAGAAAGGGAAATTCGAGTTGGCTGAACAAGTAGCGCCGCTTCCTTCTGCAGAATCTGGATATACTTTCAAATCATTAATAGAAAGACCAATTGAATAAAAATATTAAAAAATAAGATGAAAAAGTATTCCGAAAAAATAGTCTTGCATTTTCCCCATCGCCTGGTAGACCAACCTATAGTCTACAAGCTTATTAAGGATCATGATTTGCAGTTTAATATCCTTAAGGCCTATGTTACGCCTAGGGAAGAAGGGCTTATGGTTTTGGAGTTAACCGGCGATAAGGAAAATTACGATAAAGGCATAGCATACTTAAAGAAATGCGGAGTCAAGATCCAGCCTCTAAGCAAAGATATTATCCGCAATGAAGTAAAATGTACCGACTGTGGAGTCTGCGTTCCTATTTGTCCTACTGAGGCCTTGGTAGTCGATCAGATAACACGTAAAGTGCAATTTTATAAAAATAAATGTATTGCCTGCGAACTCTGCATAAAGGCGTGTCCTACCCGCGCAATGGAGATAAATTTTTAATCTCCTCATTCTTAATGGATAAAACCCTTCAAAAGAAATTAAAGCGCTTAAAAAAAATCCTTTCGGAGATGGAAAGTCTTCTTGTTGCCTACTCAGGCGGAGCGGATAGCAGTTTATTGCTAAAGGTAGCTTCTAATGTATTATCCGATAAAGTTCTGGCAGTGACTGCTGAATCGCCAACCTATCCGCAAAGTGAAATAAATCAGGCTAAGAAATTAGCAAATAAGCTAAAGATAAAACATTTGATAATCAAGACAGACGAATTCAAAAATCCTAATTTTCTGAAAAACCCCGCCGATCGATGTTATTATTGCAAAAAAGAACTATTCGGTAAGTTAAAAAAAATCGCTAAAAAGCACAAATTAAATTTTGTGGCCGATGGTTCGAATCTGGACGACAATAAGGATTATCGTCCGGGCTCCAAGGCAGTTAAGGAATTTAAAATACGCTCACCTTTAAAAGAAGCCAGATTAACTAAAAGAGATATCAGGGAATTATCAAAAAATTTCAGGCTGCCTACATGGGATAAGCCGGCATTGGCCTGCCTTGCCAGCCGAATGCCTTATAATGAAAAAATCACTAAAAAGGATTTAAAAAAAGTCCAGAAAGCAGAAGAGGCAATAAAAAAGTTAGGTTTCAAGCAGGTAAGGGTAAGGCATCATAAGAATTTAGCCCGTATCGAGGTGCCGGAAAAAGAAATTTCAAAGATTATTAATTATCGCAGGAAGCTTATTGGTGAGTTTAAAAAGATCGGCTATAATTACGTTTGCATTGATCTTCAGGGTTATCGCACAGGTAGTATGAATGAAGCCCTTAGAATTCAGTTTTGAAAAAAGGAATTACAATAAAGAAGCTTTTAAGAACCCCGTTTTTTCCTTGCCTTATTAAAAATCCTGTTTCGTTCTACAGCTTTTCTCGCTTCAAAGTAAAGCTGAGAAATTATTCTATGTCTTTCTTCTATAGGAATAGAGATTTTGCCGAATCTTTTTTTAATTTTTGTCAATTTCGCTTTAGTTATTAAGCCTTTTTGTTTAGGATAAAGCGAAAAAGTAATACTTAAGATTGCTTCAGATATCAGTATCCTGGTTATTTCAGAGATGCTTAAGTCAAAATATTCTGCAGATTTTTTGATATATTCCATTTGCCAATCGGAAATGAGCAATTGCGATCTTTTAAGCATATACCCTCCTTGTTTAGGCTGAGGAAAAATTATTTTTTGGTTTTTTTCGCATGAGATAATCTAAATTCTATTGTTTTTCTCGCTTCAAAGTAAATTTTGGACATTCCTTTGTGAAAATCTTCCTCTTTCATTTTTTTCTTTTGCGTTTTTCTTATTTTTCCCGTAGATTTTTTTTAGCGTCCATTTTGTTTTAAATTGAGGGTGGAGTGCTTTTGTGCATTCGACAGCTGCTATACAAATTAACATTCTAGCCGATTCAGAGAAGCTTATATCATATTCTTCAGTAACAAATTTTATATATTCTGCCTGCCAATCATTTAAAAGTACTTAATATCTTTTAAGCATTCTTTGACCTCCTGTTTGTATGAATAATATCATAACTCTAGAATGAGGGCAATATTAATTTATTCTTACCTTGACAAACATAGCTTAATACTATAAAATTAAAGCGTGTAATTTAATTACACACTATTGGAATATATTTAAGTGGTAGCAACAAAGGAGGGTCTGGATGAAGATTCTAGGTAAGCTTCTGTTATTAGCTGGTTTATTTTTTCTAGCTTATGCGGTTTTCTCAAAATTTTATGGAGCACCCTGCGTAGCATTTAACGGCCTTGTTCAATCAAGAAGTCTGTTAATTGTCGGAAATGCATGTCTTTTGCTTTCTTTGATAGCGACTGTAAGAGATCTTTGCAAGAAATAGTTAGCGTAGTCTAAGTAAGTTTAATAGGAAATTACCGTTTGTTGATTTTTCATATATATACCGTCTTTCTGCGGGAAGTATCGTAGAAAGACGGTTTTTTAATCTTGAAATTGACAATATATTATTTGAGAGTTATAATTAGGTATTGTAAATCGGAGGTGTTGATTTGAAGAAAGTTTATCTTGATTATTCGGGGACAACTCCTACGGATCCGGAAGTCGTCAAGTACATGCAACCCTATTTTTCGGATATATTCGGAAATCCTTCCAGCATGCATTCCTTTGGCCAGGAAGCAAATAAGGCTTTGGAGGATTCCCGTAGCACAGTCGCATCGTTTCTAGGCGCAAAGCCCGATGAGATTATCTTTACTTCTGGCGGGACAGAATCGGATAATTACGCCATAGAAGGCGTGGCTTTTGCTCAAAGTAAAAAAGGAAATCATATAATTATTTCTGCGATCGAACATCATGCAGTGAGCGAGACTGCAAAGTTTCTTGAAAAGGACGGATTTAAGATTACGCATATCAAGGTCGACAAATATGGACTCGTGGACCCCCAGGATATAAAAAAGGCAATTACTGATAAGACGATACTAATCTCTGTAATGCATGCCAATAATGAAATCGGGACGATTCAACCGATAGCAGAGATCGGGAAAATCGCCAAAGAAAAAGAGATAACCTTTCACAGCGATACGGTCCAGACTGTTGGGCACATTCCCGTTAACGTAGATGATTTAAATGTTGATTTGCTCGCACTTTCAGCGCATAAATTTTGCGGTCCAAAAGGTGTGGGAGCAATTTATATCCGCAAAGGCACAAAGATTTCAACATTTTTGCACGGCGGAGACCAGGAAAAGGGAAGACGTGCATCCACGCATAATGTAGCAGGTATTGTAGGTTTAGCAAAAGCTATCGAAATCTGCAGCAAGAAAATGCCCCAGGAGATGAAGGATCAAACTGCATTGCGAGATAGATTAATAAAGACTCTCCCAGAGAAAATTGATGAGATAATTTTAAACGGTCATCCTACTAAAAGATTACCTAATAATGTCAATTTTTCCATGAAATATATTGAGGGCGAGTCAATTATATTGAATTTAGATTTATTGGGAATTGCTGCTTCCACTGGTTCAGCCTGCACCTCAAGCAGCCTGGAGGCTTCTCATGTCTTATTAGCCATCGGCCTACCTCACGAGATTGCTCACGGATCATTGAGGCTTACCATGGGCCGCTGGACGAAAAATGAGGACATTGACTATGTCCTTGAAAAAATTCCTGAAGTGGTAAAGAAACTTCGGGCTATGTCACCGCTCTATCCGAAAAAATAAATAATTAAAAATATGAAGCAAAAAATACTTAAACACATCAGAAATTCGGATTCCTATATTTCCGGAGAGGACTTAAGTAGAATTTTTGATATTTCCCGAGCAGGAATCTGGAAACATATTCAGGAATTAAGGCGGGATGGCTACGAAATTGATGCAGTGCCGCACTTGGGCTACAGGCTTAAAAACGCTCCCGATAAATTATTGCCTGATGAGATAAAATTCGGTCTTGATACTAAGATTATCGGTAAGGATATCTATCATTACGAAATTGCAAATTCCACTATGGATATAGCTTTTAATCTGGCCCTTGATTCTTCTCCAGAAGGAACAGTGGTCTGCGCAGAAAGCCAACACAAAGGCCGCGGCAGATTAGGCAGGTCGTGGTTATCTCCAAAGTCGAAAGGTGTGTATCTATCCATTATTTTAAGGCCATCTTTTATACCGAGCGAAACCCCCAAGCTCACTTTGCTGGCAGCCGTAGCAGTTGCCGAAGCAATAAGAGAGGTTTCGGGATTGACTCCTCAAATAAAATGGCCTAATGATCTTTTATTGAATGAAAAAAAGGTAGGCGGTATCTTAACCGAACTCAACGCCGAGATGGATAGGACAAAATTTGTTATTTTAGGAATCGGAATAAATGTAAATACAAAAAAGTCATCTTTGCCAGCCGGCGCTATCTCTTTAAAGGAAGAGAAAAAAGAGAGTGTCTCTAGAGTAGAATTGACAAAGGCAATTTTAAGAAATATAGATATGCTTTATTCTTTGTTTCAGAAAGAGGGGTTTTCTCCTATTATCGAAAAATGGAGAGATCTATCTTCGACTCTGGGAAAACGCGTTAAGGTATCTTCTCAAAACAAACAAATAGAAGGCGAGGCCTTAGATATCGATAAAGACGGAGGCCTGCTTATTCGCAAGGATTCTGGCTTTATAGAGAAGATCTATGCCGGCGACCTGACAAGATTAAGGTAAAATGTAAACTTATATTCTTAATTACGGTTGACAATTACCCCGTTTTTAATTATTATAGAAACGGGGTTTTTATTTAATAAATTTAAGAATGAAAAAATATCTGTTTTTATTTACTTTCTTGCTAATCAGCCAAAATATATTTGCGCAGGATGATTTCCAGGCATTAGATAAAATCATCGTCTATAAAATAGAGCCGTATGAATTAGGAGAAGTCAGGGTAATTACCGATGAGCAGATTAAAAATCTACCTGTTCAGTCTGTCTCGGAGGCAATAGGTTATTTAGGAGTCGATCTTCAGAGCCGCGGCCCTTTTGGTGTCCAGACAGATTTTTCTATTAAGGGCTCAACATTTCAGCAAGTATTAATTCTAATAAACGGAATGCGCATCAATGATTCCCAGACTGCCCACCACAATTCAGATTTACCAGTAAATTTAGAAGATGTAGAAAGGATCGAAGTTTATCCGGGAAATTTAAATGCTTCCTTTGGTATGGATAGTTTTGCCGGCACAATTAATATTGTGACAAAAAAACCAGAAGAAACAAAATACACAGCGCAATTTTCTGGTGGAGAAAATGCCACCAAAATGGGAAGTTTCAGCTTTGGGAATCGTGAGAATAATTTATCAAATCAATTTTCAATAGAGCGAAAAGAATCGAACGGATTTCAATATGATACAGATTTTAAAATACTTACTGTTTCATCTCATCATATTTATGATTTTGATTTAGGAAATATCAAATTGGATTTAGGTTATAACGAAAAAGAATTCGGTGCCTATGATTTCTACACGCCGGCGAAAGGTTATCCTTCCAAGGAGTGGACCAAAACCGAATTCGTAGGAGCAAGCGCCGAATTAAATTATGATAAATTTACATTTTTACCGAAAATTTATTGGCGAAGACACTATGATAAATTTATGCTGGATAAGACAATGCCGGACTGGTATGTGAATCATCATAAGACCGACACTTTCACACAGCAGTGTTCTTTGCGTTTTCCTGTTAGTTTTCTTGGGGTACTTACATTAGGGGAGGAAACAATCCAGGAAAGGATAAATTCGACAAATTTAGGTAAATATACACGAGAACATCACAGTTTTTATATTCAGAATGAAAAAAGACTCTTTGATCATTTCCTGTTTAGTCTAGGCAGCAGATACGATCATTTTGATGAGTTTAATGATTTTTTCTCTCCTTTATTTCTTATTAGATACGAATTTCCTTCAGCCCAACTTCATCTATCAGCCAGTCGCTCGATTCGCAGGCCATCTTTTACCGAACTTTATTATAGCGATCCTGTAACTCAAGGGAACCCGAATCTTTCCGTTGAAGAAGCGATAAATTACGAAACAGGTATTTTATGCCATTTCCAAGACAAGCATCATTTAGGCCTAAACTTTTTCGCTCGCGACGAAGATGATCTAATCGATTGGGCAAAGACAAATCCCACGGATACCAAATGGAAGGTGCGAAATATCGGCAGCGCTCAAGTGCTGGGATTAGATATTTACGGAAAAATAAATTTGATTAGGCCGGATTTATTTTTTAGATACACTTATATAAATAGAGAGATAAAAGATAAAGGCGGCTACCTGCCAAAATACGGACCGATAAGCCTTAAACATTTCCTAAACATTGGCTTTGATTTTGATTTCCTTTCCGGTAAACAGAGAATTAATTTCTTCTTTAAAAAAAGACCGACCAGAAGAGGATGGCTCCTGACGGACCTACGGCTATCAACAACAATAAAAGAGATAGAGGTATTTTTAGATGCCAATAACATCTTAAACGAGGAATACGAAGAAATCAAAGGTATCCCTTCACCGGGAAGATGGGTCCAAGCCGGTTTAAGAGTTCAATGGTAAACTCCTTTCAGTCGTGATATAATTCCTACAATATGAAAACTAAAAAGATGAATAAGAATCGCGTTGTCGTAGCAATGAGCGGCGGAGTGGATTCTTCTGTCGCCGCGTGGCTGCTTAAGAAACAAGGATACGACGTTATCGGAATAACCATGTGTTTTAATATTTCGCATGGCAGCCGCAAGAGACCGTCTTGCTGCGGTATCGAAGGGATAGAAGATGCTAAGCGCGTGGCAGAGAAAATCGGTATTCGTCATTATGTATTGAATTTCAGCAAGGAATTAGAATCGCAGATTATAGATAATTTTTGTAGCGAATATCTTAAAGGCCGGACTCCAAATCCCTGCGTAAGATGCAATCAATTTCTAAAATTCGATTCATTGCTTAAAAAAGCAAAGACTATGGATGCGCAGTTTCTGGCTACCGGCCATTACGCCCGTGTAGTTTATAGCCATAAAAAGAAAAGGTATCTTTTAAAAAAGGGCAAGGATAAACGAAAAGATCAATCTTACTTTTTATACAGTATTAAAAAAGAAACCTTGCCTTATATTTTGATGCCTTTGGGCAGTTATACAAAAAAGCAGATTAGAGTCACGGCAAAGAAAATTGGAATAAAAGTTGCGGACAAGCCGGCAAGCCAGGAGATTTGTTTTATCAGCGATGATTATCGTGATTTTTTGAAACACAGATTATCAAAATCAAAAATAAAACCTGGTCCTATCGTAGATACAGAAGGCAAGTTCATAGGTCAACATAAAGGAATATGTTTTTATACAGTCGGTCAACGCGAAGGATTAAGGATTGCTTTAGGTTATCGCGCTTATATAGCAAAGATTGATGTGCGCAAAAATAAGATTGTAGTTGGAAAAGAACAGAAGCTTTATTCAGATAGTCTAATTGCTGAAAAGCCTAATTTTATCAGCATAGATTATCCTAAAAAGAAAATTTTAGCCAAGGCAAAGATAAGGTATAATCATAAAGAAGCCGATTGCCGCATCAGTCCTTTTAATAGAAATCGGGTCAAGGTAGAATTTTTTAATCCACAGCGCGCAATCACTCCGGGGCAGTCCGTTGTATTTTATAATAAAGACATACTCCTAGGCGGCGGGATAATTCAGAAATCTTTGTAGTTTTCGGCTTGCCAAAATAGGTAAAATGAGATAATATAGTACTTACCGCGTATGAATAACGATGTTAGGTCGATAGATTAAAGGCAACTTTCGTGATGGGAAGGTTGCTTTTTTCTTTTCAAAGAGATAAGGATATAAAATGAAAAAAATTTTGAAGCTGGTTTTAGTAAATATTCTGGTTTTGTTCGGCTTGCTTCTTTTATTTGAAGTGGGCTTGAGATTATTCTGGAATATGAGCGCAAAAGAAGGAGAGCTTTATCAGCGAAGCAAGAATAGAATCCTGCGTTATGAATTAAAGCCCAATGCGAAAATAAAAGAAAGGCATCACGAGGTCATCGTCAATTCCGATGGTTTTAGAGATAAGGAATATCCTCTAGAGAAACCGGAAGGTACGTTCCGCATTGTTGTTATAGGCGATTCTGTTACTTTTGCCAAGGGGTTCAAATCGGAGGAAACATTACCTAAAATATTGGAAGCAAAGTTAAATACTTCTTGCCCAGAAAAGAAATTTGAAGTTCTGAATATGGGAACCGAGGGCTACAACAGTATTCAGGAATTAGAAATGTTAAAGACAAAGGGATTAAAATATAATCCAGATTTGGTGTTCATTTATTATTGTCTCAACGATCCGGATTATCCGGAATATTATTTTGAAAAGAATTTTTTCAATCGCCATTTTGTTCTGGCTAGATATATTTTATATAAGACAAAAAAACACAGGGTCAAAACAGAGAGAAGGTTGAAGGGTATAAAAAACGAAGCTGATTCATTAAGATATTTTTATACTACAAGTTGTTGGCAGAATACAAAAGATGCAATACTAGAAATGGGGGATTTAACCAAATCAAAGGGTATCAGAATGATATTGCTTATCGCGCCGGAGATGTCAAAAGTCGTTGAAGATTTTAGAGAAGGTTATCCGTTTTGGTGGATTAATGAAATGGTCGAAAATATTAAACACGATAACATTGTTATTATCGATCCAATTAGAGAGTTTAGTATGAGAAATCTCAAAAAAGGAGATCTTCAGCATTGGTATTATCCAAATGTGGAGGCAAAAAATATAATTGCAGATTACGCATTAGAAAAATTAAAAGAAAACAACATTAACTTGTGCGATTAATAAAAAAAAGTGTATAATATTATAATTGTCGGAGATTTTTATGCCTAAATACACTTTTGAAGCTGTTGTTTTTGACCTCGATGGCGTTATCACCAAGACTGCTTTAGTCCACGCTGCTGCTTGGAAAGCCACATTCGATGAGTATATGTGTCTTCGAGAGAAAAGAGACTTTGAGAGCTTCCGCGAATTTACTCACGAAAGCGACTACCTTCCATATGTTGACGGGAAGCCGAGATACGATGGGGTGAAAAGCTTCCTTGAATCCCGTGGAATCAATATTCCCTTCGGCGAATCATCGGATCCACCCGATAAAGAAACCATCTGTGGTCTGGGAAATAAAAAGAACGCGATCTTTAATGATATTCTAAGAAAACAGGGCGCAGAGGTCTATCCTTCTAGTATCAAGTTGATAAAAGAACTTAAAAAAACCGGCATTCATACAGGGGTTGCATCGTCTTCAAAGAATTGCAAAGGAATACTTGAGTCGGTTGGAATTGCAGATTTAATAGAGACCAGAGTCGATGGAGTGGTTTCCGTTAAACTGGGCCTTAAAGGAAAACCAGAAGGCGATATTTTTGTTACTGCCGCGCGTAATATGGGAGCGGAGCCTGCGAATTCAGTTGTAGTTGAAGATGCCACCTCTGGTGTTCAGGCAGGGCGAAATGGCGGCTTTGGCTTGGTGCTTGGGGTAGCGAGGGGAAATAATGAATCCGAACTTTTAGAGAACGGCGCGGATATTGTAGTAACAGATTTATCCGAAATCACAATCGATTTAATAGAGAAGTGGTTTCATAAAAAACCAAGGCCTTTATTCGATTCCTGGGATAAGATTGAAAAGAAATCCGATATTCTAAAAACAAAAAAGAAAGTACTCATTAACCCTTATTATTTCCGCAACGGCAAAGAGGCATTGCTTGATGGAAAGAGGCTCGTATTTTTCTTAGATTACGACGGCAGTTTAACTCCCATAGTCGATAAGTCTGAATTAGCTGTTTTATCGAATGAGATGAGGGATGTAATAAAGGAGCTTGCCGAGAAACATACGGTAGCGATCGTTAGCGGAAGATTAAGGGATGATGTCGAGAAGCTTGTTGGTATCAAAGGATTATTTTACGCGGGTAGCCACGGTTTCGATATAGCCGGACCAGGTTTTTCCATGGTTCATCCGGTTGCCAAGGAAGCTATACCAATAGTTTTAGAAGTAATCAAAAAATTAAAAAAAGAACTAGGTAATATTAATGGTTTATTGGTTGAAGAAAAGAAATTCAGCGTAGCTGTGCATTATCGTCTTGTTGATGAAGATAAGTATTTGTCAAAGATTAAGGAAGCTGTAGAAAGAAACATTCAATCCCATAAACAGTTGCGTCTTATGCAGGGAAAGAAAGTTTTTGAAATTTTGCCGAATATTGATTGGAATAAAGGAATGGCAATCCGTTGGATAATGCAGGCTTTGAAGATTTCTTGGGAAGAAGCTTCTGTAGTTTACATCGGTGACGACACAACAGATGAATTTGCCTTCCGAGTAGTTCGAACAAGGGGAACAGCCATCCTTGTTTCGGATGAAATTCAAGAATCAACCGCTGATTTTAAATTATCTTCTTCGGATGAAGTAAAGAGATTATTTAGAGATGTCGTCAAATTTTCATAAAAAAGATAATTATTCTTGGAAATTAATCTACAATGGCTTCAAGCCCAAACAGGAGGCTTTGAGAGAAACCCTTTGTACATTGGGTAATGGCTATTTTGGCACAAGAGGTGCCGTCTGTGAATCCGCCGCAACAAAAATTCATTATCCTGGTACATATATGGCTGGCGTCTATAACAAGACTCTAACCCATATCGCTGGTCGAACAGTTTACAATGAAGCTTTTGTTAATTGCCCCAATTGGCTACCTTTAACTTTCAAGATCGATAACGATCCTTGGATTTCCCCTTCCGATAATAAAATTATTTCCTATCATCAAGAACTAGATATGCAAAAGGGCATTCTTTCAAGGATAATGCGTATTAATGATAGACGTGGTAGAAAGACAGCAATCGAGACCCAAAGAATGGTCAGTATGTCTAATCCACATTGCGCAGCAATAAAATATACAATTATTCCCCAGAACTATGACGGTTTGATAACGATAAGATCGGCACTTGACGGTTCAGTTGAAAATACAGGGGTCGCCAGATATAGGCAGTTAAATACTAAGCATATGAAAACCGTTTCTATTGGAAGATTTAATGAATTCGGTATTTATATTTCGGTAAAGACCAGCCAATCGAATATTAAGATTTCAGAAGCTGCTAAGACCAGTATCTTTTCTAAAAATAAAAAAATAGATGCCGCTTCGAAAATCAAGATAGAAAAGAAAAAAATAATTTATCAGGAATTCGAAATCCCGGTTTGTAAGGAACAGCGCTATACAATAGAGAAAATAGTTTCAATCTACACATCTAAAGATAAAGACATCAAGAATCCACAATCAGCAGCTATTCGCTGCGTGAGAAAATGTCCTCATTTTGATTTACTGCTAAAATCCCATCAGAAAATCTGGAAGAAACTATGGGAGAAATTTGATATTGAAATTGAAGGCGATAGTTTTTCTCAAAAAGTATTAAGACTTCATATGTTTCATCTTCTGCAGACAGCCTCAATCCATAATAAAGATATTGATGCTGGTTTGCCTGCCAGGGGTCTTCATGGCGAGGCTTATCGCGGACACATCTTCTGGGATTCGCTTTTTGCAATGCCTTTTTTTGATCTACATGGACCTAGAATATCAAAATCATTGCTATTATATAGGTATAGGCGTCTTAAAGAGGCAAGGCGCTATGCAAAGAAACATGGTTATAAGGGCGCGATGTTTCCCTGGCAAAGTGCCTCAAGTGGCGTAGAGCAAAGTCAGATTATCCATCTAAATCCTTTATCAGGTAAATGGGGACCGGATTACAGTAGCATACAAAGACATGTTTCATTTGCTATTGCCTATAGTGTTTGGCAATATTGGATAAGAACCGCAGATTTAGCTTTCTTAACCCATCATGGTGCCGAGATATTATTATCAATTGCTCAATTCGGCGCAAGTTTGGCTGAATATGATTTAAAAGATAGAAGATATCATACTGACGGAGTTATGGGTCCAGATGAATTTCACGAGAGGCTTCCCGGTAGAGTTGATCCGGGATTTAGAGATAACGCCTATACAAATTTATTGATTGTCTGGACATTGTCTAAAGCGCAGGAAACCCTCGATATTTTGCCTAAAAAACATAAAGCAAGGCTGATTAAGAAATTAGGAATAAAACTTAAAGATTTATTCCGTTGGAGCGATATTACTCATAAGATGAATATGATCCATAACGATAAAGGGATTATCGCTCAATTCGACGGTTATTTTGATTTAAAGGAATTGAACTGGTCTGCCTACAGGAAGAAATATCGTAAAATCGGACGAATGGACAGAATTTTAAAAGCCGAAGGAAAATCTCCCGATGATTACAAGGTGGCTAAACAGGCTGATGCGCTCATGATATTCTATCTTTTTAGCCGCTATGAAATTGAAGATTTATTTTACAGGTTAGGGTATGATTTTGATATAGATATTTTGGAGGCAAATTATAATTATTATATCAAGAGGACTTCTCATGGTTCAACATTAAGTAAGGTTGTACATAGCTATCTTTCTCATTTGATTTCTAGGTCCAGAGAAGCTAGGCATTGGTTTTTAGAAGTACTTAAATCCGATCTATTCGATACACAGGGCGGGACAACCATAGAAGGAATTCATACCGGCGTAATAGGAGGCTCAATCGATATTGTTATAAAAGGATTCGCCGGAGTCAATATAACAGATGAAGGAATAAATATTAATCCGTCTCTTCCAAAAAAATGGCGAAGCCTCAAGCTTAAATTGCGTTATAAAAGGAATTGGATTTATCTCTCAATAACAAAGCGAAAGATAAGTATCCTTCTTCAGGGAAAATCAAGCATTCCTATAGAAGTTCGGGGAATATCATATAGTATTCCTGTCGGAAGGACTGTAAAATTGGGATTATGATTGAGACAAAGATAAAAATCCAGAGAGCAAAAGAACAAGACTGGCCGTATATACAGGAGAAACTGAAAAATTATCTGTTGGATGCTTCTGAGGCAAGTTGGCAGCAGTTTTTTGTTTTGAAAAACGGCTCCAAGGCGGTCGCATTCGCTAGGTTAAGAGATCACGGAGATTATTTTGAGCTGGCTTCCTTAGGCGTAGATTATTATCATAGAAAAAAAGGTTATGGGACAAAGATGCTTGCGTTTATTATCCAGGAAACAAGGAAGATAGATCCTCAAAAACCTATCTACGGAGTCACGCATAAGCCTGAATGGCTAAGGAGTTTTGGTTTCGAAGAAGTGGATGACTACCCGCAGTATCTAGACCACAAAAAGAATCACGTCTGCGTCTATCCCTACAAGATTAAAATAATGAGGAACAAAACATGAAGAGTTATTCCGAAGACAAAAAAGCTTTTTTTATGTATATCAGCCTTATTTTTGCCGTGGCAATTATATTAATTTTGTTCTTTTACTTATTCAATACCTATTATAAAGGTCCTTCTCTTGATGAGCCCACCCAAAAATCCCTATCATCCCAAGGCATAGATGCCTCAAGCTACCAATCAGTTGTAGATAGCACCCGAGAGAAAGTCAAGGATATCGAAAAACAGCTATTGGAACGTGAAGAACGGCTACTGAATTCAGATGATTATTAGTCTGGGAGTAATATTAAAGCATGAAACCTAGGGTTTTTTCTTATTGTAAATCTGGCTGGAATCTTCATATGATGCCGATCGGTTATTTGATGATTGAACATAGGCTCATCGAGCGCATGATAAGGCTTTTATCCGGTGGGTTAAAGAAAATCGAAAAAAATAAAAGGGCGGATTTAAAACTTATTGATATAGCGGTTGATTTTATCAGAACCTACGCCGACAAATGCCATCACGGCAAAGAAGAGGATATTCTTTTTAGAGATCTTATCAAAAAAGGAATTTCACCAGAACACAGAAAGGCCGTTAAAGAGTTAATAGAAGAGCATAAAATTGGAAGGACAAACGTAGCAAAATTAATTGAGGCCAGAAATGAATACGAAAACGGCGTACCTCGTAGCCTGAAAGATATAAAAAGACATATAAAATGGCTGATTGAGTTTTATCCCAAACATATTGTAAAAGAAGATAGGCAATATTTTATTCCTTTTATGAGTTATTTCGATAAAAAAGAGCAGGATGAAATGCTCGGGGAGTTTTGCGAATTTGATAATTCGCCTATCCAGGAGACTTATAGAAATATAGTGCAGAAATTAGAAAGCAATAAATCTTAAGTAAGCTCTCCGTTTGAATCTTATCAACCTACAATATTTAAAGGCTTACCGTTTATAAATCCTAGAATATTTTGGATGGTAGTATCTAGTATTCTTTGCAGTGACTCTTTTGAATAAAAGGCAGTGTGGGGAGTAAAGACAACATTATCTCTTTGTAACAAAAAGGCATTACGAAGGGTTAATTTAAGTTTTTCAGGATTATACAAATCTTTCTTTTTTCTCATTAAGAGTTGCTTCTCTTCTAAAATAACATCTTCGCCTTCCAAGACATCAAGTCCGGCCCCGGACAATATTTTCTTATCTAAAGCTTTAGTTAAAGCAACAGTATCTACTAAACCGCCGCGGGCAGTATTGATCAGAACCGCACCTTTTTTAATTAACCCGATATTGCTTTCGTTTATCAAATGGTGGGTCTTTTTATTGTGCGGAGCATGGAGCGTTATTATATCCGATTCTTTTAATAACGTATCAAAATTTACGTATTTAAACCCCAAGACTTCTTCCAAAAATTTATTCGGCAATGGATCAAAAGCCAAGGCCTTCATGCTAAAACCCACAGCCATTTTTATAACCCGCAGGCCGATGTGTCCGGTGCCGACAACGCCGATGGTCTTTCCTTTGAGGTCAAAACCCATGAGTTCCTTGATAGAGAAGTCTCCTTCACTTATCTTAAAATGTGATTTTTTAAGATTCCGGGCGATTGATAGAATAAGCGCAAATGTATGTTCTGCGACAGTATTTTCTCCGTAAGTGGGGACATTTGAAACAAGTATGCCTTTTGTTTTGGCGTGATCTACATCGATATGGTCAAAACCTGTTGAACGGGTAGTTATAAATCTAAGATTCGGTAAAGAATCGATTATTTTTTTGTTTATGTTGGAATTGATGAATGAGGAAAGGATGCTTGAATCTTTGATTTTATCGAGAAGGAGGTCGGCGGTTTCTTTAAAATCCTTAATTACGCCTGTTTCGCTTAAAGCTTTTTTAAGATATCCTGCTTCCCAGGCTTCTTCAATATCCACAAAGGATATTATTTGTTTCATGCGTTCTGTTTTTCGATTTCCTCTTTTATAATCTGGTCGATATATTTGTCTGCCTCTGGCATGTCATCAAATATATCAAACATAGGCAGGATCTTTAAAACGTCAAAGACTTTTTTGATTTGAGGCTGGAGATTTATCATTGCGAAGGTCGCGCTTTTTTCTTTCAAAGCTTTTTGAACAGAAACTATAACCCTTATACCAATGCTGCTTACATAATTGACGCCGCCCATATCTAACATTACGGCTTTTGTTTTCTCATCCATAAGTTCTTTTAATGTATCGTCCAGTTCCTGGTAAGTTTCTCCGTCAATTGAGCCTGTTAGCCGGACGGTATAGACAAAATTCTTCTTTTTATCAACTTTAATATCTAATGCCATAATGACCTCCTTAAATTAAATCTTTATTGGTGGGTTTAAGTAAGGCATATTATATATTGAGATTATACCTGTGTAAAGTAAAAAAACCTACCAGTTTATCTTGCAAAAAGTGAAAGAAAGAGGTAAAATATTGCATATTAAAAAAGAAAATGATTACAAATCCTGTTCTAAAAATTCCTAAAAAATACGAAGAAGAGTTCCTGAGAGAGCAAGTGGAGTATATCAAGAATCGCGTGCGGCTTCTCTGTGGACTGGTTATCGGAATTTATTTTTCTTTGACCCTTGCCACTTTTATTTTACTGCCTAGACAATTTCAGTTGCAGGAGATTTACATCTGGGGGGCGCTTGTCCTGGGCGGTCTTTTAATCCTTTCCTTAAATAAACGCGCTCACAATATAAGCGAAGCTAAAAGGAATGCCTATTTATTTATTTTGTTGTTCTTATCTATTTTGATACGAATAAGCATCTTAAATACTGGTCAAATTGCCTCCAGCACGATATTATTTCTGTTTGTATTATTTTTGGTTTCCTTTACTATACCTTGGAGGCCGCAAGAGGTGATCCCAGTAACCTTGATGGTTTTGGCTGCCTACTCATTTTTATATTTTTGCGTGCAGCGCATTATGCCAGTTGATATCAAGGCAGAATTTAGCTGGACAATGTATTTGTCGGGTTTAATGTTTTTCGTAAGCGCTTTCGTCCTTACCTTTATTATTAGAGAAAGAGAGACGGCACACGATATTGTGAATTTTGCTTTACTCAAAGATGTCGAGGAAAAAAATATTCAAATGGAGAAGGAGTTAGAACTTGCTAAGAAAGTTCACCAGACGCTTATTCCGAAATCTATAAGCACCGACCAGGTCGACATCGCCGTAATGTATCTTCCTATGTCTTATATCGGAGGAGATTACGCAAAATTCCATTTCGTCGATAAGGACAAATTAATCTTTATTATCTGCGATGTTACCGGCCACGGCGTCTCAGCCGCACTTCTTGTCAACAGGCTCCATGCAGAATTTGAACGCCTCTCAAGAGAAGGAAAAGAGCCGGGAATATTATTAAAGGAACTGGATAAATTTATTGGCGAGGATTTTAAAGGAAGCAATATGTACATAAGCGCATTTTGTGGGCTTTTGGATTTTAAGCAAAAGAGTTTTTTCTATTCTAATTACGGACATCCAACTCAGTATTTTTACAGGACAACGGATTCTACGATAGTCTATCTTGGTTCGCAGACCGCGCTGCTGGGTCTTGCATTAGGGGACGAAGGCGTACATCAGCATAGAATAGATTTTGAAAAAGGAAATAAAATTTTTATGTTTACCGACGGCGTAATCGAGACCAAAGGCATGGCGAAAGAAGAATTCGGCAAAAAGCGGTTAGAAGAATTTATCAAACACAATCATATCTTGAAGGTAGATAGCTTTAATCAGAAATTACTCAATACGCTCAATGTTTTTCAAAGCGAAAATTTCGAGGACGATATATTTGTATTGACGGTGGATATTAAGAAGTAGGAAGTGAAAGATGTTTAAGTTAATGGGGTTATTTGCGATTATCCCTGCGACAATTATTTTAACGATTAGCTTTTTTGTATTACTTGCTCTTCGTTCGGTGGATTCTCCGGGCCTTAAGGCTTTCGGAAAAGTTATAACAGTACTTCTTTGTATCGCTGCGGCATTGATTTTATTATGCGGGATTTACACAATCTCATCGGGTTATTGTCCGATGATGAAGATGATGAAATGCGGTTCGATGAAGGGCCAGATGATGCATGGCCCGATGATGGAGCGCTGATTCGATTATGGAAGAACTTATCAAAAAAATTGAAAAGCTCAAAAAACAGAGAGGTGCGATTATCCTGGCGCACAATTATCAGTTAGGTGAGGTCCAGGATATTGCCGATTATTCGGGGGATTCTTTGGAATTAAGCCGCATCGCCGCAAAAACCGACGCGAAATTAGTTATCTTCTGCGGCGTGCATTTTATGGCAGAGACCGCATCTATTTTGTGTCCGGATAAGACGATTTTGATGCCGGATATTCTTTCGGGCTGCCCCATGGCGAATATGATTACCGCAGAAGACCTGCGTGAATTAAAGAATCGTCATCCCAAGGCGGTAGTGGTGGGATACGTGAATACCTCTGCGGAGGTTAAGGCAGAGCTTGATATCTGTTGCACATCCACCAACGCTGTCGCCGTAGTAAATCATCTTAAAGAGGCAGAAGAGATAATTTTTATCCCGGATAAATACCTGGCGGACTTTGTTTCCAAGCGTACTGGCAGACGCCTTATTTCTTGGGACGGCTACTGTCCCACGCATACAAAGATTTTGCCTGAGGATATCATAAAACAGGTCAGGCTCCATCCCAATGCCAAGGCGATTGTACATCCGGAATGCATCCCCGCGGTGATTGATCTGGCTGATGAGGCTCTCTCCACGGGAAAAATGTGTAAATACGTAAAAGAATCTGATACAAATGAATTTATTATCGGTACAGAGATTGGTATAATCCACAGGCTGGCGAAAGAAAATCCTAAGAAGAAATTTTATCCTGCCACAGAACTGGCAATCTGTCCCAATATGAAGCGGATCACGGTAGAAAAAGTTCTCTGGTCTTTGGAGGACTTAAAAGAAGAAGTCAAGGTCCCTGACGATATCCGTAAGCGCGCGCGCAAAGCCATCGATAAGATGCTTGAGATAAGGTAACGTCATTTTTAATCTTACTTGACAATAATCAGATTTATGATATTATCTTAAAAGAATTAGGATATAAATTTTGATTGAAATAATCTTGAGTTGTGAGAAATTGACAAAGGCGTCGGCTGAAAAAGTTGGCGCCTTTTTCACTTTTGGAGCAGGTAGAGACAGATATGCATAAAAAAATAGGTTTTGACAACGAAAAATATCTGAAAGAACAATCTTCAGCGATTTTGGAGAGGGTCCAGAACTCCGACAATAAGCTTTATCTTGAATTTGGCGGAAAGATTATCTTTGATTATCATGCTGCAAGAGTCCTGCCTGGGTTTGACCCCAATGTTAAGATGAGATTATTGCGGAAATTAAAAGATAAAGCCGATATTATCCTTTGTATTTATTCCGGTGATATCGAGAGAAGAAAACTTAGGGCGGATTTTGGCATAACCTACGATGTAGATGCCTTAAAACTGATAGATGACTTAAAGAGCTGGGAATTGAATATCCTAGCGGTAGTGATAACCCGTTACCAGGATCAGCCAGCAGCCAAGATATTTAAAAATAAATTAGAAAGAAGAGGCATAAAGGTCTATACGCATCGCCATACCAGGGGCTATCCCAATGATGTCGATACGATTGTCAGCGACGAGGGATTCGGAAAAAATAGTTATATTGAGACGAAAAAACCCTTGGTTATAGTTACTGCTCCGGGTCCGGGAAGCGGAAAGCTCGCTACCTGCCTTTCGCAGCTTTATCATGATTACAAGAAGGGGATAAAATCTGGTTATTCAAAATTTGAGACATTTCCAATCTGGAATATCCCGCTTAAACACCCCGTCAATGTCGCCTACGAGGCAGCCACTGCAGATCTTAGGGATTACAACTTAGTAGATCCGCATCATTTAAAGACATACAATAAAAGCACAATTAATTATAACCGCGACGTAGAGATATTTCCCGTACTCAAAAGGATTCTAGAGAAAATAACCGGTACCGAATCGATATATCAGTCTCCCACGGATATGGGGGTAAATAGAGCAGGTTTCGGTATTGTTGATGACGGCGCGGTTAAAGAAGCAGCTAAACAGGAGATAATTAGACGATATTTCAGATACAACTGCGAATATGCAATGGGTTTTGTGGATAAAGGAACAGTAGAGAGGGTCCAAGAGCTCATGAAAGAAGTCGGCGTAAAACCGGAAAACAGAAGAGTTGTTAAGTATGCGAGGGAGGCTGCGCGTCAGGCAGAAAGAAAAGACAAGGGTAGCGATGGAATTTTCTGTGGCGCAGCAATAGAGCTAAAGAACTCATCAATTATTACGGGGAAGAATTTTCCTTTGATGCACGCGCCTTCAAGTTTGATATTAAATGCGATTAAAAAACTATCCGGTATCCCTGATAAGATACATCTTTTATCGCCCAGCACGATAGAGTCAATCGGAAATCTGAAGAAAAATATTTCAGGCGCAAAGAGTGTAAATTTAGATCTGGAAGAGACATTGATCGCCCTAAGTATCAGCGCGGCCACAAACCCCACCTCTGAAATGGCAATGGAGAAATTAAAGGAGCTCTCGGGTTGCGAGGTGCACTTGACCCATATTCCTGCGCCGGGTGATGAGGCAGGCTTAAGACAATTGGGGGTTAATCTTACTAGCGATCCGAACTTTTCCAGTAAGGATCTTTTTATGACTTAAAGTATAAAGAGTAAGGATTGGGGCGCCCCGACGTGACGTCGGGGCGCCCTTTTTTCTAACCCTGTTATAAAATATTTTCTCAGGGAGTAAGATTTCATTTGAAACTTATAATTTTTCTGCGATAATAATCCTATTATGTCAGCCCCATTTAATGGTTTGAAGAAACTTCTTTCCTTAAGAAGAAATAACCTCACCGAAGGCTCCACGTTCTCTAATGTTATTTATCTTGCCATTCCGCTCGTTATCGGCGCGACAATGCATACCACACAAAGCCTTATCGATATGTTCTGGGTAGGTAGATTAGGCTCAGTAGCATTGGCTGCTGTGGCAATGGGCTATACGGTGATTATGGTTGTCGTGCCTTTGATATTCGGTATTGCCACCGGCACGATTTCGCTTGTCTCCCAGAATATCGGAGCAAAAAGGCAGATCGATGCCGATAACGTGGCCACACAATCGATAATAATCGCGCTTATCTCTTCGTTCATTTTGGCGGTAGTAGGATATATTTTTGCTCCGGATTTCTTAAAAGCATTGGGCGCGGCAGATGAGGTTATCTTAGCAGGCACAGGATACTTAAGGATATTGTTCCTCGGCAGCGTGACGTTGTTTGTTATGTTTTTAGGCTCAGCCACGCTTCAGGGCACCGGCGATGTAATCGTGCCGACGATAGTGATGATACTGGCTAATGTCCTAAATATTATTTTAGATCCGATTTTGATATTCGGCATAGGGGTTCCTGCAATGGGTGTCACCGGCGCAGCACTGGCAACGGTTATCTCTCAAGGAGTATCCTGCGTGATTATCCTCTATATATTATTTAAGGGACATTCGCACGTGCATATACGTTTGAAAGAATTTTATCTTAAACCAAAAATCGCCTGGGATATATTAAGAATAGGGATTCCCAGTAGCTTGCAGTTATTTTTTAGGACCATAATGAGAGTTGTATTGATGGGAATTGTCTCTGCCTTCGGCACATACGCAGTGGCTGCCTACGGAATCGGAATGCGGCTTCAGATGGTCATGTTAATGCCAGCCTTTGCTCTGGGAACATCCGCTGCAACTTTAGTCGGACAAAACCTGGGCGCAGGTAAGGTAGATAAAGCAAAGAAAAGCGCCCTTACGGCAACGGGCATTGATTTAGGCATAATGCTTACAACGGGAATTTTATTTTTCATCTTTGCCCCGCAGATAGTCTCAATATTTGATAAGACTCCGGAAGTTATAGCTATCGGGACAAATTATTTTCGCATAACCGCTTTGTTTTACAGCTTTATTGCCTTCGGAATTGTTTTAAATAGGGCATTGGGCGGCGCAGGAGATACAGTTGTGCCCATGATCATTACTTTTGTCAGCCTCTGGATAATACTGGTTCCCCTGGCGATATTCTTATCCCGTTACACCTCACTTGGCCTTAACGGCGTCTGGTATGCTATGGCAGTCTCAACCGTAGTAAACGGCCTGTTGATCCTTTTCTGGTTTCTCACCGGCAACTGGAAAAAGGGAAGGCTAAAGAAACAACCTAATCTATGAGAATTAATCTAAGAGTAATCGCCGGAGCAAAGAAGAATCTTATTAAGGAAGAGGCTGATTCTTTTAAAGTTTACGTCACCCAACCGGCAATAGAAGGAAAAGCCAACAAAGCCGTAATTTCGCTTCTCGCCGAGCACTTCAGCGTCAAAAAATCCCAAATCCGCATCCTGCGCGGCACCCTCTCCCCGCGGAAAGTCATTGAAATCAAATAAGATAGGATAATTTTATAAAACCAGGAAATTAAATTAATTTTTTATTAATTTTTTGTCAAATTTAACTTGACAAATCATCAAATATGTGTTATACTTTAGACAAAATTAGAAATAAGCCACGGAGAAAGCGGAAATAGTGGTTAAGACATCACCGTTCACAATCCCAAAAATTACCTTTCCAAACAAAAATTCATTCCAGATTGCCAATGATATTTTTTTGTCAAATCTTCAATTAACCAATACTCTGTCTTTTAAAAAGGAGAATTGTTATGAAGATAAAATTTTTTATATCGGTCTTCACTCTAGTTTTGTTTCTTTCCTATAATAATCTTTCTTTTGCCGAGCAAGAAAACACTAACACAGAAACTGAATCTTCGCAAGAATCTCAGACAGAGAAGACACAAGGAGAACAAGCTAGCTCAGAAACAGAACCGATAGAGGACTCGCAAGAAAGAACAATTATAACCAGTGGTGAGCCACCTTATGCCTCCACAGAGAAATTCCAGGTTGAGCCGTCAACCGGAACTGCTACCTTGACTATTCCTATTGAAGTTTCGCCAGGAAGAAAAGGTATTCAGCCGAATTTAGCACTTATGTATAATTCTAGCGCTCCAAATGGGATTTTGGGTGTGGGTTGGAACTTGGAACTTGGTTCAATCCAGCGCTCTACTAAAAAAGGCGTACCTAAATATGATAATACTGATACTTTCGTTTTAGCACAAGCTGGTTCCGCTCAGGAATTGGTTTCAATCGGCGGCAGCCAATACCGTGCCAAGATAGAAGGCGCATTTATGAGATTGGAATACAATGGCTCTTATGGTTGGATAGTTACTGACAAAAAAGGTATCAAGTATTATTTTGGTCAAAACTCTGCGTCTCAACAGGTAGATAGTGGTCGGATATTTAAGTGGTGTCTAGACGAAGTCAAAGATTTAAATGACAATTACATGAGGATCACCTATTACAAAGACCAGAATCAAATTTATCCAGAATTAATTGAATATACTGGCAATGTTTCTGAGTCACCTTTTGCTTCCGTTGAATTTGTCCTGGGGAGTCGCAGTGATACAACTAAGAGTTACGCAACAGGCTTTCTCGTCCAAAATTTTAAGAGAATCAGCGCAATCGAAGTAAAAGTAGACGGCCAACTTCAAAGAAAATATACTTTTAACTACACAAATTCAGTCTATGCCCAGCATTCATTATTAGCCTCCATTACTCAATACGATAGCACAGCTACCAATAGTTTGCCGCCTACAGTATTAACCTATAGCCAGAATGTTTTAAGTTTCAATGACCCAGTCAACATTGCTAATTCGCCTGCTTATTTAGCATCTGATTCCAAGATACGTTTCTTAGATATGAATGGTGATGGTTTAGTGGATGCTATGTATGGTCAAGACTATAGCCCATCCCATCCCTATTACCAGTTATGGATAAACGATGGACAGGGAGGCTTTCAACCACAACAAAATATGCCTAGCTCTCCAGTTTATTCTCCTGATAATCAATATATGCGCTTTTTGGATATGACTGGCGATGGTTTTCCTGATGCTTTGTACGCCGAGCCAAACGGTTATATCTTATGGAAAAATAATGGCAATGGAGGTTTTAGTGCACAATATAATATACCAAACTCTCCTGCTTACGGCGCAAATAATCCTAAAGTACGTTTCTTGGATATGAATGGTGATGGCTTACCAGATGTCCTGTATGGTGAAGGAGGGGGTTGGACAAGTTATGTTGTTTGGATAAACGATGGTAATGGTGGTTTTCATACAGGTACTGGCATGCCTGGTTCTCCTGTTTATCCTGCTGATAACGGATATATGCGCTTTTTAGATATGACTGGCGATAATCTCCCTGATGTTTTATACGCCGAGCCAAATGGTTATATTTTATGGAGAACCAACAACAATGGAACCTTTACCCGCATTCCAGCAGGTATTATGTTGAATTCTCCTGATTACGGCGGAAATGATCCTAAAGTACGTTTCTTGGATATGAATGGTGATGGCTTGACCGATGTTTTATATGCAAATGAATCTCATGACAATCGTTATAGGTTTTGGTTAAATAATGGTGATTATGGTTTTGAACCAGCCATTTTTATGAATAATTATCCACCTTATTCCGGAGACCGTTCAGACATACGCTTCTTTGATATGAATGCGGACGGCCAGGTCGATGTCGTATGGGCTGAGGCGAATGGTTATCAATTATGGCTTAACAAAGCCGACGGCACCAGCTACTCATTTCAAGGCCCCATAAATTTAGCTAATGATCCAGATTGCTCTGCCAGCGATTTTAATACGCTGCTTATGGATACCAATGGCGATGGCATGATCGATATTTTATATGGCGCTTCGGGCAATTACAGAGTTTGGAATAATCTTACTGATAGTTATTCTGCAAAACCAGAGCTTTTAATATCTATCTCTAACAGCATAGGCGCAGACACCTCTATTAACTACGATAGGACGAAAGTAATTCCTCTTCCGCCAATGCAATATATGAACGCCTACACGCCAACCTTATTTCATACAGCAGAAAAAATTATATCCAACGACGGCCAGGGCAATTTTTACATTGCTACATATGATTACAAAAATGGTTTGTATGATTTTTCAGATAGGGAATTCCGGGGCTTTGGCTGGGTTAAGATAACTGATGCCCAAGAAAATTATGCTGAAACTGATTTTTTGCAGGATGCTATATATAAAGGAAGGATTAGCCAACAGCGTAGCTATGATGCAGGAGGTAATCTCTTTACCAAGGTTGCCAATGACTGGTCTTATCAGGATTTAAATAATGGCTCAAATTTTGTTTATCTAAGCAAGACTGATAACTATGTCTTTGATGGAAATCCTTCTGGCAAAAGAACCCAGGCACAATATTTTTATGAGGAGAATCCTCAATATGGCAACCTCACCAGAACTTTAGAACTGGGTGAGGTTGCCATAGATTCAGGAGATGATTTAGATTCTTCTGATAACCGTAGCAGTTTTGTAGAATACGCCTGTAATACCGAACTTTGGATTTTAGCCTTACCCAAGCATGTCTACTTACAAGACTATCAAGGGAATAAAAAATCTGAAAAGTGGTTTTATTACGATTATCATACCGGCTTAGATGATTTACCTATTAAAGGTCTCCTTACCAAACAAGAGGATTGGTTTGATGGCGGCAATAATCCCACTGCTACATTTTCTTACGATTCTTACGGAAATCTTCTAACTACCACAGATGCTCTTGGCCGCACAAGCACTGTTACTTACGATTCCACTTATCATATGTTTCCGTTGGTTACAGAAAATGTTCTCGGCCATCAAGCAATAAACGAATATTACGGCGTAGACGGCGTGCCTTTGGATGATGGGGTAGGTTTCCACGGTCTCTGGGGTCAGACAAAATCAACCACCGATCCAAATGGTAATACAGGTTATTCTGTTTATGACGCTTTTGGGAGAACAGAAAAGCAAATCTCATCAGAAGATTCAATAGATTATCCCACTATCAGCTATGAATATGATTTAACAAGTATTCCTAATAAAGTTATTTCTCATCAGCGAGAAGTTTCAGGCCAACCCGGGACTTCAGATTCAGTTTCTTTCTACGATGGCTTAGGAAGATTAATCCAAACAAAAACCGAATCCGAAGACCCAGGTAAATTTATCGTCTCAGGACAAACAGAATATAATCTACGTGGCCTGCCTGAGAAAAAATATCTGCCATTTTTTGATAGCACCTACACTTTTTCAGATGTAGTGCCCATAACCCAAAACCCATACCTACCCTCAACCATAGATTACGATCCTATGGGAAGAGTTATTCGCGCCACAAATCCTGATACTACTTATTC
>JBDRFF010000034.1:0-3470 GCA_043819095.1 Candidatus Omnitrophota bacterium
TAAAAGTCGGTATCTGCGGAGAGCACGGTGGAGATCCTGATTCAATTCAGCTCTGCCATGACCTAAAGATGGATTATGTAAGTTGTTCTCCGTTTAGAATACCTATCGCCCGGTTAGCAGCAGCACAGGCTACGTTAAAGAGATAAATGGCTGAATCCATTAAAACCTACTTTAAAGAAATAAGGCACATCCCTCTTTTGAAACCTAATGAAGAGATAAATCTAGCTAAGAAAATCAAGAAGGGTGATAAAGCGGCCCGCCAGACGATGATCAATTCTAATTTAAGACTTGTCATCAACATCGCAAAACGCTATATGAATTTCGGAATTCCCATAATGGATTTAATAGAAGAAGGTAATATCGGTCTTATGAAGGCCGTTGATAAATTCAATCCAAAAAAAGGATTTCGTTTCTCGACCTACGCTGCCTGGTGGATCAAACAAAGCGTTACACGTGCAATCATAGAGCAAGGCAAGATTATTCGCATTCCCGTATACATGAGCGAGACGATCTCTAAAAAGAAAAAAGCTATCGATAAATTAACAGCGAAACTAAAACGCAAACCAACAGTTCAAGAAGTAGCGAAAAAAATGAAAGTGTCAGTCGCCAAGGTTAGAGATACAGCCAAATGGATAATTAAGATGTCAAGCCTGGAAGCTCCCATAGGAGAAAACAAAGAAGGCCAGGTCAAAGACATCATTGAAGATGAAACGCTTGCTGCACCGAATGAAGAACTGGAACATTTCTTCGACCATGAAAAAATCATAGACCTTTTAAGCGTAATGAACAAAAAGCAAAGACAGGTCCTTGATTTAAGATTCGGCCTAACCGACGGCAAATCTCATACATTGGCCGAGATAGCGAAAAAAATGGGGGTGTCGCGAGAAAGAATCAGGCAAATAGAAGAGGTATCATTAAATAAGCTTAAAAAATTTATTACCCAACAAGAAGAGAACGGAAAAAATGAATAAAATCTACGCACTGGTAATTCCGCGCTTTGAAGATATATTCCATTCATATTTTTCATGCGAAGTAATCAAGGGCGTGAGCATTGCTGCAAGCAGACTGAAAGTCGATTTATTGGTCCATATAACTGAAAGGCACGGCCATAAAGATTGGCTTACTAGTTCTACGCTAAGTGCAAAAAATATTGACGGAATTCTCTTCGCCGATATCAACGGCGATTTAACTACTTTGAAAAAAGTTATCGCAAAAAAGATACCTTATATCATAATGAATAATTTTTTTCAGGAGCCGATAAATTTTGTCACAATCGATAACGAGCGCGCCTCCATTGACGTAGTGGATTATTTAATAAACTTAGGGCACACCAAGATTGCAACAATCGCTGGGGACTTATCCACTCAAGCAGGAAAGCTAAGGCTCAAAGGATACAAAGATGCATTATTGAAAAAAGGAATAAAAATAAAAGAAGAATATATAACCGTGGGAAATTTCTTAAGATCTTCCGCAAGACATGCAGCCATGAAATTGCTAAAACTGAAAAATCGGCCAACAGCCGTTTTTGCGGCATCGGATATTATGGCCTTAGAATTGATCGATGTTGCCAAACATTACAATCTTATCATCCCGCGTGATTTATCGATTATTGGTTTTGACGATAACCCCATAAACGTCTACAGCCCTATCGGCTTGACTACTGTCGGCCAACCGCTTATGGAAATGGGTAGGATTGCTTTGGAAAAATTAAATCAGATTACATCCGGCAGAGCGCAGCAACCTTTAAAAATACTACTTGGAACGAGGCTGATAAAACGCGATTCCTGCGAAAAACTAAAAAGGTAAATTATGAGAAAAAATGAATTGAAGAAATATATCCGCGATATTCCTGATTTTCCCAAAGAAGGAATCCTTTTTAAAGATATAACGACCTTGCTGAAAGATAAGGATGCGTTTAGAAAAGCGGTGAACCTCTTGGCTAAAGATTATCAAAAACAAAATATTGATATCGTAGTAGCTATCGAAGCTAGAGGTTTTATCTTAGGCGGGGCAGTGGCGCATCGATTAGGCGCAGGATTTGTCCCGGTAAGAAAAAAAGGCAAACTCCCATCAAAATCAATAAGTCAAACTTACGATTTAGAATACGGCACTGACACATTAGAGATACACGAAGATGCTATTAAGCCGGGGGCGAGAGTTTTAATTCTCGATGATTTATTAGCTACGGGCGGCACGGTTAAGGCGGTTGCGGAATTAGTTAAAAAACTTCAAGGCGAAATCGTTGGCATTGCTTTTTTAATCGAATTAAAATTCCTAAAGGGTAAACAAAAAATAAAAGATTACCCGATTGTCTCGCTGATAAAATTTTAATGAGCGCATGACTTACAGAACACAGAGTGTGATGTAAGTCATATGCGCGACTTACCCCCACACCAATCGCTTTTTGTTTGGACTGTAGCAATTGGTGTGGGGGTAAGTTCGACCAAATCCCGACGCATCGTCGTGATGGTCTCACTTAAATTTCGCCCCAATAGCTCAGATGGATAGAGCACAGGTTTCCTAAACCTGGTGTCGCCTGTTCGAATCAGGCTTGGGGCACAAGAAATAATTATGTACGATTTACATACTCACTCATTATTAAGCGACGGGCAATTATTGCCCTCGGAACTTGCCAGGCGCTACGAGGCCAAAGGTTATAAGGCAATAGCAATTACGGATCACGTAGATGTCTCAAACATCAAAAGAGTTACTAGTCAAATTGTTGAATTCGCTCGCAAATGGCCTAAAAACAGAATCAAGGTAATTCCAGGAATAGAACTGACCCATATTCCACTAGAGCAATTTTCTCCGCTGGCAAAATACGCCCGCTCAAAAGGAATCAAAATAATCGTTGCGCACGGACAAACTCCCATGGAACCAGTAATCCCGGGGACAAATTTAAAAGCACTTCATGCCGATATCGATATCCTTGCTCATCCGGGGAAGATAACCAAAGAAGAAGTACTGTTAGCAAAAAAGAAAAATATCTTTTTAGAGATAACCGCCCGCAAAAGCCATAAATCTACGAATGGACACGTGCTAAAATTAGCACGCAAATACGGCGCGAATTTAATCCTAAACACTGATAGCCACTCTCCGGATAACATACTTTCCTTAAAGGAGTTAAAGCAGGCCGGAAAGAAAGTTGGCCTGACAGCTAAAGAAATAGTAAAAATTAACTATCAAATTGAACAGTTCCTTAATCGCCTTTAATTATTGCCGCCTTTCACGCCATAATCACCTCAAAATCCAGAAGATACATCATTATCACTTAAGGCAAAAATATTAAAAAAGTCCTTGACATATTAGCCCATTTATGATAAAAAAAGGTAATTATACAATCAGAGGTAACTTTAATTTTGGCAAGAAAGGAGATGAGTAAATTAAATGCCCAAAGTTATCATAAATCTGATGTATAGCGTATAGATGATTATTCTAGGCAAATTTGATTACCTAGTTTTTTGATATAA
>JBDRFF010000035.1:0-57981 GCA_043819095.1 Candidatus Omnitrophota bacterium
CCTGCCAAGGCGTGGGAATATTCTTATATTTTATATTGTTTAAATTTAATTTTTATATCTAATCGATAGCGGTAATTCCAAACCGTGAGATTCCAAGAGATTCTCATCTGATAACATATGGCGGGTTTTGCCGTCAGATACAACCCTTCCCTTATCTAAGATTATCACTCTCTGGCAAAGCTCCAAAATCAACTCTAAATCGTGCGAGGCAATGATAACTGTGGAATTAAACTTTCGAAGAAGTTTAATTATCTGGCGGCGGGCATGGGGATCAAGATTACTCGATGGTTCATCCAAAAGTAAAATCTTCGGCTTCATAGATAAAACGCAAGCGATGGCTATTCTTTTCTTTTCACCAAAACTTAAATGATAAGATAGATGCTCCTTTTTATCTTTTAGCTCAACTTCGTCTAATGCATTATCAACGATATCTTCTAAGTCTTGTTTTTTAAAACCAAGATTCTTTGGACCAAAACCCACATCTTCGGCAACTGTGGGCATAAATAGTTGATCTTCGGGATCCTGAAAAACTAAACCAACATCTTTTCTGATTTGATTAAGATTTTTATCTACCAAATCTAAATCTGAAATCTTAATCGCACCTGATCCGTTTAATAGTCCATTAAGATGTAAAAGCAATGTAGTCTTGCCTGCTCCATTAGGACCAATAATCCCGATTTTATCGTTTTTAAAAATATCTAAATGGATATCGTGAAGAGCGACTGTGCCGTCAGGATATTTATAATCTAAGTTTCTAATCTCAATTATGCTCTTGTCCATTAAATCCCCTTGAGCGCATTGCTAGATATACTCTTTCTGCCCTTTCATAGGTACGAATAAAAAGAACTCCTAAGGTCTGAACAAATGTCTTATTTAGAAACCAATTTCTTCTGTCTGCAAGGCTTCGGGCATGCCAGGCGCGGTGTGTCCTTTCAATCTGATCTTCCAAAACAAAAATATACCTGTACATAAATCCTAAAATCATCACAAATAATTCAGGAACGTGAAATTTTCTTAAACCCCCTAAAACCCTACTAAATTTTGCGGTTGAGAAAACAACGATAATCGACAAACAGCAAAGCAGTGAACGAATAAGGCAACGGCTAAAAATCAAAAGCCTTTGTTCTTTTTGAATAAAAGGAATAGAGACCAATAATAACAAAATAAAAGGTAGGATTAACGCTAATCTTTTAAAAATAAATTTAATCGGCACACGCGATAATAAAAGCAGTCCGATAATTATCCCGAAGTATAAAATATACGCCCAGATAAATCTTATCGGCGTAAACACAATCAATAAAATAAAAACAAAGAGCCCGATTAATTTAAATTCTATTGGAATTTTATTAAACGGGCTCTCTATGTGTGAAAGATTATCTAAAAAAGCGTGATGCATTGATTGTTATACCCGCTGCTTTAAAATTGCTCCTAATCCGTAAGTTAGACCGAATACGATTATTACGCCGACTATTCCAGCGATTGAAGTCGCGATTTTCTCGGATTGCATATTCGGCCAGGCATAATCCGGAATTGGCGAATTGATAATCGGCTCAACCTCGGATGCCTCGATAAAACCTTTATCCTCTGCTACCTTTTCTAATCCGTCGGGAGAACTTGAGGCAAAAGGAGAAATCACAATTGCTAAGAATGCAGCAATCAATAAACCTAAAATTATATCTTTCTTGGTCATTTTAAACCTCCTTTAATGACGACACAACTTATGGAGTCCTAAAGACGACATAAGTTGTGTGTCGAAATTAAATCCCGACGATACCTCGGGATCAAATTCGGACTTATGACTTGCGTCAGTTTTTACTTCCGTAAGTCATGTCCTCATTTGATAAATTAAATCCGGGCGGACCTTCAAAACGAAGGCCACAACCAAAGTGCTGATAATCGCCTCGCCTATTCCTATAAATATATGCACAAATAACATCGCTGGCAAAGCAACTTTTAAAGGCGATGTTCCCGAAATTACCAGCTCTATTGCGCAAAAAGTCGAAGCTAAAACCACCGATAGCCACGAGGCGATAGCTGTAGCAATCAAAATCTTTTTATCGCCTTGCAATTTTGACTTTATTAAATTATAAATAAAATATCCACCCATTGCGCCAATAAAGGCCATGTTAAAGATATTTGCTCCTAAAGTCGTTATTCCGCCGTCTTGAAACACAAGAGCCTGAACCACCAAAACTACGGATATCACGATAAAACCTGCGTAAGGACCAAGCAAAACCGCTGCTAAAACCCCGCCTAACAAATGCCCTGAAGTGCCACCCATTACAGGAAAATTAAGCATCTGCGCAGCAAAGATAAAAGCTGCCATAACACCCATCAAGGGAATCATTTTATCTTTTAATACGGCGGTAGTCTTTTTTAAACAATATCCTAAGCCACCAATAGAAAATATCCAAGTCGGAACCCAAGTATTAGCTGATAAAAATCCATCTGGAATATGCATATTCTCTCCTTTCTTTTTTAATTAGAAGCCCACCTGCGCCCTCATGCCGTAGACGCTGATTGTATCATCACCAATAGCAGCATCACAGCCGTAAGGATTCCAGATAATCTGGATATCAGGACTTAATGTTAAATGGTCGTTTACTTTATAGCTATAATATGCTTCGAAATGACCTTCATCTTTAGCTTCTAGGTTTGTGCCTGCATCTTCATAATCAGGCGAAGGGGTTGCCTGGCCTACTGCCAAAGCAAAAACATCATCATCTCTCCCCCAGATAGCACCGCTAATCTGCAGTCCCGTGCTCCAGGAATGTTCCAAAGAAAAATCATTGGTTAATCCGTTTAAGCGCTGCTTGGGATCCTGCCAGCCATATCTGACGAACGCACCAATATTATCAGTAAATTCCTGGTCAAAACTTATGCCGAAACCAAGTCCTTCTTCCTCTTTTTGTGTGGAATCATTCCATTTGGTATGGTCGCGGTCATCTATCCAACCTAAAACGCGATAGTTACCGGGTCTGCCAAGTAGATTAGGTTTAAGATTAATCTGTCCGGCGATAAAAGTACTACTGAAGATATTTTCCCAGTCGCTATCTGCATCCATTGCTAACAGCTCTACATCCATAAAGTCGGTTGGTTCAATAGCGATACGACCACCGACGGAATTATCAGGAAATTCGATTACTGGTGAATTCCTAAAAATTCGCCCTAAAAATTGAGAGCATTCATCATTAGCATATTCATTGGTGTCGATATAGCCGGTTGGGTCTATTTTTCCCGCAGTTACTGTCAATAGGAGATTTTGTGGATAATGTTCATACCAGACCTCAGTTACTGAGACGCTGTTATCGGAATCATCCGCATCTCTATTGACGTTAGAAAACACTGTCAGTTCATCTTCAACCCCGGCGCCGTCACCAGTTTCTAAATGAATAAGCGCTTTTCCATAATCTTCGAATTTTTTCTCGATTTCTAAATCCACAGAATAAGTCATATCAGTTACGGCATCGCCGCTTGTAACACTATCTTCATTAATCTCATCAGTGCCCTGAATAACAAATGTTGCGCCAGCGCCGATAGAAAGACCTTCGGTTATAGACGCCAAAGGGTACTCTTCTATAACAGCATCTTCGGCCTTATCTAATCTTTGTTCCTGTTTCATTAACCTGGTCTCTAATTCTAAAATACGGGCTTTTAACGCTCTTATCTCTCTTAATAATTCTTCGTTGGATGTATCGGGCCCTCCGGCAAAAGCTATTGCTGTTGAGAAAATAAAAATTGCTGCAAAAATAAAAACCAGTAACTTCCTCATTTTTACTCCTTTCCCTTATTGATTTCCATAATATATCTCAACTGGCGGATGCCATCGCCAGGCTCACGTGTTTTACGCCTTTGATAGAATTAAGCTTGTCTGATAATTTTTGGATTTCCCTCGAGATTCCTTTTACTACAACAACCTCAAGACAATCGTGATGGTTCAAATGGACATGCTGGCTCGAAACAATACATTGAGAATGATCGTGCTGGATGCTAATAAGTTTTTCCACCAGAGTTCTTTGATGATGGTTGTATATCATAGTAATTGCCCCGGAGACATTTTTATTTTTCTTCCAAGCCTCTTTGACAAAGGCATCTCGAACAAGATCCCTGATTGCCTCGGAGCGGTTGGTATAATTTTTATCCTTGATAAATTTATCGAATTTATCGGATAGGTCTTTTTCTATGGAAATTCCGAAACGGGTTAGATCTGCCATTTTATCCTTGTGTTACGATTATAAAAATCATAACACTTAAGATACCTTTGTCAAGATTTTTAAAAATTATTTTATTGAGTATATTTTTCTATGGCGAGCTCTACTAATACCTGGTCCCAACCGTGAGAAATAAGTTCCTGCTTTACAATATCAGCAGGAACTTTATCTCTTTTTTTATCGCTGATAAAAGTCATCAATATTCCCAGATTATATTTTTGGTCTGCGTTTAAAGACGGTTCTAGTTTTCGCTCTATTTCTTTCCTGTTCAATACATAACAAACACACGCTAAAATTAAAGGAATCATCATTATGAATACAGAACTAAAGAATAAATACGGGGTGCTGTTTCCTAAAATATATCCGGCCACTCCCCAAAATACATCAAACAGATAATGGGCAACGAGAACGGGAATGATCCCGTATCTTAAAAATATGAATGCGAAAACTATCCCCATGAAAGTTACTTCTATTCCCCTAAACCATACCGGGAATATTGCGTATCCCGTGTGAGAAAATCCCCATACTAAAGCAGTAATCAACACCGCCAAAAAAATATTTTTTGTATATTTTTTAGCCCAGCTTATGCCGAATATCCTATATACAATTTCTTCTGAGAAGCTTGCTCTGTATCCTATTAGAAGAGCGCTCAAAAACGGTATGTATGCGCTGGAAAGCTCGGTAAATTTTATTCTTTCAACCCATACGCCTATATAAGTTTGTCCGAGATGAAAGGCCGCCGACTGCAAACCTAAAAGAATCAGGAAAAATACATAACCGAACAACACCAACTGAGCGCTGGACCGGCTCCAAAAGGTAGAATTTATGTAATGAAAAAACGAACTTAATTTTTTATCGGGCAAAACTTCATGACGCAATGACTCGGCGGCCAATCCGATCAAAACTACTGAGGCGGCCATAAAAGTTGAGTTGGTAATAATGTTTATAAAATTGCCTATAATAAATGGCATTAAAAATGAACTTGTAGGATATCCGAATAATATACTCTGAAAATGATTTAGAGAATAGAGAATGGCGGCAATAAAAATAAGCCAGCCAATGACTTTTATGATTCTGCTAGATTTATCAACAACAAGATGTGTTCTCCTTTTCATGATAATATATACTGCCCAAACAAGCCAAGCCAAAAATACGAGTCTTAAACTACCGGCGATTGAATTACCGAGAATCATCTGGTTTTCTACATATCTTTTGAATTTCTCCGGAATATCTAATTTGGACTTAAAAAAATCCCTGGCTTCTTCTCCGGAAACTGTTACCCCAGCCAGAAGCTTAGCCCCGCCCGCATCCTCTTCTTCGCCCCAAGGAATATAAACATCTTTTTTCTCCCAAGAAAAACTATAATCTGTTCTTTTGTCGAATTTCTTAGCAAGCTCATCGTGAAGATCGTAATAGGCAAAATCAGTATTAAACCTCTCTTCTAAAAACTGCCTTGCAAGATTTTTCGCCCGTTTTTTATCAAGTGCCGGCCGCGCCGCTGTATCCTTTATGTAATGAGACACCTTGATAATCTCTCCTGATTTAGAACTAACCTGTATATAAAACTCTTCCTTCTCGTTTTCCCGGAAAAACCTAATCATCCAATAAAATAGTTCGTAATCATGCTTCTTAATAAACTGCTCTTCTTTTTCAAAACCTAATGTCTGCTGCAGATATCTGTCTGCCCAGGAATCCTCGACAAATACAGTTGATTTTAAATAAGGCGAGGTGTCTATCCCTTTTTCGGAAAGGTAATTTGTTGCTTTTTGGATAGCCTGCTGTTTGGTAATCTTTAAGTCCACAAACTGAAACTGCGGATAGCTGAATCTATACCAGACGCCGACTGCTATAAGCGCGATAACAATAAAAATTACCCATTCTTTAACTGAAATCTTCATTTTTTAATGCACCATTTCTTTGGCAAACCACATAAACACGATACCGAAGATAAACGACAAAAATGCAAGATTAGCCTTTTTTGTATCTTTCTGTTTGTGTATCTCGGGAATTAAATCCGAACTTGCGATATAGCTAAACCCTCCGGCAGTCAAAGCCAAAAGGCCTGCAGAAAAGATCTCTATTCTGCCTGCTAATAAATATGTTATTACGGCTCCGGCTATCGCAAGCATTGCGGATAAAAAATTAAAAAGCAGCGCCTTGGTTTTACTAAAGCCGCCGTAAACTAAAACACCAAAGTCCCCTAATTCCTGAGGGATTTCATGCAAGATAACCGCCAATGTCGTAACTATTCCTAAATGTACGGAAACCAAAAAACTTATCGCAATCACAATCCCGTCGAGAAAATTATGGATTCCGTCGCCGATAAGATTCAAATAAGTAAAGGCATGGATATCGCAAACGCCATTATGACAATGTCGCCAATGAAGAAATTTCTCTAATATGAAAAAAATCACTAATCCGAGAATAAAATAAAGGAAAACAGATTCTGCATCTAGTTTTTCTAACGCCTCTGGTAAGAGATGTAAAAATCCACTACCAATTAACGCACCGGCAGAGAAACCAATCAATAAGAATAGAATTCTATCAAAGGTCTTGCCTTTAATTACAAAAGTCAGGATTCCTGCAAAGGAAAGTAGGCTGACAAGTAGAGTGGCGCCTATTATCCAGATTAAAACCATAATTTAATAAGCGCATAACTTACGGAGTCCGCTAAAGCTCTGTGGCGGACGACGTAAGTTATTTGCGCGCATTAAACCCCCCACCACTTTTCGTAATTTTCCACCACAATAAAAGTGGTGGGGGGTGAATTCAGCCAAACAACTTAGATCACCCTGTTCGCTAAGTTGTGGCTTCATTTATTTAAAGAGTGCATTTCTGACAATAAATGCGGCAAACACAATAGAGACCATGGACATGAGTTTTATAAGAATATTCAAACTAGGCCCGGATGTGTCTTTAAAAGGATCTCCCACGGTATCGCCTACAACGGCGGCTTTATGTTCTAAAGAACCTTTTCCGCCCATATTACCTTCTTCGATATATTTCTTTGCATTATCCCATGCGCCGCCGGAATTTGCCATCATAATTGCCAGAACAAATCCGGTTGCGGTCGCACCGGTCAAAAGTCCTACTACTCCCTCAACGCCTATTAAAAGCCCTACTACCAACGGCGCAAGAATCGCCATCATAGAAGGAAGTATCATTTCTTTCTGTGCGGCAACGGTTACAATCTTAACACAAGAGGCATAATCTGCCTTTGCTTTGCCTTGGCTTAAGCCGGTGATTTCTTTAAACTGTCTTCTTACTTCTAAAACAATTTTGGATGCTGCCCGGCCAACTGCCTGCATAGTCAAGGACGAAAACGCAAACGGCATCATCGCGCCGACAAATAATCCGACTAGCACCCTGGGATTCAACATATTCAAATCTATTGTTTTTCCGTAAATAGCGACCTGATCGCGATAAGCTGCAATAAGTGCAAGCGCGGTCAAGGCAGCCGAGCCGATCGCAAAACCTTTTCCTGTAGCTGCGGTGGTATTGCCCAAAGCATCCAAGGCATCGGTCCTGCGTCTTACCAGCGGATCTAAATTAGCCATCTGGGCATTACCGCCGGCATTATCTGCCACCGGACCGTAGGCATCGGTGGCGAGAGTTATTCCCAATGTGCTAAGCATTCCTACGGCGGAAATTCCAACTCCGTAAAGACCGGCATTAGAATTCTGCGCGCCTCCGGCAAGGAAATAGCTTGCAAGAATAGCTGCTGATACAATTAAAATTGGAACAAAGGTTGAAAGCATTCCCACGGATATTCCAGCGATAATCACGGTTGCCGGACCGGTTACGCTCGCATCTGCTACGCTCCTCGTTGGCCTATATCGTGAAGAAGTAAAATATTCCGTGGATATCCCGATAAATAATCCTGCTAATAGTCCGGCTAAAACCGAACCGAACACTCCGATTTTATCCATGCCTAAAGAATATTTTACAAGCAGAAAGGAGACTACGGCAATTATCGCAGCGCTGACAAATATCCCTTTTCTTATGGCATTTAATAAAACCGCCTGCGTTGCCTCTTCTTTAGCCCTTACAAAAAATGTTCCGATAATCGATGCGATTACACCGACTGCTGCCATCACCATAGGAACCGTAACTCCAGCGACACCTAATCCCGCAGCAGCGCCTAAAGCAGCAGTTGCAACGATCGAGCCAACATAAGATTCATATAAGTCCGCACCCATTCCCGCGACATCGCCCACATTATCTCCGACATTATCTGCGATAACCGCAGGATTCCTGGGATCGTCTTCGGGAATATTTGCTTCGACTTTCCCTACTAGATCTGCCCCTACGTCGGCGGCCTTTGTAAAAATCCCGCCGCCGACCCTGGCAAACAGCGCCTGGGAACTCGCGCCCATTCCGAAACAAAGCATGGTAGAGGTAATCGCGGTAATCTTATCAACCCCCCAAGGAAGAGCATGTGAAGAATAATACCAATCTAGGAAATAATACCAGACACTTAAATCTAGGAGTCCTAATCCCACAACGCACAAACCCATAACCGCTCCGGATGAAAAAGCAACCCGAAGTCCACTGTTTAAACTTTTCATTGCGGCGTTTGCCGTGCGGGAACCCGAATTCGTTGCAACCAACATTCCTATAAGACCAGATAGGCCGGAAAAGAATCCTCCGGTCAAAAAAGCAAAAGGCACAAAAATGACTAAATAATTATTTAATGCCAGAACAAAAAGAATTACAAATACAACTGCGAAAAATATCCCTACGATACCGTATTGTCTCTTTATATAAACTATCGCTCCCTCTTTTACAGCCGCGGCGATTTCTTTCATCCTATCTGTACCCTCGGGCTGCCTTAAGATAAACGTTATCAAATAAGCCGCAAATCCTAACGCTAAGATTGAACCTATGGGAGCGAGCAGAAGTAAATCGAACATCTAAATTTCTCCTTCTTGATGATAATAATTATGAACTTTTATCCCATGCAGGGTCTTCTGCCTTTATTGGCCTTTTTTGAACGCCAATTAAGCTTACCCCTGCGTTTTCTTTTACTCATCTATCCACCTCGTTTTTATTTAATCTATCAAATAATCTTGAGTTAATCAAGTAAAATTGGTTTGATTTTCATTCTACTTTTAAAAGCTTTCGATTGAAAAAAACCGAAAATTCTGATAATATTCAGATTATGAACAAGTTCTTCAAGCAGGCTGTAAATTCCGCACTTCTTGTTCGCGGGTTCATTGCCCTCAACATGCAAATTCTCCTAATCAGAGAGTTTCTCATAATATTTAACGGCAATGAGCTTACCATCGGAATAATCCTCGCCAATTGGTTGATACTCGAAGCGATAGGAAGCGGTTTAATCGGCCGCCTCTCCGACAGAATAAAACAAACCATTCCAAGTTACATCCTCCTACAAATTCTGGTTGCCTTATTTTTACCGATAAGTATCTGGCTTTTGCGTTTGACACGGCAGATTTTTTCGATTACACCTGGAGAAATAATCTCAGTTTTTCCCATGCTTTTAAGCTGTCTGTTTGTACTTGCGCCGATCGCACTTATTGACGGAACACAATTCTCTTTCGGATGCAAATTATATTCTTCTGTAAAAAAAGAGGCGCCTTCTACTATCGGTAAAGTTTATATCTTGGAAGCGATAGGAATGATTGCCGGAGGAATAATCTTTACCTTTGTGTTTTTAAAATTCTTTAATTCTTTTCAGATAGTATTTCTTTTAAGTCTGTTAAGTATAATCTCGGCTCTTTTGCTCAATTTTAGCTCACAACTAAAAAAGAAAAGAATAATTACCGCTGTGCTATTTGTGATGTTGATTTTAATTTTATTCGCGCAATTAACCGGAAAAATAGGCCTATTACAGAAAGAATCCATAGCGCGGCAGTGGGATAAAGCAAATGTCGTGGCCTATGAAAATTCTATATATGGTAACGTCACGGTTGTAAAAAATAAAGAGCAGTATACTTTTTTCTCTGACGGCGTTCCGATTGTCACAACCCCCACGCCCGATATCAGCTCAGTCGAGGATTTTGTACATTTTCCTATGCTTACGCATCCTGCGCCGAAAAAAGTTTTGGTTATAAGTGCGGCTGCCGGAGGAATAATAAACGAGATCTTAAAATATCCCGTTGAAAAAATAGACTATGCTGAATTAAATCCCCTGATAATACGCTTAATAGAAAAGTTTCCCACTGAGTTAACAGAAAGAGAGCTTAACGATGAACGAGTAAACATAATTTATCAAGACGGAAGGCTATTTGTAAAAAATACAAAAGAAAAATACGATGTTGTGTTGATTAATCTGGGCCTGCCTTCTTCTTTACAGACAAACCGCGTTTACACGGATGAATTCTATAAAGAAGTAAAAAAGATACTCAAGGAAAAAGGTATCTTAGTAGTTAAATGTTGGGGCTCGTTAGTCTACATAAGCGACGAGCAGAAAAATATTAACGCGTCATTCTTAGAAACTCTAAAGAATAATTTTGAATATGTGAAGATAATCCCGGGAGATACCAATATCTTTATTGCATCCTCCGAATTAGACCTCGATAAAATCATCGCCAAAGATATTAAGGGCTGGAAAAATCTGTATAAAATAAAGACCCGACTCCTGACAGATTTTTATATCGAATACCGATTGAATCCGTATTGGAAAACTTGGTTTTTGGAATCTCTGGAAGGCGCCGACAAACAGCTGATAAATAGAGACTTCTCTCCGCGCGGACTATTTTACGGACTTAATCTTCTTTACAGTCTAACCTCTCCCAAAACAAAATATTTCTTCAATATCGTTAACAAAATAAACTTATCTGTTATTATCGCAACTATCGCAATCTTAAGTCTCCTCATTATCCTGATCAAAAAATTAAAACAATCAGATACGCCTCCTATACCTTTATTTACTGCTATCACCGGATTTTCCGGAATAACTTTTCAATTAATTTTGATCTTGGGATTTCAGGTAATATTCGGCTTTCTCTATTATTGGATTGGAATTCTTACTAGTGCCTTTATGGTTGGTTTAACGCTGGGAGCTGGATTAATTAATAATCAATTAGAAAAAATCAAAAATGATCTTTCTGTATTCTTTAAATTTGAGCTGTTAATACTCGTTTTTGCCCTGCTTCTGCCTTTGGTATTAAAATTTACTTCGTTTCTTCAACACTATAATATAGCAGGATTCATTACACAGGGACTATTTCTTGCATCTAGTATTATCGCGGGCATTTTGGTGGGCCTGGAATTTCCTTTGGCTAATAAGATTTACTGGAAGAAAAAGGAAATGATTAGTCATACGGGTGGGGCGCTTTATGCCTCGGATTTAATCGGTGCCTGTGTAGGCGCAGTCCTAATCCCTATCGCTTTTATCCCTATTATAGGGATCTTTAAAACCTGCATTATGATTATGCTACTTAAACTATCCAGCCTGATTATCATTAAGAGCTTCAAATAAAAAGTACGCCCTGCCAACTGGCAGGGCGTACTTTTGCACAATCTCTATTTTCTAAATATTCTTTCAAACTTTTTGTAATTCTATATGACCCTTCCTTTTTAATTCTTTGAATAATTTCTTGTTTTTAAAAATCATATATGATGATTTACATAATAACGATAATCTTCGGAAACGCTCTTGTTTCTCTTTGGTACTTAACTGATTAGGCAGCTTACTTGCTTCAGTATTAGGACGACTATCGAATTCAAAAATCTGGTAATATATTTTATTTTTTCCCAGCCATTCAGTTAATAGAATTGATTTTCGGAAGTCTTCTTCTGTCTCCGAAGGAAAACCAACAATTATATCCGTCTCAATCCTAATACCTGGATTAATACTAACAATCCTTCCTATTGAATACTTAAAATCATCTATACCGTAAGATCTTTTCATCAAACGAAGTATCCTATCGCTTCCAGATTGCACAGGAACACTTATACACCATATTTTCTTTGTTCGGATAAACTTCTCAAGACGCGGCAATATCTGTTTTAATCTGTCGGGATTAATATAAGATAACTCAAATTTCGCATTACCATTTTGCCCTGATAGAACTTCAAGAAGCTCGACAATATCCGTATTTAAGTCTTGGCCATAACATCCGACTTCGGTTGCAATAAACGAAAACTTTCTGTAGCCTTTTTTTACAGCTGCTTTAAATTCCTCTAGAATTTCGGCAATGGGTCGGCTGTGCGGTTTGCCAAAAACTCTACGTATAACACAATAACTACACTTCCCATTACAGCCCCAACCTATTCTTAATCTGTATATGCTCGAATCAGCTATGGGATAAGAATAATCATTCTCTGAACGTTTTACGTTATTAGCTGTAGGTTTTACGAATTTAATATCTCTTAATTTTATATCCGCGTTTATAATGTCGTCTAATCGATACAAAGACTTAGAAGAAATGCTCCTCCCTTGGAATACGCTATCAAGCCTGTTTTTGTTGATAGAAGACAAACAACCCGTTACGATAAATTTAGCATTTTTGTTCATATCTTTTTTGACTTTTTGGATTAATTCTATTGCGATATCTTCTCTTTCTTTCATAAAGGCGCAGGTATTTACAATTACCATATCGGCATTCTTTATGTCTCTTACAAGCTTCCAGCCGTTTATGCTTAAAAATCTGCGTATCAAGTCGAAATCGGTTTTCAAGCTGTAACAATTATGTGTTATTTCTACAAATGCTCTCTTCATATTATAAAATCAATCTCATTTACAAGAATATTTTTGACGTAATGATTACTTTTTTTCGGTATCTTTCATAACTGAAACTGAAGTTACTACTTTTCCGGATGGATCTGGCTCGCGATATTCGTATTGCGGCTGGGATACCAATTTTATCCTGTCCCATCGCGCTACCTTATCATCAGAAAACAATACTTCATAATAAGTATAAGGAACTGATTTAAATCTCTTTGCCCATTTTCTTTCTAGCGGGTAGAGCCAGGATTCGTATTCCTTTATACCGATTATTACTGTCTTTACCTGAGAAGGTTCTCCTAAGCTATTTTGGACTTCCTGTTTACTCATGCCAACCGCAATGCCTTGCAGTCCTGATTCATTCATATTCTGAGAAACGAATACGCAGCTAGTCAAGCCCAAACATACCAAAATCAACAAAAACTTTTTCATTCTACTACCTCCTTTAAAAAGTCTTTTCCTTTTTCTAAACCCATCTAATTATATCACAAGGTCAATATAAAATTAAATATTTATGAACGCCCTGCCATGAAACTTAAATATGTCTGGATTATGTTTATCGCGGAATCTTTTGTTTTTATATAGGATATCTTTGCCCTAAATGGCCTCACGTTGCGAAGCCCCTTTGTGTACCAAATCAGGTATTTGCGGAATATCTTAACGCCGTTTCTCTCGCCGTAAAAATCAACATACATATTCAAATGCTTAATCATAGTCTTGGCGATTTGTTCTATTGCGGGTATGTTGATTATCTTTCTATTTTTTAAGAATTCTTTTATCTGCTTAAATATCCAGGGATTGCCTAGCGCACCTCTAGCGATAAGTATCCCGTCGCAGCCTGTTTCATCAAACATTTTCTTAGCTAACTGCGGACTTAAGATATCGCCGCTGGCGATCACGGGGATTTTAACTGAGCGCTTTACCTGCTGTATCGCCTTATAATCTACTGTTCCGCTATAACCTTGGACACTTGTTCTGCCGTGAACAAAAATCCCGTCTATTCCTGAGTCCTCGCAGACTCTGGCTAACTTTTTAATATTAACTGAATCTCTGTCCCAGCCCATGCGAATCTTTACTGTCACAGGAATCTTTATATTTTTTACGATTATCTTAAGAAGCTGGCTTAACTTTTTAGGATTTTTTAAAAGCGCAGCACCTTCGCCACGACGAACAACCTTTCTCGTCGGACAAGCAGCATTAAAATCAATGATATCGAATTTATATTGTTCCAGAATCTCTAAAGCGCGTTGGATAAATTTTGGTTCGTTTCCTAAAAGCTGAGTGCCCAGAGGTCGATCTTTCGGATCAGAAAACAACATCTGTTTAGTCTTTCGGCTTTTGTAGCTTAAGGAACGGCAATTAAGCATCTCAGTAAAAGCCAATTCGCAACCGAATTTTCGATTAAGCATACGGAAAGGCAAATCGCTCACGCCAGCAAGCGGCGCAAGAATAAGCCGTGATTTTAATTTTAAATTACCAATTTGTAACATATGCTATCGTTTATGGGTAAGTTATGAAGAAAAGGGGTTCTAATTTTATTGCGAAAGTCTTTCTTTCAGTTGAGAAAAGATTTGCTCGGATGCAAACTTTGCTAAATTATAATTTCCACAGATTACATCAATCTGTGTTTTTCCAGAAGCGATTTCCTTAAAGAATATCCCTACCTCTGTCGTATCATTGCAGTTTTTGTAAATACTACTAAAGTACATTGCAGAAATCATACGCTTTTTCTGATTTTTATAAAATATCAGAACACGCATCTCTTGTAATATTTCCTGTACTCCTTCATAACAAGCCGGGAAAGAGCAATTGAAGGATTGACTGTATCTACCTTTTTGTCCTTCTTTGGGCTGTCTTACATCTGTTCCCACAATATTACCTATACAGCCGGAAAAAACAATTAGAATTACAAAATAAATTGCGAAGTTTTTCAAAAAAATATTTAACTTATTCATTAGTTTCTCCTTTTCTAATTTTATCACAGGCGAAAACCAATTACAACTTAATTTGCCGCATAAATCGTTATCTATCGTCGGAAGTCGCTTAATCTCTGCCACCACTGGTTGAGATGCATATTTTTTGCCAATTTCCAGAGCCTTTTAGCGCTCTTTGTCATGAGATGTTTAGGCGCCTTTTTCATGAATTTAGTTGCCTCTTTGAAGCCGTGCAAATGGTATTCCTTTGCCTGGATTAAACACTCTAAAATATCTGCATCGCGTGAGATGATACTTTCTTTGCTTTTTTGTTTTCTATATTCTTTGTGCAGTTTTGATAATTCGTCTCTCATGCTTTTCGGCAAGGAGCCAATCTGCTCGCTGAATGCCTTATCTTCGGCTTTTTCGAAATCAACATAACGCTGTGCCATCTTGTGTAGATCGTTGAGGCGCGCTTCATGCAAATCGTTAAATAGTGTCATCAATAAAACTTTGTAAGGAAATACTTTCTCCATCTTTGCGAGCACATATCCTATAACAACGCATCGATAACTATGATCAGCAACGCTCTCGGCATCTTTTATGCCTAACACCCACCAGCCCGAGCGCCTAACGCGTTTAAGCATTCCGGCTTCCGAGATATAATCAATTATTTTTTTATGTTGTTTTTTAATTTATTCCTCTGTTTAGAAATTTCGTAAGCAAAAATGGTGCTTGCCATAGCAACGTTAAATGAAAGGGCAGCTCCGCTCATAGAAATTTTTACCTTTAATTCAATCTGTTTCTCAAGCCCGGGCCGAATTCCCCTACCTTCCGAACCCAAGACAAGACAAAGCGGAAAAACAAGTTCAGTCTTATTTATATCTTGACCGCCTTCTACAACAGCACCTACCGCCCAAAATCCTTCTTTTTTTGCCGATATTAACGCTGCCGAAAGATTTGTCACTAATGATACCGGAACAAAATTCTCACCACCGGAGGCAACATGTAAAACTGTTTCGTTTACTTCACAAGAATCATGTTTGGGAATAACCATTGCGAATCCTCCGAAACAGGCAAGCGTGCGCATGATGGCACCTAAATTATGCGGGTCGTTTAAGCTATCAAGAAAAATTAAAGATAAGTTTTTCTCTTTTGCCGTATTCAATAATTCCTTAAAATCTAAATACTCAAAATTGTCAATTTCTGCGACAATACCTTGCAGGCGATCGGCGCGTTTAATCCTGAGGAATTTATTTTCAGGAAGCCAGATAGCTTGAATTTTTTTGGATTTTATAACATCGACGATGTGCTGATCGTCGAAATTATCCTGTAAATATATTTTTCTAATGCTTTTGGGATTATTCCTTAAGCGTTCACGAACAGAATTCTTTCCGTATAAAAACATCGTATTTTTAGCCATTTAATTAATTCCAAATTCCCGGAATTTTGTGTCCACAGAATTTGCATACTCCATCGGCTACATTATTCTCTAAGACTGAAAAATGTACTCGATGAATTATCCTCTCGCCACATTTAGAACAAAAGGTGCTATTATGTTTATGACCCGGAACATTTCCAATAGTTACATATTCTAATCCAACTTTTTTTGCAATTGAATACGTGTTTTCAAGAGTTTCTATGGGCGTAGAAATTATATTTGTAAGTCTATAAGCAGGTGAAAAACGAGAAAAATGCAAAGGCACATCGCTACCTAAATTATCTTTTATCCATTGACACATCTTTCTAATGTCGTCGGGATTGTCGTTTAAGCCCGGGATTACCAAATTTACAATCTCAAGCCAAACACCTGCTTCTTTAATTATCTTTAAAGTCCTTAATGTAGGCTCTCGCTTTGCTGAAGAGGCCTCTTGATAAAATTTATCAGTGAATCCTTTTAAGTCGATTGTTACTGCATCAATATATTTTAACAATTCTTTTAAGGGTTCGGGATTCATCGCGCCGTTAGAATGAAATAGAATCTTAATTCCATTTTTCTTAGCCAACCTAGCAACATCATATAAATATTCGTAGAAGACTGTTGGTTCGTTATAAGTAAAGGAAATTGTCGGGATATTTTTCTCTTTTGCGATCCTAATTACTTTCTCAGGCGGCATATCGTAATGATGTCCGATCTCTTCAAATGAACGTTGGGATAGATGCCAATTATGGCAGAACTTACATCTAAAATTGCAGCCTGCTGTGCCAAAACAAAGAATAGGTGTCCCCGGCAACATATGCAGCTGTGGTTCCTTTTCAATCGGATCGATCTGCACTGCTGAAGGCCTAGCATAAACTATATTGTAAAGCGTTCCTTCTTTATTCTGTTTGTTTCGACAAAAACCTCTTTTTCCTTCAGGAATTATACATTTTCGAAAACAGATTCGACACTGAACAGAATTATTTTTGAGCTTATTATAAAACATCGCTTCCTTTAAGGGAGGGTTTGCTTTTGTTACGGAGTCTACCGGAATGCTAAATTTGTTTGCATTAAATAAATGTATACCTATTGCAATAAGAACTGCAACAAAAATAAAAAAAATTCTAATTTTTACTGAGATTTGCATTTTGAAAATATTCTGTAGGATTTTGAGGAATCTTATCTTTTCTTATCTCAAAATGAAGATGAGCATGCATTCTTCTATAATTTGCGTTTCCGGTCTTGCCAACTTCGCCAATGATCTGCCCCTGTCTAACTCGCTGGCCTTTCTTAACTAGAATCTTAGAAAGATGTCCGTAAATGGTAACCAATTTATCAGAATGCCTAATCTCGACGTATTTGCCCATGCCGCGTTTTTGCTCGGCGTTTATTACCCATCCGGATCTAGCGGCTAAAACCGGAGTTCCGGTTTTAGCTAATAAATCTACGCCGTTATGTTTTCTGCCACCGTTTCTTCGTACAGCGAAATGGCCATCACCATACATATCATTACGAATCTTGATTTCGCTCTCAATGGGCACAAGACATTTTACTTTGTTTATATATCGAGTTTCATTTACAAAAAAACAAAAAAGTAGGAATAAAATAAAATAGAAAATTATCTTTCTTGTCTTAGCATTCATAGAATTTTCTTTATATAAGTTATATTTTTAAATATATAATTAGGTTTTTTAGATTCTATCTCTTTTCTTGAGCTTGAGTCGGTCAAGACAGCGATCGACTTTACTTTCGCTGCCTTGGCCGCCTCGACATCGACTATCATATCTCCAACGTATGCGGTCTGTTGTGGCGAGACAGAAAACAATTTCATTATCTTATTAATTATTTCGGGATTTGGTTTACCTTTTTTAATCTGATCAGCACATAAAACAAAATCAAAGAATTTATCAATTTTTAAATGCCTAATGAGGATCTTGGAAAATGCACTTGGGCGATTACTCGCAACCGCAAGCTTATAGCCTTTCTTTTTGAGATACTTTAAAATATTTCTTGCTCCGGGAATAAGCTGCGATTTCTTTCGCAAAGAGACTTTATGATGTGGTCGATAGATTTTTAAAGCCTTTTTTACAATTTTACGATTCAAAAACGGGCTCAATAATCTAGCATCTCCCCAACCGACAGCACGACGTATGGTTAGAGGATCAATCGGAGACAAATCTAATTTTTTCATCGTGTAATTAAAACTATCAATAATTGCATCGTAGGCATCGACTATCGTTCCGTCTAGGTCAAAGATTATAAGTTTTATATTTTTTAACATAAAAAATGGTAAGTTTTTAAGGCATGTTAGGTTAATTTATTCTTTATGTCGTCGGGATTAACAACACCAGCGGAAATTATCATCTCAAAGGCTTCTTCAATAGTTATATCCAAATAAATTAATTCTTTCTTAGAAACCAAAATAAAAAATCCTGTTAAAGGACCAGGCGATGTAGGAATAAAAACATTAACCAAATCTTCATTTTTTACTTTATCCTTTGCTTCCTTCATGCTCTCGTTTGCCACAAAACCAATAGAGTGAATTCCCTTCCTGGGATATTCTACCAAAACCGCTTTTTTAAAGGCCGGTTTTCCCTGAGAAATTACAAAATTTATAATCTTTTTTATTAACGGATAAATATTTCTTACCACCGGTGGCTTCAATAAAAAGAACCGCTCTAAAACTGGAAATATTTTTCTTCCGAAGAAATGCGAGGTGAAAAAACCTATGATAAAAACGACCAAAATAAATAAAATTATGCCCAAGCCAGGAATGTAAAATCCGCCTGTTCTTATAAGGTAAAGATTGATAAATCTTCCCAGAATATTGTCAAAAAATCTAAACACAGTAATTAGAATATAAATAGTAATCGTAACTGGCAAAAATATCAACAAGCCAGTAATAAAATAGGTTTTCAATTTTCTTCCCATTTCGCCTCCTACCTGTAAAAAGGTAATAATGTTAAACTCGCCCAGACAATCGCCGTACTAATCAAACCGACAATAAGGCCTATCTTTATCCAGCTTAAAAAATAAATTTTTATCCTTCTTTCTTTCTCCAGTATTCCTAAGGCAACAATGTTTGCAGTTGAGCCGATAATCGTAATATTTCCTCCCAGACAACCACCGAAGAGAAGCGCCCACCAGAGCGGCTGCAGATTAAAACCTAAATCCTGAAAACTATGAATTATAGGAATAAATCCCGCAACTAAAACAACGTTATCTAACATACTCGATCCTATAGCAGTTATCCATAACACCGAACTTATAAGGCCAAAAGAACTATGGCCTACGGAATTGACTAAACGGGCAGCCAACACATCCGTAGTGCCAGTATATTTTAAGGTTCCTGCCTGAACAAAAAGAAACATAAAAAATAAAAGCGTCCACCACTCCACATCTTTTTCTACATAATTTCGGGCGTTTCGCCATTTCCAAATCATCACCAAAGCCGCAGCGATTAAAGGCATAATCAGCAATACCGTATTATTCTCAAGGCCCAAAAGAATTTCAAAACGATGATGAAACATTATAAACAATAATGTCGTACCGAATATCCCTAAACTAACCTTTAATTTTTTCTCCGGTGGAATTGATATCAGCTTAATAAACATTTCGTTTCCCCCGGATTCTTTCATCTTATCGTCAAGCTCTTTTATCTGCTTCCTGTAAGCAACAAATACAATGCCTATTAAAGTCAAAAGGCAAACCAGCATCAAAGGAAATGCTTTTAGAATAAAATCTTCAAAAGTTAAGCCTGATTTACTGGCGATTAAGATACCGATCGGATTTCCCAAAACCGTGCCAGCACTTCCGATATTAGTAGCAAAAATTGTGGTCATTATAAAAGGAACGGGTTCAACCTCAAAATAGTCACATATTTCTAATACGGCTGCAATCATAAAGACAATAGAGGTAACTTCATCAACTGCACAAGCAAGAAATGCCGAAAGAAAACTAAGCGTGACAATAAACTGTCTTCCTGTCAGATTTCTTTTACGGATTAACAAAGTAACTAACCAGGCAAAAAATCCCGTTTCCTTCAATAGACCGATGATAATCATCATGCCGACTAAAAAGAGAATAATTTCTAATGAGGCGAACTCAACTACGTTTTTTAAATCAATGGTACGGGTAAGCAAAAGAAGGCTGGTGCCCAAAAAAGCAAAGCTAAGACGGAATTCCCAGAAGAAAAGCGTTCCCAAAATGGATGAGAAAAATATTGAAATAGCTAGTGCTTGATGATGTGTCAGGCCAATGCCTCTAGATAATATTCCGATACCGAAAGCTAAAGTTACAAGAATAACAAATTTTAAAGATATTGCGTTTTTGGTCATTATTAAATATTTGCTTTTTTTGAGAAAAACTTTAATACGTCTTGGCGGGCGATTAGGCCAATAAGACTATTATCATCATCCACTACGGGTATTCTTCTTATTTTCTGTACAAGCATAATTTTGGCTACCTCAGTTAAAGAAGTATCCTTTTTGACTGTAATCACTTCTTTTCGCATAATTTCCTTAACCTTTATCTGGTGAAGCTTCTCAACTTTATCTATTAGCTTCTTTGGATCTACTTCGTAGACAAAATGGCCCACTTTTTCGACATAACTGGGCAGGATCTCCATTAAGATACTCTTCTCGGTAAACATCCCCACAACCTTGTTGTTGTCATCTACAACGGGCAGTCCGCTAATTTTTCTTTCCATTAACTTCTGCATCGCATCTTGAACATTCATCTCTTGTTTGAGCGTAATCACCTCTTTGACCATTATGGTTTCTACGCGCATATTATCCTCCTTGAAACATTTCTAAAATACTTCCTTGACCCTTGGTTTTATTTTTTTATAAATAGAATATGCAAGAATTGATTTGATAATATCTCCGGGAATGAATGGTAAGATTCCTAAAAAGAATGCTTTATTAGGACTTATTTTGAATAATAACATTAGCCAAGTTGCGCCACAGATTAAAATCGCCATTGAGGCCGACATAATAGCTAAAAGTAATCCGAAATTGCTACCTATCTTCTTAGAAATATTGCCGAGCAGAAATGCAACCAACACAAATCCAAATAGATAACCACCCGTCGGTCCTAATAAATAAGAAAAGCCAAATCCAGCATTGGTAAAAATCGATAATCCCGAAACCCCTAAGACAATATAAAAAATCTGGCTCGCAGAGCCTAAGCTGCCTCCTAGGATTAATCCAGCTAAAATAACGAAGAAAGTCTGCAGAGTTATCGGCACAGGACTATAAGGAATCGGTATGCGCACAAATGCGCCGAGAGCGGTCAAAATAGTAAATACAAAAACCCCTAAGACTCTGCAGATTACTTTATCTTTTATGAGATCTTTGGTTAAGATTGTCTGTGTATTCATATTTTTTCTCCTATAAAATTTCAAAATGCGCTAAAGGGTGACCTTGAAGAAAATATTATTCCCTAAAATCACCCTTTAGAAAGATATTAAATTTATCCTGCAAGAATGTATAATCAAAAAATTTTAATCTCAATCTTACAGGACAAATAATCGAGTCTTAGAAACTTATTATTCTTTTGCGATAGCAAAGGTAATCAAGCCAGCAAGAACCAAGAACAATCCGATACAGCCCTTGAATACTTCTACTAAACTGCCCCACCAGCCGATTATTGCCGAAACGCCCAAAAGAATAAGCGCTATACCTAATATATACTTAATAAGAGTAGCTGCGGTCTTTTTAGTATTTTCTGCCACGTTAATCCCTCCTTTCTAATAAGCTTAATTGCATTATTATTGATTAGGTCTGCTTTTCCAGCGTCGATGAATCCAACCCCATTCCTCTGGATACTTTCTTATGTAGCTTTCGATAATCTTTGTAATCCTAGCAACATTTGCCTCAATTGTCTTACCACGGGTAGCTTTTTCTTCCAGGTGTAATGGCGGCTCAACTATCAACTTATGAGTATTATCTCTATTGCGAACCATAAACATTGGCAATATCGGTGAACCCGTCCTCATTGCAAATATAACCGGACCCGTTGCCGTTGCTGCCTTTGTTCCGAAAAAATCTACAAACACACCGCCCGAACCAAAATTCTGGTCTAATTGTATAAAGAGCAATCCGTTATCGCGAAGGGCCTTAATGCTTTTATTTATACATTCCGGTCGAGGCTTACTGTAAATCGTTCTTATTCCCGCCTTTACCCTTTTCTTATGAAAGATGTCTTCAACCTGCTGATCGCGCATACTACGCATAATACAATTTGTTTCGTAACCATCGTAGGCAAATTTAAAAAGCATTAAAGGGAAATTACCGAAATGCGCAGTTACACAAATAACACCTTTGGCCTCGGCCATAGCCTTATCTAAATTTTCTTTGCCTTCTATGCTTACTTTCTGACTAATCAGATTGGTATGCTCCATTAAATAAAGGAGCTCCGAAACGCTCCTGGCCATATATTCAAAAGAAGCTTCCGCAATCTGTTTGAGCTCTTTTGGGTCTTTTTCTTTACCAAAGGCGATATTTAGACTCTCTAATGTGTTTTTGCGCTTTTTAACAGCGATCGCAAAAGCTAATTTAGCCAAAACATTAGCAAAGACATAAATAGATCTCTCCGGCAAAAACCTGTTTATAAAAAAGGCGAATAAAAGGCCATATCGGCCCAGTCTGCGCTTGAAATGTTTAAAAGATTTTTTAAAGTCCATAATTTTCTCATATCTCGTGCTTGATTATAACAAAACTGACGAGAAATTCAAGGAAAATTTGCTTCAAAAAACAATTGTAAACTACAGTTTATATTTAAATTTACGAAGCAATTCCTTTCTTGCCTTTATATCTTTGTCAGTCTCAACACCCTTAGGCTTTAGGCCGTCGATTACCCCTAAAATTCCTTTTCCTTGTTCGGTTTCAGCGATAATAACCTCAACAGGATTGGCAGTTGCGCAAAAAATCGAACAGACTTCTGGGATATTTTTAACCGCATTTAAGACGTTAATGGGAAAGGCATCGCGCATAATGATAAAGAAACTATGACCCGCGCTGACTTTAGAAGCCATGTCCTCTGCTAACTTTTTAAGAGCCTGATCATTGCCTTCCGAACGAACCAAACAGGGTCCGGAAGACTCACAAAAGGCTAATCCAAATTTGATAGTTGCAGATGATCCCGCTAATGCTTCATATAAGTCCTCAACTGTTTTTATAAAATGCGCCTGGCCGATGATAATATTTAAGTCTCCGGGTTTTTCGATTTTTACACTTTTAATTTCCATCTTGACCTCCTTGCCTTTTTCTTATATCCCATCCTATTAATCCAATGAAAAGAAACAATATAGAAAATATAAACCTGTTCGACAACAGAGGCTTTGGCAATATTCTCTTTGCTGTAGCTTTATGATTCTCATAAATATAAAAAAGCTCTGTCTCTTTTATTTTCTTAAGATTATATTTTTTTATAATATCGGCCAGTTTCTCACCCTTAGAAGCTTCTTCAGGTATTTTTGCCCAAATTATAAGTTTTGAAACCGCGATTGGATCAAATTCTTTATAAGCCCTTACTTCTTTTAGCATTGCTGTAGATGTAGCCCTACCTGTCAAAACTGAAAATAAGCCAGTAAAGTATCTTGGACGAAAATAAACGATATCGTCATAATTTGAGTTTCCAATTATGCCTTCTTTAATTGGTTTATACTCTTTTGGGAAATATATTGAGAATTCGTTAGGTCTATAGATTTGTTTTGACAAAGGATTTAAATTTATGTAGGTCGAATTTAAAATAGGAAAGCTAAGTTTTCCGTCTTGAATTAACAAAGTAGGAGATAAAAAATAAAAATACAATATAATCAGCAATAATACAGAAGCAGTATTAAATTTTGTTCTTGGTTTCTTGACCAGAAAATCAATAGTTTTATCATATGCCGCGTCAAGGGCCACTGATGAAAGAAACAATAGGCCCAATATACCTTGCCCTAAGATGAATCTGTATCTATAGCTAGTACACATTGATAATAGGTTAATTATGAAAAGAGCTACAAAAAAATTATATCTTCCTTTCCTTTTAAGCGAAATAATCAAACCGGGGATAAACAATAATAACCATAAGCTTATCTCTATGGAAAAAATCTCCGTTGCCCAAGATGTCTTTATGTATTCTCGAAACAAATATTGGTAAATTAAAATAGGTGTTGCCGCGATCAAGGCAAAAACCGTAATTTTAGTACAATTTCTGAGTATTTTTTTATTTAAAAAAGAATATAAAATAAAACTAAATAAAAAGATCCAAGGTATAACTGCATGGGCATAAAAAGCCAGTCCTAGTAATAGAGCGGAAGCTACAATCTTGTCCTTTTCCATAAAGAATAAAGACAACAATGACAAAATCGTCGCTAGCGTTGCCGGAATAAAATTAATTATCGAAAGATAAAAAGAAAAAATCGATATGCTGATTAATATTGTAAAAAATGCTAGCCTTCTATTGAATAATTTATCGACTACCCACCATAAAGTAAATAAGGCGGCAGGATATATAATAAGCTCAAATAATCTAGCAATTGTTATTGCCGAAAAATTTAATTTATAAAAAATTAGCATCAAAAAATGAATTAAGGGCGGGTAAAGATGGGGCCTGCCCACAGGTGCATACTCCCAGAATGCCATAGTAGTAAATCCACCTATCTCATTGAAACCTAACATCACAGATAGATGATAATAGATATCAATAAAGGTAGGCAGTTTGCTCCATTTAAAAACCAGCAAGAAAGCTAGGCTTGATATCAGAAAAAGAGAATAAAATCTCCAATGATCAGAATCAGGATTTTGTATTTTCATTTTTTCTAAAAATTAATCCTGTTAAACAAAATATAAAGCAGCACAATACAAATGTATCTCCGATTTTTGTATAAAGAGATGGTCTATTCTCTAAATGAATATCTTGTGTTTTGTACCCGGGGACAAAAATATCTTCTTTCGTCTCTTTATCTTGTACGCGACTGATAACATTGCCTGTTGGATCAACAAAACAGGAAACACCTGTATTAGCTGCGCGTACCACCCAGACTCTGTTTTCGACCGCACGGAAAACCGATGATTGAAGATGCTGATATGGCTCTACTGACTTTTTAAACCAGGCGTCGTTTGTGATATTGACTAAGAATTTTGCGCCTTTTCTGACGAAATTTCTCGATAGATACGGGAATACATCTTCAAAACAAATTAGCACAGAGAAGGTTAGCTCTTTATTCCCATATAAGGAAAATACTGTGTAATCTTTTCCAAAAGCAAAATCTCCAATTGGTGCGGGAGCAATATCAGCTACAAATGCAAATATTCTTGGAAGAGGAATGTATTCTCCGAATGGCACGAGATGTAATTTGTCGTAACGCTTAGTTATCCTACCTTCTCTTGAAAGCAATGTTGCGCTATTATAAATCGACCATTTTTCTCCTGCCACGGTTCCTAGCAAAAGGTTGGTTTTTATTTCTCTCGCAAGAGATGTAATATTTTCAAACAAAAATCCTTCATCCTCTAGATATCCGGGGACAGATGTCTCAGGCCAGATAATAAGATCAGGGTTATCTTTTGAGGCCAGGCGAGTGATGGCTAAATATTTCGCTAAAATATATGACTGTAAATCCGGCTGCCATTTCTTATCCTGAGGAATATTGCCCTGAATAACCGAAATCTTTAGACCTTCACCCTCATATTTTTGATTAAGTCGGAAATATCCATACCCTAAAACTAATAAAATAATAATTATAACCGATAGGAAATTTCGGATATATATTTTTTTATTGCGGATTAATTTATAAATAGCGAAATTTGTTAATATCAACAAAAATGATACACCGTATGCACCTGTGATATCGGCTATCTGAATTATGAAAAGATTTTTGTACTGTGAATATCCGATGATCGCCCAGGGAAATCCGGTCAAAAAAGTGCCACGGATAAATTCTAAGCAGACCCATGCGCTGGGAATAAAAAAGAGCAGATAAGGATTTCTAATTTTTTTACTTAAACTTACAATTAGTCCAAATAAACCAAAATAAAGAGCGAGATAAATATTTAAAACTAACCAGCCAGGTATCGTTACATGAATTAGCCAATAAAGCACGCTAGTAAAAAATAAAAAACCCGCAAGATAGGTCCAACAAAAAGCCTTTGCGGGAGTTTTCTCTTCAAGTAATAAAAATAATGGTAGAAAGCCAATCCAACTTAAAAACCAAAGCTCGCCATTTAAAAATGGCAAGACTAATAAAATTACACCGACAATACAAAGTAATAAGGGAAATCTATTCATTGTCTAATTTATTTTCCGCAACATTTCTTATATTTTTTCCCGCTACCGCAGGGACACGGATCGTTACGGCCGACCTTTTGAGTTGTTTGGGGGGTAGGGGTTTGCGGTTCTGGGACCTGTTCTGGAATTTCTTGCTTAGTCTGTATTTTATCTTTGGCTGCTCGCGCCTGTGAAAGACTTGAGAAATCAGAATGTATCTGCTGCTGCGGTAAAGACATAAATATGCCCCTCATCTCTTCTTTTGATATAGCCTGGACCTTGAATATCGCCCGGAGGGCCTCTTCGTTTATGGAATCATACATCTCCTGGAACATATTGAACGATTCATGCTGATATTCAATCAAAGGATCTCGGTGTGCGTAGGCACGTAGTGAAATTCCTTCGCGTAGATTATCCATCGCATAGAGATGATCCTTCCATTTAGCATCAATTATTTGTAATAGGGCAAGACATTCAATATGTCTCATCTTTTCTTCGCCGATAGATTTCTCTTTCTCATGATAAAATTCAACCAACTCTTTCGAAATTTTCTCAAATGCAGCATCTTTGGATGAATCTGCCAATTCTTGATCCTGAATCTTCAATTCATAGTTAAAATTAAGCTTCATATACCTTCTTAAACCTTTTATATCCGGCTCCTGAGTACCTTCAGCAACAAGGTATCTTTCTAGTATCATTTCGATACTGTTATTCATAATATCTATGATATCCGTCTTAAGGTCCTTGCCTTCGAGTATCCTGCGACGCAGCCCATAAATTACCTCGCGCTGCTTATTCATAACGTTATCGAATTCCAAAAGCTGTTTTCTTATCTCAAAATTATGCTGCTCAACCCTTTTCTGTGCAACCCCAATCGCCCTTGTGACTAAAGGATGCTCGATTACCTGGCCTTCTTCCATGCCAAATTTATCCATAATAAATGCGATCCTATCGGATCCGAATAGACGCATTAAATCATCTTCTAAGGCAACGTAGAATCTAGAAGAACCCGGATCTCCCTGCCTACCCGCTCGACCACGCAATTGATTGTCAACTCTACGCGCCTCGTGACGTTCCGTACCGATTACATGAAGACCTCCTAAATCAACAACTTTTCTATGTTCATCCTTAGTCTGTTTTCTGAATTTTTCCAATAACTGCTGCAAATCGTTTTTGTATTCCTGGCTATTTACATCTAAATTTTTCTGGCTTAATAAGTTTTTTGTCATGTATTCCGGATTTCCGCCTAAAAGAATATCTGTTCCGCGACCTGCCATATTTGTAGAGATAGTTACACCTTTAAATCTTCCTGCCTGGGCAACGATCTGGGCCTCTAAAGTATGGTGCTTGGCATTAAGGACCTGGTGAGGCACGCCTTTTCTCTTAAGTAAATCTGATAAGTGTTCGGATTTATCGATAGTTATCGTACCAACTAATACGGGCCGGCCCTTGGTGTACAATTCATTAATTTCATCGACTACGGCATCGAATTTTTCTTTCTTTGTTTTATAAATACAATCAGGATAATTTGTTCTAACCAATGGTCTATTAGTCGGGATAACTACTACATCAAGTTTATAAATCTCCTTAAACTCTGAGGCTTCTGTGTAGGCAGTACCGGTCATGCCGGATAATTTATCGTACATGCGAAAATAATTCTGAAACGTAATTGTAGCTAGCGTTTGATTCTCGCGCTGAATCTTTAATCCTTCTTTTGCTTCAACCGCCTGGTGTAGTCCGTCGGACCAACGTCTTCCCGGCATCATCCTGCCTGTAAATTCATCGACAATAATAACCTGTCCGTCCTTTACTACATAATCTACTTCGTGCTTAAAAAATTCCTTGGCTCTTAAAGCCTGGATTACATGGTGTCGGTGTTCCATCGTATCGATCTCATGTAGATTATCTACGCCGAAAAGTTGCGCTGCTTTTTTCTCGCCGTCTTCGGTTAAAGAAACTGTATTCGCCTTCTCATCGGCGATATAATCAAAGCCAACCGATAAATCTTCGCCTTTAAATTTGGCGTCGATTTCGTCTTTCTCCGTGATGCGCTTTCCTTTAAGCTGCTGGGAAAGGCGCTGGGCAATATAATATTTATCGGTGGATTCTTCTGCCGGACCAGAAATAATTAAAGGGGTCCTGGCCTCGTCGACTAAAATGCTGTCGACCTCATCTGCGACTGCAAAATAAAATGGCCTTTGCACCATTTCCTGCTTATGGATCACCATGTTATCGCGCAGGTAATCAAAGCCAAATTCATTATTCGTTCCGTAAGTAATATCGCAATTATAAGCAGTCCTTCTTGCCCTCGCATCCATATCATGTTGGATAGTACCGACCGTTAGTCCTAAAAACTCATAAATCGGCCCCATCCATTCTCTGTCGCGTCGGGCAAGATAATCATTAACCGTAACAATATGAACGCCTTTTCCGATTAAGGCATTTAGATATGCCGCTAATGTAGCCACTAAGGTCTTGCCTTCGCCCGTGGCCATCTCGGCAATCTTTCCTTTATGCAAAACAATGCCGCCTATAAGTTGAGCATCAAAATGTCTCATATTGATTGTGCGTTTGCCGACTTCTCTTACAATCGCAAACGCCTCGGGTAGGATTTCATCTAAGACCTCTTCGGTGACTCGCTTTAGGTCTTCTTTCTCTAGATCTAAATCTTTTTCGATCTCTTCCTTTTGAGCTAAATCAGAAGTTCTTCCGTAAAATGCCTCCAACTCCTTGATTCTTTCTTCACACTTTTTAGTCTTTGATTTTACCCTTGTCTTGAATTCGTCTGTTTTGGCGCGAAGCTCGGTATCCGATAATTTACTTATTTTGTCCTCTAGGCTATTTATTAAAGAAACAACGGGAGCCATCTTCCTTATATCATGCATTGACTCTAAGGGGAGTTCTTTGGGCAGGTGGATATTGACGGGGGTCTTGAGCGACCCGATGTACTTGTCGGAATATCCCCAAATAATTTTTCTTAAGAAAAAATTAATCATTTTATTTTTTTATTAGCTAATACTTAATTATATCACAGTTTTACCAATGGCTCTATTTAACATTTTAGAAATAATCAGTGGTTTAGGGAAAATGATTTATCCTCTTTGTATCTATCTGCAATCGTATAAGCTCTGGATACAGCTTTAGCTTTCTCGTAGAATCCCTGTATCCCCTCTGCAGAAAAATCTTTCAATTGGCAAAGATGTTCGTCGGTACTATGCGCCCATTTGCTCCAATCAAAGCTTAAAATTTCAACGCCATATTTTTGTGGCTGGTGAAAAAATTTACAACCGGGAAAAGGAAGAAATTTCCAGACCGAAGCTGAGCCAATAAGCTCCTCATCGAATAAAAATTTAATGAAATCCAACGTTTTTTGTGCCTCGGTAGGGCTATCTCCCGGATGACCAAAAATCCAATGACTCTCAACGTCAAACTTATATTTTTTTATATTCTTTAAATTAGAAACAATTTGTTTTATTATAATACCCTTATTCATCATTTTTAATACTTTTTCAGAACCATTTTCAATCCCTATAGATAATTTATTGATCCCGCTTTTTCTCAACATTTTTAATCCTTTATCTGTAACTGTATCTATTCGTGTATATATGGAAAGCCCGGGGGAAATATTTAGCCCACTTTTTCTTTTATAAAAGCCACTACAGAAATCGTAAAAATATTTACAACTCATATTAAGCATACTATCTTCTATTTGCATTGCCATTTTACCATATTTTTTAAATAGAATCTCTATCTCGTCTAATAACTGTTCAATAGGATGCAATCTAACCTTATGGCGCCAAAAACTTATATCAGAACAAAAACTACAGTTAAAACTACATCCTCTTACCAATAGATTGCAAATGTACGCCCTTTTGATAAAATCGACTGGTAGCATATTAAAATCAAGCGGAGGCAAATCTAATAGATTGCCTAAGTTTCGCTGACGATTTCTTATAATTCTTCTGCCTCTACGAAAACTAATACCGTCGACATTATCAAGACCTTTCTCTTGGGGTAAGGTTCTCATTAATTCTAACATTGTCCATTCCCCTTCGCCCCTAATGATAAAATCTATTGCTTTTGATTCTTTAAGAACGCAACTATCCAAGAAGGTTACGTGTTGGCCTCCAATAGCTGTCTTAACTTCTGGATTAGTTTTTTTACAAGACTCCAGGATATCTAGACAGATGCAATAATTGCGTGTAAAAGTATTGCTTACTCCAATAAAATCCGGATTGAAATCTTTTATTTTTGACTCTACGGTTAAGTGTATTCTTTGCTTAAAACGACTGTTATCTTCTTTTGCGAAATCGTAAGAAATGATTAAGACTTCGACTTCAATATTATTTTTGTTTAAAAAACTAGCAATACTTAGCATGCCGCGGGGAAATTCCCTGCCTTTTTCAGAAGGAGCAATCAAAAGACATTTATTTAGCAAATTTGCTATCCCCCTTTTCAATTCATTTTTTGGCTGGCGGTTTCTTCAGATAGGCTGTAATAAACATATTGATATTGCCGTCCATCACAGCTTGCGCATTTCCTGTCTCGACATTCGTGCGATGATCCTTTACCATCGAATATGGATGCATAACGTAGGAACGTATCTGCGAGCCCCATTCGATTTTCTGTTTTGCTCCGTGAAGAGAACTCATCTTTTCTTCTTTTTTCTTTCTCTCCAGCTCATATAAACGGGCCTTTAAAATATTCATTGCCATATGTTTGTTTTGATGTTGCGAACGCTCATTTTGGCAGGCAACTACAATACCGGTGGGCAAATGAGTAATGCGCACAGCCGAATCTGCCGTATTGACACTTTGTCCGCCTGGCCCAGATGAACGAAAAACATCTATCCTTAACTCTTCAGTTTTAAGCGCTACCTGAATGTCGTCGGTGATCTCCGGAATAACATCTACAGAAGCAAAAGATGTATGTCTGCGTTTATTTGCATCAAAGGGAGAAATACGCACCAGACGATGTACGCCTTTTTCTGACCTAAGATAGCCATAAGCATAATCGCCGATAATCCTTAAAGTAACATTCTTTATACCAGCCTCTTCTCCCGGTAATAAATCTGTTGTCTGCAGCTTATAACCTCTGGTCTCGGACCAACGAGAGTACATCCTTAAAAGCATACTGACCCAATCGCAGGATTCTGTGCCGCCGGCTCCAGCGTTGATACTGAGTATAGCGTTATTTTTATCGAATTCTCCGCCGAGGATGGATTTTAGCTCTAAATCGACTAAATCTTTGCGGAAATTATCAATCTCTTGTTTTATCTGGTTAAGGAATGACTGGTCTTCTTGGTCGGATATTTCGGTTAGCTCTTTTAGTTCGCCGATTTTATCATGATGTTTCTGCCAAGGTTCGACGATTGATTTTAATCCTTTTAATTCCTGAACAAGTTTATTGGCTTTTTGTTGATCCTGCCAGAAACCCGGCGAGGACATTTGGTTCTGCAGTTCTTCAATTTGCTTATTCTTTTTATCTACGTCAAAGATAACCTCTTAGCTGGTCGATTTTAATTCTTAAGCTCTCAATCTGCTTCTTTAATTCGTCGATCATCGAAACCTCCTTTATTGAAATCTTTAATTCAATTGAAAAGTATTATATCACAATTTGCATGATTTGGAAATTTACTTAAAAATTTTGGGCGGGTCAGGTGGTTCTCTTGATGCCTCTTAGTTCTAGGCTGAGCTCATCCTTGTTATCTGAAAAGAACTTAGCATCTTCTTCGCTAATCTTGCCTGCCTTAACAAGTTTTACCAGGGACTGGTTAAATGTCTGCATACCGTACATTGAGCCTTGCTCTAGAAACTGCTTAAGTTCCTGGATTTTTCCTTCTCTTATGACTCGGGAAACCGAAGGAGTAAATACCATCGTCTCGCAGGCAGGGATTCTCCCAGGGGCATCTTTACGGGGAATCAACCTTAAAGAAATAATCCCTTTTAGAACCTCTGAAAGTTGCAGCCTTGCTTCATTGTGTAAATGCGGCGGGAAGAAATTTATAATTCTTTCAACGGTCTGAATAGCGTTTATTGTATGAAACGTAGATAAAAGCAAAACCCCCATCTCAGCAGTGGAAATTGCGGCGTGCATAGTTTCATAATCTCTGATAAGACCGATAAATATTACATCCGGACTTTGCAATGTAAAATGCTTTAATGCTGCATTATAATCCAGTACATCTAAACCTAATTCCCTCTGGTTAATAATAGATTTTTTGTCAGCAAACAAAAACTCTATAGGGTCTTCAATGGTAACTATATGCCTTTCTACATTTGTGTTTATATACTGAATCATACTGGCAACGGTAGTCGACTTTCCGCTTCCGGCAGGCCCAGTAACTAAAACAATGCCTCTTTCTTCCATAGACATCTTTTTAAAAAGCTCAACAGGTAAATTCAATTCATCAAATGTCAGTATTTTATCTTTAACGTATCTTACGACTATCGAAGGAGTGCCTCTCTGAACGAATATTATTATGCGAAAACGCCCCACACCTTCATAGGAATAAGCAAAATCTATTTCTAAATCTTTCTCGAATCGTTTCTTCTGCGCTTCGGTAATAATCAACTCGTCGGCCATCTTTTCCATATCGCGCTTAGTTATGGATTCATCACCAATCGGAGTAATTCTACCGTCTATCCTTAATCGTGGAATGCCGCCTGCGCGTAAAAACATATCCGATGCATTTTTCTCACTCATTATTTTCAAGAATTCTTTTATTGTCATATTTTTTCTCCTTCAATGAGCACACAACTTATGGAGCACGAAGTGCAACATAAGTTGTGTACGCGAATTGAACCCCACACCTTTTATCTATTCAAAATTCTTTAAATCCTTTCAAAAAGCTAGTGAATACTAAAAAGGTGTGGGGTCAAATTCAGCCAGACGACTTACGTTCGTTACCTGCCTGTCGGCAGACAAGCTCTCCGTAAGTCGTAGCTTCATTTGACCTTAATAATCTTTATAGCATCTTAGAAACAAGTTTTCAAGAGCTTATTTTATAATTTCAGCGATATATTTTTCAAATAATAAGAGTTTCTTCTTTAATTTTTTACCCTTCGCATATCCACCCAAAGAACCATCGGATCTGATCACTCTATGGCAGGGAATAATCATGGGATAAGGATTTTTCTTAAGCGCCTGGCCGACCGCCCGCGTTGCATGTGGTTGCCCGAGTTTTTTCGCTACCCATTTATAGGAACGCACCTGGCCTAAAGGAATTTGACTTGTAATCTTGAGAACCTTTTTCTCAAAGGGCGTAAGTTTATCCCGAACTAAGGCTTTTCTGGTGCGGGACTTATTTTTGTTCAAAGGTCATTTTTCTCCGTAAAATATGATGATAGGCAAGAGCGAATCGGTGTGCCTCATCACGTATCCTCATAATCAATCTTAAGGCGGGGCTGTTTTTAGGAAGTATTATCGGATTTATTTTATTTAATGCGATAATTTTCTCTTCTGTTTTAGCGATTCCGATAAGAGGCAGGTCTAAATTCAACCTATCTAGTTCCTTTTTTACTACGGAAACCTGTCCTTTACCACCGTCGACTAGAATTAAATCCGGGAATCCAAGGCGCTCACTTTTTAACCTTTGATAGCGCCTGCGCGTAATCTCCGAGAGCATCTTATAATCATTGATTTGGCCTTGAGATTCTTTTATGCGAAAACGCCGATAATTATTTTTATCCGGTGATCCCTGCCAGAAAGAAACCATTGAGCCTACAGCCTCTTTACCGAATATATTCGAGACATCAAAAGCCTCAATTCTAAAGGGCAATTTTTTTAGTTTAAGAATATCCGCGAGTTGCCTAGCTTCCTGAAAGAAATTTTCAACATGAGTTCCTGAATAAATCGAATTTAAGGCTATTATCTGATCTCGAATTTGGGCTGCTTCTTCAAACTTTCCTTTCTCGGCATAAACATGCATCTGTTCGGATAATCTGCCAAGAAGCGGTTCGCGCTTTCCTTTTAAAATTAAACAGATATTGTTTATAATCTTAGAGTAATCCTTCTCAGATATTTTGCCAACGCACGGTCCCGCGCATAAACCTATATGAAAATGCAGACATGCCTTCTTTGGCAATTTACGGCAGGAGCGAAAGGGAAAAATCTTCCGGATTTCTTTTATTAATTCTCTTATTGCCTTTGCATTGGTATAAGGACCGAAATATTTAGCTTTATCTTTCTTTTTTGGCCTACAGATAAAAATTGCGGGGAATTTATCGTTCGTAATTTTTATGAGGGGAAAACTTTTGTCGTCGCGTAAATTAACGTTGTATCTAGGTTTTAACCTCTTAATTAAGTCAGCCTCCAGCAGAAGGGCTTCAGCTTCGGAGACTGTCGGTATATAATCAACGTCTTTAACTTTGGGAATTAATAGATCTTGTTTAGAAGAACTATAATTTTTAAAGTGCGAACTGATTCTTTTTCTTAAAGAATTGGCCTTTCCGACGTAAATAGCCTTTCGGTCTTTGCTTTTCATTATATAAACTCCGGGAGAGTCGGGGAGTTTCTTTATTTTTTCTTTAAGGCCCACGTGAACAATTCCTTGATTTGGTCTACTTTAAAAATAAAACAACCAAAGATAAAAACAACTACTGCGCAAAAAACCGTAGTTGCTAATCTTAAAATAATATTAAAATCTAATAAGAACTTATTCCATAACAGATAAATCACTAATCCCATGCCAAACGATATCAAAGCCACACGTAAAATATAAGAAACCGAATCTTTTTTAGTATAACGTCCAATCTTTTTTTCGAGAAGATGCGAAAGAATAGAAAAATTAATTAATGCCGATATGCTGCTGGCTAAAGCCAGACCAGCCACCTGAAGCGGAAACATCAAGATTACATTTAAAATTACATTTATGATAAGGCATAATCCCGCTACCTTAACCGGCGAACGGGTATCTTTTAAAGAATAAAAACAAGAAGTTAATATCTTTATTCCTGCGAATGCAAAAAGGCCCAATGCATAAAATAAAAGCGCAGATGTTGTAATCATCGTGGAGTAGGCAGTAAATTGTCCTCTCTGGAAGAATACTCTTATTATCGGTTCGGAAAGAATAATTAGACCAACGGTACTGGGCATCATTATCAAAAATATGCTGCGTAAAGAAAAAGAGAGAGTATCCTTTAATTTCTCGAGATCGTTTTCAGCTGCCAGTCTTGACATCGTCGGCAAAGCCGCAGAGGCAAGGGCGATACCGAAAACTGCCAAAGGAAACTGAATTATGCGGTTTGCGAAATAAATAGCCGCGACCGCACCTTGACCTACGATAAAAGATAAAGACGCGCAGATCGTATCGACAAATATATTTAATTGATAAACCGCCGAACCGAAAATCCTAGGACCCAGAAGACTACCTACAGCTTTAACTCCTGGATGTTTAAAGGTAGTGACCTTTTTAAACCTTAACCCATTTTTGTATAAAGAAGGCAGCTGTAAAGCTAACTGTAAAACTCCTCCAATGAGCACTCCGATAGCCAGGCCATAAATCGGCTCGTTTAGCTTCAAAGTAGCTATTAGCGCACTTACGATTAAGGAAATATTTAACAAGGCCGGGGCAAACGCCGGGGCAAAAAACGACTTAAAGCTATGCAATATCCCCATACTGTAAGCGGTAAGTCCGATTAAGACTAAATATGGAAACATTATCCTTGTAAGCCTTACGGCTAAATTTAATTTTGAAACATCGTTTATAAATCCCGGGGCGATAACTCTAACTATTAGGGGTGAAAAGATAATTCCTAATATCGTTATGGCAGACAGAACAATAAAAGATAAACAAAAAGTTATATTGGTAAGCCTTAAGAAATCCTCTTTTTCTTTTCTGACTATATATTCCGAGAAAACAGGCACAACCGCCGCATTGATTGCCCCCTCTCCGACTAAGCTTCTGAAAAGATTCGGAATTCTAAATGCAACCACAAAGGCCTCTGCGGCAAAAGACGTACCGAATAATCCTGCGATTACAATATCGCGCACGAAACCTAGAATCCTCGAGAGAACTGTCCCTGAACTAATCAGGTATGTAGATTTAATAATGGATTTATTGATTGACATATTTGGCGTCCTTTGATATATTCTATGGAAAGAAAGGAGGCATTCACCTTGCCGCAACGAAAATCAGGAATAAAGAGATTAAGAGTAGATAAGAAAAAACATCTACGTAATCTTAAACTAAAAAATGCTTTAAAGAAAACAATAAAGCAATTCCATTCTCTTATTGACGCGAAAAAGGCTAAAGAGGCAAAAGATTCTTTTGCTAAATTAGTTTCCAAGCTTGACAAAGCAGCTGCCAGGGGGATTATCCACAAAAATCACGCCAGCAGAAAAAAATCTCAATTTAGCCGCCTGTTAAAAGACAAAGCCTAACTATCAACATTTCCATTGCGATTTCCGGCCTAAGCTTAGAGAATTTAATATTTGTATCTGTTTCTAAAAATAATCCGATGCCTTTTCCGAAAGCCTCTTTTTCAAGAAGCCTGCCCATATTTCTCCAAGACCAAACCAGACCGCCAAGAATCCTTGTTGGGTGTTCCCCTTTTTTATGAAGAATCGAGAAAATTCTTAGTGCCTCAGCAGTATTCCTTTCTTTAATCGCATCTGCCAAATCAAATGTATTTAATATTTTTCTTCTTCCGAAATGAAGCACTCTTGATGAATTGGCAAGCTTTCGAAGAAAAGGATCTTTCAGTTGAGTAATCTGTGTATCCAACATTACAAGAAGCTGGTTGTTGGGTTTTTTAACTAATGATAAAATTATCTCCTTGCATTTAGCGTTAAGTTTTTCAATATCCCTTATGAAAATCAATCTTTTCTTGGCTGATACAGGCAAGCGATCGAGGCTATTTCTTAATGAGGCGGGGGTTAATTCTTTTGCGTATAAACGTTCGTAATCAAATACTTCTTGGTTTTCCTTAAGGAATTCTTTTTTAAGTTGCTGAATTTTTCTTTCTTTGGAAATTTCATCTATCCCTAAAAATAGATAAACCATCTATTACCAATTTTCAACCGTGCGCGCCACGATCCTACTAGATAAGTCTGTTATGCCGGCCTTTATTGCCGTGCTCTCCGACTTGGCCTGGCTGCCGCTTATGAAATAAGTAGTTTCTCCGGTAAAACCATCTTCTATCCAGATAGCTTCATCTTCTTTTACATTCCATAGAGATATATTTACAACGATGTTTAAACGATATTCCTCAACGTTTTCTCCTTCGTCGTAGCGAAGCACGTCTCTGCGGTATTCAATCAATTCCCCGTTTAAGATAACATCCGCGTCTTTTTCTTTGACTACCTTTAGATTGCCGTCAAAAAGAAATCTAGAAACTACAGAATTAGTTATGTCTATTTCTAGACGAGGATAATAAGTTCTCAGCTTTCTGTATGTACTATCTTCAGCACCGAAATCAATCTTGTTTTCAAACGGTTTTATGTAGATAGTTTTAATGTTGGGGTCGATCATTGAGCGGGTAGTATAACCGCAACCACTTAAGAAACTGACAATTAAAATAAATATAATAGTTCTCATTTTGCCTCGATTACCTGTAACCTTTCTATTGCCCTATCTGCCCAAGGGCTTTCTGGATAAGTTTTAATTACGTACCTATAATAAATTTGCGCACTTTCAAATTCTTTCTGTTTTTCATAGAATTTTGCGATAACGAAATTATGCTCAGCATCTTTTTCCTTAAGATGGCCTATCTTGTTCTTTGCCTCTTTGGTCAATTCTGCATCTGGATTGACCTTAACGAACTCTTCAAATTTTTTAGTTGCATCTTCGGTTGGTTTTTGGTCATAATCCGGTCTTAACGATTCGTTGTATTCGCACAAAGCAATCTGATATTGAGCCTTGTTCGCCCATTCGCTTTGAGGATATTCCGCTGTTATTTTTTCAAATTCTTCTTTTGCCTCGGAAAAACTATTGACCTCTTTTAAAAATAATCCAATCTTGTAATAAGAAGCAGGGGCATAGTCGCTATATGGGGCATTGTCTATTACAGCACGGAAAATTTCAACAACAGGATGCTCTCTACCAGAGACATATTGCCAGAAGGAAACGCCTTCATCCAGAAGCTTCTCACCGATCGTATATTCCTTTTCTATAATCTCATTAATTCTTTCGCTAAAAGGATATTTATTAATTACTTTCTGGTAATCCTTAAAAGCCTCATAGGGTTCACCAAGTTTTTCCCAGCATACTCCAATATAATATTGCGCCTCTGCAGCCTCCAGGGCCTTAGGGTAATAATGAACCAGTTTATTAAACTCGGCCTTTGCCTTTTTATAGTTTTCCTCTTCGAAAAACCCTAGCGCAAATTCTAATTGAGTTTTAGGGTGTTCTTTGGCATCGTATTTAGGGTTTGTCCATTTTCTGCTCTGCGGAGTCCAAATCCAATAAGCATAGACATGCGAACAAAGCAGAAAGAATGTGATTGAAAAAATTAAGGGAATTTTTCTCATGGGATTAAGCTCTAAATTACCACAGTTACAAGCTTTTGTCAATCCTTCGGTAAATACACTAAGAATTGACACTGCACGTTCGCTTCGCTCAGTATCCCTCGAACAGTCCCGAGCAAAGCGAGGGAAGAGCGACCCCGCAGAATGCGGGGTCGCCGAATGTATCAACTTATTCACAGACGCGTCTGGAAGAGACAAAATGTGACAAAATAAATACACTTAATAATAAAAAATAGTAAATATAAACGAAATATAAAGGAAAAACAGGCAGAAAAAAATAGGCTCCGGGCAGCCTGCTTAAAAAATACGTAAATTTAACCAGGACAAATAGCGATGCTAGGGATGAATTCGCAAAGATAAAAGCTATCGAAGGAAAAATCAGACTTATAAACAAAAAGCATGTCCCTAATCCCAGTACAATTATCATAAATGGAATTATAAATAGATTTGCAAGGATTGTTATAGGCGTCAAAATATTAAAATTGTAGGCGATAATGCCCATCACGCCAAGCCAAACGGCTAAAGAAACGGATATCGAACGCAATATAAAGAAAAGTATCCCTTTTTTCTTAGGAATAATTTTATAAATACAACCCTCTATCTTAGGGCTGAAATTTACAATACTAAAAACACTTATAAACGAAAGCTGAAATCCAATATCGAATAATTGATTCGGGTTAGACCCTAAAATTAAAAAACAAGCTAGAGCCAGAGAATTGTTTATGTTGATTTCTCTCTCAAATAGAAATCCGCCTAACAATATTATAAACATAATCGTGGCACGAACCACCGATACGCGAGAGCCTGTAATAAAAACATACAATACGAGAAACAACATCGTGATTATGTATCGGGGTTTACGCGGGACCCGCAAGACCTTGAGAAAAATCAAAATAATAAAAGCGATGATGCCGATATGTAAGCCACTAATCGCCAGGATATGAATGGTACCGGTCTGGATAAAAATCTCTCTTATGAATTTAGGTATATCCTGGCGCTCTCCTAAAATCATTGCCCGCAAAAGGCCGGATTCCAGAGATGGAAAATAGTTATTTATCTGTTTCCTTAATTTATTCCTTATCCTAAATGAAAATTTCTTGATCGGATTTCCGCTTCTTTTGTCAATTATCTCGACGGGACTTGTATTTTTTACGCTCAAAATTCCGAATATATATTTTCGTCTAAGATATTCGCGATAATCAAATTTTTCTGATATAGCAAATTGAGGTACTTTGTAAATCTTACCTTCCAAAACCAATTCCTCACCGTAAAAAAATTCTTGTTTTTGAAAGCTATTCACCAAGACCTTGCCCTGTGTTTTTCTCCATTTGTTGTATCGCTTTATTTCCTTTGCATCAAAAACAAATGAAGTCTTGTGTCCGTAATTTGAGTTTTTGACAATCGGATCGCTATCTACAATACCTTTTACAACTACGTGTTTACCTCTATAATCAATATATTTCTGAATGTGATGAAATGGAAGGATTTCGGAATTCTCAAAAATACAGATTCCCAGCAGAAAAAAAGAAATAAAAATAAAAAAATTAAAATTAAATTTCAAAAATAGAAAGCTACAGATAAATGAAGCTGATGCAAGAATCAGAATAAAATGGAATGGAACAGAAATGAATTTCGCTAAACCTATTCCCAGAATAAAAAAGATGCATATTCCTACAAGTGGCCTTCGCATTTTAATCAACTGTTAAAAAATCTTTAATTTGTTCAAATTTTTTATCACCGATACCGTATATTCGTTTAATATCTTCTATCTTCTCAAACGGTCCGTATCCGTTACGGAATTTTATTATCCTTTTAGCCAAAGCAGGACCAATTCCATCCAGTTTAAGCAATTCTTCTTCTGCGGCTTCATTAATATTGACTTTAAAATGGATTTTTGTTTCAAGTGAATAGATATGTTTGGAATAAAAATCCACACCTATCCCGATAACTGCGGCGATACCGATAAAACTTAAAACTAAAATTTCTTGTTTGGTTAAATTAAACAAAGGGTAGAACCTTATTTTGGCGGGGCGACAGAGCTAACCCACAACGATGTTGACCAATTTTTTGGGTACGACAATTAACTTTTTTACGTTCTTGTCCTTAACCCATTTTTCGATGTTTTTGTTAGCTAGAGCTTGTTTCTTTAGTTCTTCGTCGTTGGTTTCCGACGGTAATTCTATTGTGGCACGTAATTTCCCATTGACCTGGACGACAAAATTTATTGTGTCTTGTTTTATTGCTTCGGGTAAAAATTCAGGCCATTTTTGATTGGAAATACTATCTTTATTGCCTAATCTTTGCCATAACTCTTCGGATAAATGAGGGACAAACGGTGCTAAAAGCAAAATCGTAGTCTTGATTGCGTCTTTTACTATTTGACTCTGCGATTTTGCTTCATCATTTTTGTTAATAATTGCATAAATCGCATTGACTAATTCCATAATGCTGCTTATCGCGGTATTTAGCTGGTACTCCTTGCCTAAGTCATTGCTGACCTTTTTTATTGTCAGGTGAGTCTTAAATCTTAAATCTTTTAAATCTTTATCTTCTGTCTGCGAAGTCTCGCGAATTTTATAATTTTCGACCAGATTCCAGACACGATTTAAAAATCTCCAAGAACCTTCGATCGCGCGCTCATTCCAATCTAGTTTATCCTCAGGCGGCGCGGCAAAGATAATAAAAAGCCTGAGCGTATCTGTTCCGTATCTCTCGATGATTTTATCGGGATCAACGACATTCCCTTTTGATTTAGACATGACCTCGCCTTCTTTCAAGACCATCCCTTGAGTAAGAAGGCGAATGAACGGTTCATCTGAACCGGTATTTTCTATTTTCTTAGAAAAATCAATGAGCCCTAAATCTCTAAAGAACTTGAAAAAGAATCTTGAATAAAGTAAATGCAATATTGCATGTTCTATCCCGCCGATATATTGATCGACCGGCATCCAATAAGCTACCTCTTTTGTATCAAAAACACCTTTTGTGTATTTAGGGCTGCAAAATCTTAAGAAATACCAGGATGAATCAAAGAACGTAGTCATTGTGTCGGTTTCTCGACGGGCAGTGCCTTTACATTTAGGACACTTAGTCTTAACGAATTTATCTTCTTTTGATAACGGGCTTCCGCCTTTTCCTGTAATACAAACTTTTTCCGGCAGAAGAACAGGCAAATCTTTTTCCGGAACGCTTACAATGCCGCATTTTTCACAATATATAATAGGGATGGGTGTTCCCCAATAACGCTGACGGGAAATCAGCCAATCTCGCAGCTTCCAATTAACTGTCTTTTTGCCGATAGAATTTTCTTGCATCCAATCGGCAATTTTTTCTTTCGACTGCTTTGTATTCATCCCGTCGAATTGTGCGGAATTTACCTGAATCCCTTCGCCCTCGTAGGCGAAGGTTAAATCTTTTAGTTTTACATCTGGATCGGAAGGATTCTTAATTACAATCCGCATAGTAAGCTTGTGTTCTTTAGCGAAGAGAAAATCCCGCTGGTCATGTGTAGGAACTGCCATGATTGCTCCAGTTCCGTATTCCATCAAAACATAATCAGCAATCCAAATCGGAATTTTTTCGTTGTTCACAGGATTGATTGCGTATGCGCCAGTAAATACGCCTTCCTTTTTTATGTCGGCGGCAGTGCGGATAGTTTTGGTTTCTTTTGAAACCTTATCGATAAATTCCAAAACTTTCTTTTCCTGCGGCTGGCCTTTAATAATCTCTTTGACTAAGGGATACTCAGGTGCGAGCACCACGTATGTAGCTCCAAAAATAGTATCTTGTCTGGTCGTGAAAACAGGAATTGTTGTATCGGTAGATTTGCCTTTTTCGTCGCAGAGTTTAAAATAAATTTCAACGCCAAAGCTTTTGCCGATCCAGTTCTCCTGCATAGTTATTACGCGCTGCGGCCAAAATTTTAATAATTTCAAATCCTCAAGTAATCTATCTGAATATTCTGTAATCTTTAAAAACCATTGGCTTAAATCTTTCTGTCCAACTTTAGTATCGCAGCGCCAGCAACCGCCATTGATGACTTCTTCATTGGCTAATGTCGTCTCGCAGCTCGAACACCAATTTACCAATGAAGCCTTTTTATAGGCAAGGCTCCTTTCAAACATCTTTAAGAATATCCATTGATTCCAGCGATAGTATTCAGGTGAACAAGTCGCCAGCTCCCTATCCCAATCATAGGATAAGCCCATATGTTTCATTTCCTCTTGCATCCATCGAATACATTTCCACGTCCAGACACTGGGATCGGCATTGTTTTTTATCGCAGCATTCTCTGCTGGCTGGCCAAAGGCATCAAAGCCCATAGGATGCAAAACATTATATCCTTGCATTCTCTTGAACCGTGCAAGAACATCTCCGATGGTATAATTGCGCACATGGCCCATATGGAGCTTGCCAGAAGGATAAGGAAACATCTCCAGAAGATAATATTTCGGTTTATCTTTAGAAAAATCAGCCTTATCAAATTTCTTTTTCTGCCAATAGGCCTGCCATTTTTTCTCAATCTTCTTAAAAGGATACTTCATCTTCGCTCCAGATAGATTTTAATACGATAAGGAATTCTATCATAATGGATGTTTAGTAGTCAAGTAAAATGAGCGTACAAGTTACGATTTAGATTTAATACTTAGCAAATCGTAACTTGTTTACGCGAATTTTATCCGCCGAAGCTAAAGGTGAAAACACTTTAGCGAAGGCGGATGATATGTCTGTGTGAATTTTACCCCGCACCTTTTTACCCTAATCCTACACCCACTTGGGTAAAGGTGCGGGGGCATAAATACACATGGACACTATTTGGACACCAAGCCAAACAGTCGCCGCCCAATGCCACCCCGTACGTTATATGTAACTTTAAGTGCCTCCGAAAATTTTTATAATTTTTTAAATCTTACAAGGATAGAAAAGTACGAAATACTCCCTTGACTGCGCAGATATTAAACAAGAATAAGGAATTTGAATTAGAGAAGATTTCTAGCTTTAAGGTCGTTAATTATCCACTTGAACCTTTTTAAATCATCGTTCGTTAACTCATTATTGTCATAAGACTTTTTAAACTCATAATAACTTTTGAAGCTAAAATAGGGGTGTAAACCTTTGAATTTATCTATAATGGAATCTGCGTATTTTTCATCAAAGCCTTTTGATATAAGAACTCTTTTTGCTTCCGAATACCCCTCACCATTTGAAAGTTCATATGTGAGTGCCAGTGTGTAGATCATAGCGTCTACAATTTGAGAGACTTCAAATTTAATAAGTCCATCCTCTGCAAGTTCTTCTAATTTACATTTTTCTGCCAGAAATTCGAGTGCTTTATACATTTTACCTTGTTTAGCTAACATTTCGGCTATACTTTTAATGGTAAGAACATCATATGGATCAATTGCAAGAATAGACATTCGGCATTCAAAAGCTTCGTTATATTTTCCAAGCTCTTCAAGCTGCAAACATTTACCCATTAGGCAAGGAATGTTTTTAGGATTTATTTTGGAACATTCATTATAATATTCTAAGGATTTATCTTTTTGTGACCAAGCAGCTTGAGCTAGACCATAGAATGCTCTCTCACGAATGTGCTGTGTTAACGGCACCCCAGCCGTTAATTTAAGAACTTTTTCATAGATTTTTTTTGCATCTTCAGGTTTTATCATATGGTGCAGTTTTTCACCTTGTGCTAAAAAGCGGTTAAGTTTATAAAAATAAGTTAAAGCCGAAGAGACGAAAAAAGAAATAAATATAATACTGATAAGACTCGTTAAAACCGGATGTTTTCTTATTCTTTTATAAGTTTTTCCAATAAAACCTATAGGCTTGGCTTTGATAGGATCTGAATTCAAATAATTTTTCAGGTCTTGAGAAACTTCCGCAATTGAACTATATCTATTTTCCGGTTTGTGCTCCAAACATTTCAGAACAATAGCCTCTAATTCAATTGGGACTTTCTTGTTGTAGTTGCGCAATGGATCGGGATTAGACTTTAGTATTTTATCAACAATTTTCTTTACGGTTTTTTCTCGGAAAGGATTCTTAAAAGTCAATAATTCATACAGCGTAACGCCTAATGACCAAATATCCGTTTTTTCATTTAGAGTATTATCTCTTATTTGCTCTGGTGCGGCATAGACTAAGGTTCCAGTAAATTCAGTTGATTTTGACGAAGCAATCTTCTTAATATTCTTAGATAAGCCAAAGTCTACAATTACAGGAATTCCTTCATTAGTAATTAGAATATTAGAGGGTTTTAAATCTCCGTGGAATATGCCGTTTTGATGAGAATAGCTTAAAGCGTCGGCTATTTCAGAGCCGATAGTTGCTACGAATTGGAAATAAGACTGATCCCAGAATTTAAAACCTCGTTTTAGAGTAATACTTTTCTGTGTTATATCTTGTTTTTCAATAGGTATCCCTTGGAGCATATCTCGAATTACGGTAGCTTTTATCTGGTGAGGGTTTTTGTTTACTTGAAGTTTTTCAATTATATCTTTAAGTGATAGGCCAGAAATATAGCCCATAGCAATATAATAGACACCTTTTTCATCGCTAATTGAATATATTGGGACAATGTTTGGATGGTTGAATTTAGCTATAGTTTTTGCTTCTTCTTGGAAGTTTTTCAGAGTTTCTTTATCATGTATAAAAGATGGAGGAAGGATTTTTATTGCACTTAAGCGGGAGAGAGCTGGGTGAATTCCTAAAAATACAATACCCATCCCCCCACGACCTAATTCTTGCAAGATAATATATTCACCCAACTTTTTGCCGCTTAAATCTACTTCTTGGAAATTCTTTTTGATGAAGTTGGCAGTCCTAAACTTAGCAAGGATGGCATCTTTATATTGCGGGTATTCTTTACAATAGGCCTCAATATCAACCTTTTTGCCTTCTATAAACTCATTGAGTATTTCTAATAGAATACTATCAAGGTCCTTCTTCATACTTCTTAAATGACTCCTCTGCAATAATAGGTTGTAGTTTCTTCTCAGATAGTTCTATAAGCCTCTTAAAAGCCCTGCAATACTGTTTTCTTGCAGCATCTTCGGTCTTACCAAGCATTTCGCCTATTTCTTTAAAGCTTAATTCCTCCAAATCCCTATGTATTATAAGTTCTCTTTCTTCTTGATCTAAAAGCCCTAACATAGAGTCTATTAATTGTTCTCTATCTTTTATAACGGCATTTTGACTTGGAGTCGTCCCCTCATCTTTTATTTGTAGTTGCATTTGGCTACTTTCAGAAGATGGTGTGATTTCTTGATCCATTGATATTTCGCCACCAGGAGCCTTTCTTTTTGCCCTTGTTACATAATCTAATTTATCCTGAACAAACCATTGAGTTTTTTTACTTAGCCAGTTCAAAAAATGACCCTGGCTTTGAGGTTCAAAGTCTTTCAGGTGTCGAAAAGCATGCATGAATACTTCTTGGACGATATCCATAGACTGAAGTTTAAGTTTTTGACGTAGACCTGGCTGGAGTCGCAAGCGAACTATGCGGAGAATCCTTGCTTGATATCTGGCGAAGAGCTTGTTTAGAGCCGCTTCATTACCAAGCTTAGCACTAACTATTAGACTTTGTGTCTCTGAATCCAGCTTCATATTAGTATTAGGGTTATAAAAATACTTAATTTTGTGTCCGCTTTTAAGACTGTTTGCCGTTTTAGAAAGTGGAGGGGACAATGAAGATTATAGCACAAGGCAAAGCGAAAACGAACAAAAAACAAAACAGGAAGGAGGTGATAAAGATGAAGAAAATGATGATTATGCTCGTACTGATTAGTTTGATGATTGGAATCAGCAATGCCTATGCTTTAGTTGATGAAGATAGTCGTAATTTAGTCATAGCAGAACAGGAATACAAAGGAGCTCAGAATAGACTTCTAAATACTGGGGAGTTAATGGTTAACTATGATTTTGAATTTTTAAAAGGAGGTTTAAAATGAAGAAGTTAATTATAGTTTTATTGTTAACAATTTGTTCAGTAACATTAATTAGCAATGCTTATGCTCATTCTGGTAGAACAGATAGCTATGGTGGGCATCACAATTGGAAATCAGACTATGGTACATATCATTATCATTGGGGTAATTAATATAACAAAGGAGGCTTAAGATGAAAAAGATATTAACTTTAGTTTTAGCTATAGCAATGTTAGTAAGTTTAGTGAGCATTGCAAAAGCAGATGTATACGTAAGGGGTTATTATAGAAGCAATGGAACATACGTAGCCCCGCACTATAGATCAAATCCTGATGGTATTGGCTCGAATAATTGGAGTTGCTGTGGTAATGTGAATCCTTATACTGGTGAAGTGGGGACAGGATGGAATTAGTAAAATATTGCAAAAATAGCATGATAGAGTTAAAATAGCCCTTACCACAGCGCTTGTCCTGCACTTCGACCTTGCTCAGTGTCCTTCGAAGTGTCCTGAGCAAAGTCGAAGGAAGCGACCAAGGGAAGTCGAGGGAAGGTGATCAAATGAAGTTTAAATAAGCAAATTTAAGGCCTGTCTGCCGACAGGCAAACAACTCTCTAAATGAGGGTTGCTTTTTTGTTTTAGGAGACAGGAATAAATGAAGCATGATACAGAAGGTAATCCAATTTATACATTGGGCGAACTTCAACATAGAATGAGTAAATTAATAGGCAATATTTTAATTCCTTGCACAGCAGTATTGGTATATGGTATTGTTCGCTTGGTGAAATTTCAGATAGGCGATTTGCAGGGATTAATTATGACATTAGGAGCAATACTTTCAACTATTGGTTCTTTTACCTATTCATTGGTCTTATTGGTTTATAGAAAAGAAAAAACTTGGAGAAGTTCATTTTTTACTTTTTTAGCAGTTCTTCCTTTCTTATTTGGATGCTTCCTTGTCTTATATAAAGGTTTTTGGTCTTTTAAGTATTTATTTAATTCGTTTTCTATTTGGGGGTTGCTTGTTCCTATTGTTTGGATATTGTTGGGTTACCGTATTGTATCGCAACTTCATATTATGACAGAGATTGATAATTTAATTGGTGAAGGCAAAATGAAAGTGGAGAAAGAAAATGAATGATCTACAACCATACACTACCACAGAACATATTATTGTATTTATAAGTAGATTTTTGGGAAGTGCAATAACAATATTAGTCATCTCTTTAATCTTATTCTACTTATACAAACTAATCAGAAAAAAAGAAGCCAAGATAGAAATAGTAGTATTGTTAGTATTTATTTTGTTAATGATCGCTGATATATATGAAAATGTATTGACTCCTCTACTATTCTTCCTTCGTTTGTTTGCCTCTATTTTGATAGTGGCTGTTTGCAACAAAATTAGAAAGAAATGACTAAGATATTATTTGGCATTGTTTTACCTATAGGTTGGTTAGTAATAATAACTTTTGCTGTAACCGTTAAACTGCTCAACAAAGATAAACGCCCTGATTATATACCGCAATCATATCGTGGGATGGCTTGGCGTGAAAATGCTAATTCGTGGTGGTTTCTACTTAAAGCGATACCTGCTATGGGTGTTATGTGGACTTTACTTATTATTTTTGTAATTATCATTTTGAGATTATTTAATATTGAATAAAATATGGCAAGTGATTTTTGGACTAATTATGGTTGGGTTTTCTTTGTAGCATCTCTTATTATAATAAATATTTTTCTATCTAAACGCACAGGCAGAACTATATTTGGTTCTCATCGTGGTGCGAGGTTTCGAAAGAAAGAAACATATCACGACATTGCAGTAGGGTTATGTTTTTGGTTTTTTATAGGACTTATTATTTGGTCAATTATTCAACCAATAGTTAATAAATAAAATGCAAAAAACTTTGCGTAAGGATAGCGAATGGAACATAATTGATGGGGCAATCTGCAGAGTTATAGACTTTGTTCCATTAGAAAGCTCAGTTAAAGACGGAAAAGTCATCACTACCGATAAGACAACTCCCTACGCTTCTATTACTATAGAATATAAATATTCAGCTCAGAAAATAACTGGTCTTATAACTCATAAATTAGACTTTAAGCACTTATGGGAAGCTTTTAAAGAAAGAGGAATAAAAAAAGACGAGGAAGAAGTGCTAATCGTCTGGACTATAAAACATTATAAGTTCAAAATATATAAATGGCTCTCTGCTTCTATGCCTAAACTATGGGTGATGATTTGTCCGAAGAAGGCTTATGAATTATGGAACTACCCTGCCTATAAACGAGATTTGGAAGGCGAAGCAAGATGGTTAGCACAGAAGCCGATTGTTGAGTGGAAACCAGAAGTAATGAAATGAGGAAAATGAGATGAAAAAGTTACTATTATTTTTATTGTTTTTTATTGTATTCGTTTCTCCCTTGTTCGCAGATGGACAATTGGATGAGGCAAATTCCAAATTTACTTATAAAGGTAAGCCCATACACCCATTTTTAGTCAGAGAGTTCTCAAATTGGTTATCAGATAATCGTCCACCAATGATAACTACAGTTGATATCACTGCAGCATTTGATACAAATAAATATCAGCAGAGTACCATTGAAAAGAGAGGCGATTGGTGGTTTGCTGTGGAACAAGGGATGGATGGTGATGTTCCCTTCTATGAATCTTTTGACTATCGTTGGCTTGGCACAATGGCAAATGGCATACAGGTGCTTGAAACAGGTGCAAGTGGTGGTGGTTCAGGATTCTTTATGGATTTGATGTTCATCAAGTTCTCTGAAGGTGAGATTGTTTGGGAGAACAAGAAAGAAAAACAACTACTTATGTCAATTGTCGGCATATATTCCTTAGGGGATAGATATGACGGGGATATAAAAGTCTATTCAGACAAGGTTTTTATACCAGCTTCCAAGAATCAATTTGGTGGCGGCTCAATTGATAGGGTCGTTGAATTAAAATTCCCGAAGAGTGAAATATTAAATAAAGGCGATTAAAACTTTGAAGGAGAAATGAGATGTTTGAACATCTTCCACCATTTATAGTTAAAATATTGAGTAAAATATTTCGTAAGTGGTTAGAACAAGAGGTTGAAAAAATTTTAGGCAAAGAAAAGCAAATAGAAATACTTAAAGATATTTTAGTTAAAGAAACAACGGAGAAATATAAATGGAAAGAAAAAGCAGAAAAACAGATGATAGAATTTATTAAATTTATTCCTCCCTTAACTACGCAAATTGTAAATGATACTTTTGAAAGAATAGAAAAAGATTACATTTTAGTTCCTAAAACAGAATACTACAAAGACAAACCTTTGCTAAAAGCCCTTTTAGATGCAAGGGAAAGAAATATGGGATTAAAATAAGGAGTAATAATATGAAAAAATTTTTAATCGTTTTATTGTGTTTAGGTTTGGTTGGGTGTGCGAGCCGAGTGTCTTTGTCTAAGGCAACAGCACCAACAAGAGAAAATCTAATAAAGATATCCATCGGTATGTCTAAACAAGAAGTAATCAATATTATGGGCACTGAAACAAAAGAGGTATATTATCATGGAGGATTAGATAACTGGGCATTTTCTACAATAAACAACCCTTATCGCTCAGAAATCTTGCAAGGTAAAGAAAAAACATTAGAAGTAATCTATTATGTAACTGATGATAAAAATAACGATGGTGCAATTTCCGATGACGAACTCACTCCCCTTGTCTTTGACAAAAGCAAACTGATAGGTTGAGGTTGGAGTTTCTTGCAGGATAATATTCAGAAGTATGAGATAAGGTGGAGGTAAAAGATGGATACTAAGTTTGCTATTACCACCCTCATAAGTTTAGTGTTTTTGGTAATAGCATTTTTGACATACCGTTTAACTAAAAAAGACAAAGAGAATAAAAAGTTAAAAGAAGATACTCGAGTAATTCATAATACGACCAATATAATTATACAAAGTAACATTTATTCTACTTTGCCTGAAGATATACAAGAAAAGTTGCGTTTTATTAATTCCACTACCGCTTCCACGTTACAAATTGATTCTATCGGTGGTGAACCCGATAAGGAAAAAGATAAAGAGAAATAATAGGGTCAGCGAGGCAACAACCCTGAAGATGCGAGGAAGAAGCAACAAGCAAATCAAAAATCTAATAATTTTGAAGGACTTATTTTGAATGCTTTAGCGAGTTTTTCGATTGTGTTGGGAAATCAGAAATCAGGACCGTGTCTAGATAAATCTTTACAGTTCAATAAGTTCTGCTAGAAGTGTCCCTCTTGACAAAATTCTTAATCAGCTCTATAATGAGTATATACTCGGGTATATACTCTTAAATATTATGGCGAGAAAGAAAGATTACAGAAAAATAGGGGTTACGGGTAAGACAGATTCCTATTTTATTATTATTCCCAAGGATATTATTAGAGATCTTGCCTGGCGCAAGGGCCAGCGTGTGGTTGTTGAAAGAGAAGAAAAGACAATAATAATAAAGGATTTTGTGCCGTAATGCCTGTTAATTCTCTCACCAAAGACAGTTCCTACCTTAAATTACTAAACCAGCTAAAATCAATCCTAATTGAAGGCCTAAAAGCAATCGAGGAGCAAAGAGTCAAAACTTATTGGCGCACAGGGGAGTTGATTTCGAAGTATTTGTTGGTGGAAAAAGCGCACGCAGAGTACGGAATTCGGTTGTTCGAGAGGCTCTCGGCAGACCTTAGGATAGCCCAGCGCACGCTTGAACAGAGTGTAAAATTTTACCGTACCTTTCCAATTCCGCACGCGCGTGCGGAATTGGGTTGGACCCACTACCGCTTGCTTTTGAGCGTTGAGGACAAAGTCAAGAGAAATTACTTTGAGAGACAGACAATAAAGCACAACTGGGACAGTCGCAGGTTACAAGAGGCAATTAGGCTTGAAAGGTTGAAGGATTTAGAAGTTGAGGATGCTGAGCCGACCCCGACGAAACTAAAGTTTGTTCGGGGTCGGCTCTATGCCTACAGGCTAATTAAACCAGATAATATTAATCCGGAAAAAAGCGATTTACTGCTTGACTGCGGCTTCAGCTTCTGGAGAGATATCTCGCTTAAAGGAGTTCCTAATCCCCAAGAAGGTCAAATCGTTAAGTCAGTCAAAACAGAGCAAGGATATAGACTCAAACCCTCAGATGCAACCAGAAAGCAAATTTATACCTACAAGTCATTGGTGGAAAGAGTTACAGATGCAGATACAATCTGGGTGCATATTGACTTGGGATTCTCCAGCTGGTCTCGTCAGAAGATACGATTCAGAGGCATTGACGCACCTGAGCTCTCTACCGAAAAAGGTAGGCGCGCCAAAGAATTCGTTGAAGCCACCCTAGCCCAAGTTTCTTTTGTAATCATTAAAACCCACTCCCCTGACAAATACGACCGCTATCTTACGGATGTGTTTTACTTAATAGGCGAAACCGACCCACAAAAAGTCCTCCAAGAAAGCATTTATCTAAATCAACAACTCTTAGATTTAGGACTGGCGACCCTCAGTTAAATTTCTGTCGCCGTCCTGAGCGCAGTCGAAGGATTAGCTAAGATTAGTGGCTAATAGAACTCCCCACGAATGAGTTGACAATTTTTGCCTTAGATGATATATTTATTCTACTCTTTGATATAAGGCATCGAGTTTTGCCGAAGGCAAAACGAGATGCCAAATTTACTTGATGATTACGGGGCTCCGACGTTCCGACCAAGACGTCGGAAGTCGGAGCCCCGACTTATCCCGACATATTGTCGGGATTGTATCGGGATAACGTCGGGGCTGTGGCGCAGTTGGGAGCGCGTTTGACTGGCAGTCAAAAGGTCGAGGGTTCGAACCCCTTCAGCTCCACCAAATATTCGATTAATCGAATATTTGGTGGATGCCGAAATAATGTATTTCGGCGCCACTTCTCTTCCAACAAAAAATAAATGAAAAAACTAATCTTTATCTTAATTGTTAGTCTTTTAACTCTCTTCTCTTATTCTGCCTCGATTCAAGCTACCGCCTCCGATGTCATCGATGTTGTCACGATCGATAACTACAATATAAATCCAGTAATCGCTAATTTTATAATTGAGGCGATTGATAAAGCCAACGGAAAAGAATCCCTCTGCCTTATAATCCAACTGGATACGCCTGGCGGCCTTCTTGAGGCAACCCGCGACATTGTAAAAAGCATCCTAAATTCCGAAATTCCTATAATTGTGTATATTGCACCTAGCGGCTCAAGAGCGGGCTCAGCCGGAGTATTTATCACTTACGCCAGCCACGTTGCGGCAATGGCGCCATCGACTAATATCGGAGCAGCCCATCCCGTCGGCGTTGGCATCGCACCGCCATCTCCTAAGAAATTGACAAAAGAAACAGACGAACAAGAATCCGATATCATGAGCGAAAAAATCATCAATGATACTCTCGCCTGGATTGAAGGCATCGCGAAATATCGGGGAAGAAATGTGGATTGGGCAAAAAAGGCAGTGGCAGAAAGTGTGTCTATTACAGAAGATGAAGCTTTGAAAAAAGGCGTGATAAACTTAATTGCCAAAGACCTAAATGAACTAATCGCAAAATTAGATAATTATAGAATAAAAAGCGAAGATAAAACAATCATCCTAAAAACCGAAGACACAAAGCTAAATTTTATTTCTCCCAGCGCCCAACAAAGAATTCTTAATTCCATTGCGCATCCGTTTGTCGCCTATATTTTAATGCTTTTAGGGATAATGGGCTTGATCTTCGAATTTACCCATCCCGGGATAGGCTTTCCGGGTATCGCGGGCTTCATCTGTTTATTACTGGCGCTTTTTGCATTTCAACTCTTCCCAGTAAACTATTTAGGATTTATTTTAATAATCTTATCGATTGTGCTTTTTATCGCCGAGGCATTTACGCCTACCTTTGGTTTACTTACACTCGGCGGCCTTGTCTCGTTGGCATTAGGCTCTCTTATGTTAATGAAAACTTCCGATCCTCTATTGCTCGCACCGCTGAGACTAATCATACCTGCGGCGCTGACAACTGCGGGAATAGTAGTGTTTTTAGCCTGGAATGCTGTTAAATCTCATCGGAAAAAGGTCCTTACCGGAAAAGAAGGATTAATCGGCATGGAAGCGAAAACAATCACAAAATTACGGCCTCAGGGAAAAGTTTTCTGCCACGGAGAGATATGGAATGCAATATCTCAAAACGAAAAAACAATCGGAAAAAATCAAAAAGTAAAAGTAGCAGAAGTCAAACACTTAACATTAATCGTAAAAAAATCTAACTAGAACCTTAAGGAGGTGAACTATGAACGGAACGATGATTGCAATATTAATAGTAATCTTTTATTTAGGAAATTGTATCAAGGTTTTAAAAGAATACGAAAGAGCGGTTATATTTCGCTTGGGAAGACTTATGAAAGAGCCTAAAGGGCCTGGATTAATCTTCATCTTCTGGCCGATCGACCGCACAGTTAAGGTAAGTCTGCGGTTAGTAACTTTGGATGTGCCACCTCAAGACGTAATCACTAAAGACAACGTCTCGATAAAGGTAAATGCGGTTGTTTATTTTAGGGTAATGGGTGCCAACAACGCGATCACTGAAGTGGAAGATTATTTCTACGCAACTTCTCAAATTGCCCAAACAACCCTAAGAAGCATTATGGGCCAAATGAGTTTAGATGAAGTTCTTTCAGAGAGAGAAAAAATCAACTTACAACTTCAAGAGATTATTGATAAGGCAACCGACCCCTGGGGTGTTAAGGTATCAACGGTAGAATTAAAACATGTCGACCTTCCTCAAGAGATGCAGCGTGCGATGGCGCGCCAGGCGGAAGCAGAAAGAGAAAGACGGGCCAAGGTTATTGCTGCCGAAGGTGAATACCAGGCGGCAGAAAAGTTAACCGCTGCGGCAACTATAATGTCTAAAGAACCAATGGCTTTACAGATGAGGTATCTTCAGACACTCGTCGAGATATCGACGGAAAAATCATCTACCATTGTCTTTCCTCTGCCGATGGATTTACTGAAGGGTTTCTTGGAAAACAAAAAGTAGGCTATTAAATTGCGCCGAAGTGGCGGAATGGCATACGCGGCGGTCTCAAAAACCGTTGTCTTTACGGACGTGTGGGTTCGACTCCCACCTTCGGCACCAATGTTTTGTCTCGGGATAAACAGCTCCCTGTCTGCCAACAGGCAGGCGGTAGACAAGACAGACAAGCCACCATTGACATCAGAAATTTAATAAGTTTGTTGACTTAAAATTTTTAATGTGTTAATATAATTTCAACACAACAAAGTAAAGGAGGTGAGAAATGAAAAAGATTTTATTTGTTTCGTTGATTTTTGTACTCACTTTTGGATTTATAACTCCTCTTTTTGCAGCAGATAATGCAGCTCAGAAATTAGCCAGAGGGGCTGGAAATGTACTAACTAGCATATTTGAAATTCCAAAACAAATAGACACCGAATGGAAAGCTAGTAACAATGCAGCTATAGGAATTTCTGCAGGCTTAGTTAAAGGGGCGCTCTATACTATCGGAAGGATCGTTTCGGGAACGTATGATATATTGACATTCCCTATAGATTCTCCGAAAAATTACGAACCTCTAATGAAACCTGATTTTGTTTTTGACGATTACCTTCTTGATAAATAATAGGTTTTAGTTTTATAAAAATAAGGCTAACTATCCTTTAGATAAGTTAGCCTTATTTTTATAACTTATATTTTAAAAATTAAAAAAGAGTGTAGATAAACGGGGCTACGCTTGAGCTCTGAGCGAAAATAATCAATAAACCTAACAAAAGTAGCATTATTATTATAGGTAGGAGCCAGTACTTTTTTCTTTCCTTTAAAAACTGCCAAAATTCAGATAAGAATGAAAACATGTTTTTTCCTTTCTAAAATTGTTTCTCAATTCTCTTTGGATCGCTTAATTTCTTATCGCGTTTAATCCAGTAGCTATCTGTGGTTTTATCCCATGCCTTGCTTAAAGAATCCCTTCCAAAACATTTCATAATCAAACCAACGGGCGTAATGATAAGATAAAAGAATATCCCTAAGATCAACGAGGAAATAATCTTTCCGATTAGATACGCAATTTTCATCCATGTTTTAAAAACAGGAACAAAAAACTTAGTGAAGAAAACTCCCAAAACAAAAACCGTACCCGATAAATAAACAGCCCAGAAATGAATATTGGTCTTTCTTAAAGTTGGAATAACTACTCCGATTACAATAAGTACTACGCTTAATACAATACCGAATTTTCTTGCCTCTCTAATATCTTTATTCATCTTAATCTAATTCAAATTCCTTCTGCCAATCGATATCGTGCGTCATTAGCTTCTGTTGAGTTTTATCAAGCAAGAGGCTACCCATCACAAGATAGTCCATTTGCGTGCGCATAAAACATTTATAGGCATCTTCCGGCGAACAAACTATTGGCTCTCCGCGCACATTAAAGGATGTATTGACAATTACGCCACAACCGGTTTTATCTTGGAATTTTTTAATCAATCTATAATACAGGTTATTCTGTTCTTTATTAACCGTCTGTACTCGCGCAGAATAATCCAAATGCGTTATTGCCGGAACATCAGAGCGCACAATGTTAACTCTATCTTTAAGCGGCAAAGACTTATGATTTTCTGGCATCGGAATACATCGATCTTTTTTCACCGGGGCTACCAACAACATGTAAGGGCTTTCACTATTAAGCTCGAAATAATCCGAGACTTTTTCTTCCAATACAGTCGGAGCAAAAGGCCTAAACGATTCTCGGAATTTAATCTTAAGATTCAATATTGATTGCATTTTCTTTGACCGTGCATCGCCGATAATACTTCTTGAACCTAATGCGCGCGGACCAAACTCCATCCTGCCTTGAAACCAGCCAATAACCTTCTCATCGGAGATTAAATCCGTAACTTTATCCAATAATTGTTCTGTATCATCGATTCTCTGATAAGGAATATTTTCTTTTTTAAGAAAATCTTCGATATATTTATCGTTAAATTCCGGACCCAGCAAAGCTGCCTGCATAAAATCTTTGGCTTTAACCTCTCTCTTATTGCCTAAATATCGATACCAGACATCCAAAGCTGCTCCTACAGCACCGCCAGCGTCACCAGATGCAGGTTGAATCCATATATTCTTAAACGGTCCCTCTCTTAAAATTTTGCCGTTTCCTACACAATTTAATGAAACGCCTCCGGCTAAACAGAGATTTTCTTCTCCTGTTTCTTTGTGCACATGTCTAGCCATGCGAAGCATAATCTTTTCTGTCACGATTTGAACAGATTTTGCCAAATCCATTTCCCTCTGGGTCAATTTAGTCTCTTGCTTTCTCGGCGGCCCGCCAAAAAGTTTATTAAATTTATCGTTTGTCATGGTAAGACCAACGCAGTAATTAAAATAATCCATATTCAATTTAAAAGACCCGTCTTGTTTTAAATCAATCAATTTATCTAGGATTATATCTACGTATTTTCCTTCGCCGTAAGGAGCAAGTCCCATAACTTTATACTCAGCGGAATTAACCTTAAATCCGGTATAATAGGTAAAGGCCGAATATAGAAGACCCAGCGAATGCGGAAAATGCAATTCCGCAAGAAGTTCTACATTGTTATCTTTTCCTATACCGTAGCTGGCGGTTGCCCATTCACCCACGCCATCCATTGTAAGTATGGCTGCGGATTTAAAAGGTGACGGGAAAAATGCCGAGGCGGCATGGGATTCGTGATGCTCAGTAAAAAGGACATTATTGAATTTGAAACTTTTTGGGAGTTTTTTTTGAGATAATTTCTTTAATTCATCTATAATAAGGTCTTTTAAGAAAAGTTTTTCCTTTATCCATATCGGCATGGCTGTCACAAAAGACCTTAAACCCCACGGCGAGTAAGCAAAATATGTCTCAAGCAATCTTTCAAATTTTACAAAAGGTTTATCGTAAAACACGATATGATCGAGCTTATCTACATTGACTTTGCCTTGTTCTAAACAGAATTTAATCGCATTATCGGGAAAGCGGAAATCGTGCTTTTTGCGGGTAAAACGCTCCTCTTGGACAGCAGCAACAATCTCTCCGTCTCGAATCAGCGCAGCAG
>JBDRFF010000036.1:0-49058 GCA_043819095.1 Candidatus Omnitrophota bacterium
GGGTTAATTCGCACAAGCAATTTACGTTCACTACGTTCCGTAAATTGTGTGCTCATTAAAGATGCCGACTATTGAATTAAGAAAATTAAGAGAAAATCAAGCGATAAGAGATCAGGTGAGTGAAACTAGAATCTCTGTTAAAGATTTGATCCTTCCTTATTTTGTCGTCGAAGGAAGCAATATTAGACAAGAGATTAAGTCTATGCCTAGCGTCTTTCATTTATCAATTGACAATCTTCTTGAGGATCTTAAACAGACGAGGAATTTAGGCATAAATAGGATATTACTTTTTGGATTGCCACAAAAAAAAGATGTTAGTGGTTCAGAATCCTATTCTAAAGACGGCGTTGTCCAAAAAGCACTAAGAGCTATTAAAAAAGAAACAGAAGATATAGTAGTAATAACAGATGTTTGTTTATGTGGATATACTTCTCATGGTCATTGCGGAATAGTTAAAGATAAAAAAATTGATAATGATGCGAGTATTAAAGTCTTAGCCAAGATTGCCTTATTTCATGCCCAGGCAGGTGCGGATTTCGTAGCACCTTCAGCAATGATGGATGGTCAGGTCAGAGCCATAAGAGAGGCCTTAGATAAAAACGGTTTTGAAGATACAAAAATATTGGCTTATTCAGCAAAATATGCATCGAATTTCTATGGACCATTTAGGGATGCTTTAGATTCTACTCCTCAATTTGGAGATAGAAAAACTTATCAGATGGATTATAGAAATTCAGACGAGGCGCTAAGAGAAATCGAGCAGGATATCGATGAGGGCGCAGATATAGTTATGGTTAAACCTGCCCTAGCTTACTTAGATATCATCTATAAAGCAAAACAGAAATTCAATGTCCCAATAGCGGCATATAATGTTAGTGGCGAATATAGTATGATTAAGAAGTTAAGTGAGGGTGATAAGATAAAGGAAAGAGATTTGGCGCTTGAGACCCTTACTTCTATAAAAAGGGCTGGTGCGGATTTGATTATAACTTATTTTGGTAGAGAGGTTGCAAAATGGCTGGAATAGGTATAGCTAAAGGTTTATTTGATGAAGCTAAAAGATATATTCCAGGCGGGGTAAATAGTCCTGTTCGTTCTTTTAAGTCTGTCGGCGGATACCCTGTATTTGTTAACCGAGCCAGTGGTTCGAAGTTTTATGGTGAATGCGGTAGAGAATTTATTGATTACTGTCTTTCCTGGGGAGTCTTGATTCTGGGACACGCGCATCCAGAGGTAATTGAAAGTTTGGAACAAGCCGTAAAAGGCGGCACAAGTTTTGGTACTGCTACAAAGTTAGAGATAGAATTAGCCAAACTTATCACAGAGGCAGTTTCTTCAATTGAACAGGTTAGATTAACAAGTTCTGGAACAGAAGCAGTGATGAGTGCCATAAGACTTTCTAGGGCGCATACAAAGAAGAATAAAATTATAAAGTTTGAAGGTTCGTATCATGGCCATGCAGATTATCTTTTAGTAAAATCCGGGTCAGGGCAAGCTACATTAGGCATGCCAGATAGCTTAGGCGTACCAAAAGATTTCACTAAGCATACAATCGTACTTCCTTATAACGATATAAAGAAGGTTGAGGAAACAGTGAAGAGATATCAAAAAGACTTGGCAGCGATAATCGTTGAACCAGTGGCGGCAAATTGCGGAGTAATCTTGCCACGATTTGGTTTTTTACAAGGCTTAAGGATGATCGCTGATAAATATAAAATCGTTCTTATTTTTGATGAGGTTATTACTGGATTTAGACTTTCATATGGCGGGGCGCAGAAACTTTTTGGTATAAAGCCAGACTTGACTTGTCTGGGAAAGATTATCGGCGGAGGTTTACCTGTTGGTGCTTTTGGCGGCAAGAAAAAGATAATGCAGCTCCTCGCTCCTTTGGGTGATGTATATCAAGCAGGCACGTTGTCTGGCAATCCAATATCGGTTACAGCGGCAATAGCAACAATAAAGTTCTTAAAAGAGAATAATCCTTATGAAGCCTTGGAGAAAAAGACAGAAGAATTATGTGAAGCAATAAAGACAAAAGCCCAGAAATATAAGATAAGACTTAAAGTTAATCATTTGGGTTCGATGTTTAGTATATTTTTTACGGATGAAAATATAATAGATTACAAATCAGCAAAAACGCAAGACGTAGGTATGTTTAAGAAATTTTTCCATGGTCTGTTAAAAGAAGGAATTTATTTTTCTCCTTCTGGATTTGAAGCAAATTTTTTATCCACTGCACATAATGCTGAGGATATTGAGGAAACTTTAAAGTCAATCGATAAAGTATTAATAGATTTGAGGAGGTAAATTAGATGGCTATAATAATCTACTTAAACGGAAAAAAAGAGGAGGTTGAAAATAATGCGAACATTTCTAAGCTTTTAGAGGTTAAGAAGATTAGGCCTGAAGTCGTTACCGTGGAATTAAATGATAAGATTATAGAAAGAGATAGGTATCAGGCTACTTTGCTTAAGCCAGAAGATAGATTAGAATTTGTTTACTATATGGGAGGTGGAGAAATGAATGCAAAATTGTCAAAAAATGTTTTGGAATTAATCTGCAATACACCGATGGTAAAACTTAATAGAATTGTCCAGTCAGATATGGCTGAGATCCTGGCGAAATTAGAGTCTTTTAATCCGGGCGGCAGTGTCAAAGATAGAATTTGTCTTTCCATGATTGAGGATGCAGAGAAAAAAGGTTTGTTGAAACCAGGCTCAACTATAATTGAACCGACAAGTGGAAATACAGGAATAGGTCTATCAATGGTTGCTGCAGTAAAAGGCTACAAATGTATCCTTACCATGCCTGAGACAATGAGTTTAGAGCGAATTTATCTTCTTAAATCCTACGGTGCAGAAGTTATTCTTACTCCAGGTATAGATGGAATGATGGGTTCGATAAAAAAGGCCGAGGAGCTATTAAAGAAGACACCGAATAGTTTTATGCCTCAGCAGTTTAAAAACAAAGCCAATCCTGAAGTTCATCGTAAAACCACAGCCAAAGAGATATTGGAAGCAACGGGTGGAAAAATTGATGCTTTTGTTGCCGGCGTAGGTACGGGAGGAACAATAACCGGCGTAGGAGAGGTTCTAAAGAAACAAAATCCTGATATTAAAATTATTGCGGTCGAACCAAAAGCAAGTGCTGTCTTGTCTGGGAAAAAACCAGGTCCGCATAAGATACAGGGTATCGGTGCTGGTTTTGTTCCTGATGTATTAAATAGAAAAGTTATCGATGAGATTATTTTGATTGATGATAATGATGCATTTAAGACCTCCAGAGAATTGGCAAAGAAAGAAGGTCTGCTTGTCGGTATTTCAGCAGGTGCCGCAGCGCGAGCAGCATTAAAGGTTGCTAAAGATTTAGGTAAAGGAAAGACTGTTGTTGTTGTTTTGCCTGATACAGGCGAGAGGTATTTCTCTATGGAGCAATATTTTGAAGCCTAAGGAGGCTTTTTATGAAAAATAAAGAGATTACATTAGATTTAAACGAACTTAAAAAAGGCGGCATCTTAAAACAGAGACAGAAAGATTATTTTATCCTTCGCACAAGAATGCCAGGAGGATATCTTAAGGCAGAAGCACTTGGAAAATTTACGCAGATTGCAAAAAAATATGGAAAAGGTTATGTGCATTTATCGACGCGGCAATGCATCGAGATCGCCTGGATTCATATCAAAGATTTGGAAAAAGTAAAAAAGGAACTGAAAAAAATTGGTATATTAACTGGTGCGTGTGGCCCACGCTTTAGAAACGTTGTTGCCTGTCCTGGTTCGAGCGTCTGCAGATTCGGTTTTACAGATACAGAAAAATTAGCAAAAGAGTTAGATAAAAAATTCTTTGGGAAAGACGTTCCCAAAAAGTTTAAAATCGGCCTGACAGGCTGTCCGAATTCGTGCGGAAAACCACAGGAGAACGATTTAGGTTTTATGGCTATCGGAGAACCGGTTTGCGATTTAGATAAGTGTATAAACTGCGAGCTCTGCGCAAAGGTTTGTGAAAAAGTCTGCGTAAGAGGCGGCCGTGAGTCAGCTATTGTAATGGATGAAAATAAGAAACCAATTTACAGAAGAGAATTTTGTTATTTCGAAGGAGATTGTGTTAAAGTTTGTCCGGTTAGTGCTTGGAAAATTAAAAAGACCGGATACACTGTTTTCTTAGGGGGAAAAGTTGGTCGTTTCCCAATGCTGGGATATAAGATAGCAGAATTCGTCAACGAGCAAGATTTATTTAAGATAACCCAGAACGCAATAAATTGTTATAACAAGATAGCCCAAAAAGGTCAGCGGCTGGGAGAAGCAATAGAAAAAGTAGGAATAGAGGAAGTCAAAAAACAAATTTTATGACTGATATTAAGATTGACCAAACACTGGATTTAAAAGGAACCCCTTGTCCGATGAATTTTGTAAAGACAAAACTTAAGCTTGAAGAAATGGAAAATGGCGAAGTTTTAGAGGTTCTCTTGGATGATGGTGACCCTATAAAGAATGTCACCGCAAGCGTAAAAGAAGAAGGTCACCAGATTTTAAAAGTCCAACAAGCAGAAAATTATTGGAAATTAGTAGTTAAGAAAACGTGAGGTAGATAATATGACTTATGTAAAAGGATTAAAATGCAGAGAATGCGCTAGGGAATATTCCAAAGAGCCTCTGTATGTATGCGAATACTGTTTCGGGCCGCTAGAGGTAGATTATGACTATGAAAGAATTAAGAAGAAACTAAATAAAGCAGAAATAGAATCCAGGCCTGAGAACCTTTGGCGTTATAGAGAGTTTCTTCCCATAGATGGCGATCCTACAGACGGATTAAAATCGGGATTTACTCCTTTAATAAGAGCCAAGAATTTAGAAAAAGTCTTAGGTGTAAAAGAGCTCTATATAAAGGATGATTCTGTGAATCATCCAACACTTTCTTTTAAAGACAGAGTGGTCGCTGTGGCATTATCCAAAGCAAAAGAATTTGGATTTAAAACAGTGGCTTGTGCATCGACGGGTAATTTAGCTAATTCTGTTGCAGCCCAGTCAGCTATTGCCGGACTTAAAAGATTTATTTTTATTCCAGCTGATCTCGAACTCGGCAAGGTTATCGGCACGCTTATTTATCATCCAGTTCTGGTAGCGGTTGAAGGAAATTATGATCAGGTAAATAGGCTGTGTTCTGAAATCGCCACCAAATATAAATGGGCATTCGTCAATATAAATATAAGGCCTTACTATGCTGAAGGTTCAAAGACATATGGATATGAGATTGCAGAACAACTGGGCTGGAAAACACCAAAGCATATTATAGTTCCCTGTGCAGGAGGTTCGCTTATCACCAAGATATGGAAAGGTCTGAATGAATTTAAGAAGATAGGATTGATTAACAAAGTTGATACAAAAATCTATGCAGCCCAAGCTACTGGTTGCGCCCCCATAGTTACTGCAGTAAAAGAAAACTCCGATATTATAAAGCCGATCAAGCCAAATACTATTGCTAAGTCTTTGGCCATAGGAAATCCTGCGGATGGAATATATGCAGTGGGAACCGTAAAGGAATCCGGCGGTTGGGCAGAGGATGTATCCGACGATGAGATCGTGGAAGCAATAAAACTTTTAGCTTTCACAGAAGGGGTATTTACAGAAACCGCAGGAGGTGTTACTTTAGGAGTAACTAAAAAACTTATTGAACAAGGTCGAATTCCTAAAGATGAATCTATTGTCGTCTGCATTACCGGAAATGGTTTAAAAACACAAGAAGCAGTTTCTGAGAAAATAGGTAAACCAATAAAGATTAAACCTAATATTGCTTCATTCGAAGAGAATGTGAAGAAATAAAAGGAGGGTTGAAAAAATGGCGATTACGGTAAGAATTCCCACACCGCTTCAGAAGTTAACCGGGAATCAAGCGGAGATTAAGGCAGACGGGGCTGACATAAAAGAATTAATTGAAAGCCTTGAGAAAGATTTTCCCGGGATTAAAGAGCGAATTTGTGATAAGGACGGGAAGTTACGTAGATTCATAAACATCTATGTAAATGAGGAAGACGTAAGATTTTTACAGCAAGACGCTACTGTCCTTAAAGATGGCGATGAAGTTTCGATAATTCCCGCGATAGCAGGAGGATAACGATGAAATTACGAGAAGACCAAATCGAAAGGTATTCAAGACAGATTATTTTGCCTAATGTGGGCGGCAAGGGCCAAGAAAAAATACTTAATGCCAAAGTCTTAGTAATAGGCGCAGGTGGGCTGGGTTCACCAGCTGCGTTATATTTAGCTTCTGCCGGTATCGGCAAGTTAGGTATTGTGGACTCCGATAAGGTCGAGCTTAATAATCTTCAGAGACAAATTCTTCACTCTACAAAAGATGTGGGAAGGCCAAAAGTAGAGTCCGCTAAGGATAGGCTTAGTGGGACAAATCAGGATGTAGGGGTTATTCCTTATAATATGAGGCTTACCTCCGAAAATATTTTAGATATCATAAAGGAATATGATATTATTGTAGATGGTTCGGATAACTTCCCGACGAGATATTTAGTAAATGATGCCTGCGTTCTATCGGGCAGGCCTTTATCCCACGGTGGTATATTTAGGTTTGATGGTCAGGCAACAACAATACTGCCAGGTAAAGGCCCTTGTTATAGATGTCTGTTTTCCGAACCGCCACCACCTGGGCTTGTGCCAAGTTGTCAAGAAGCTGGAATATTGGGAGCAGTTGCAGGTGTTATCGGTACAATCCAGGCTAATGAGATTCTGAAATATGTTCTAGGATTAGGAGATCTTTTAGTCGGAAAACTTTTGGTGTTTAATGCGTTAGATTCTTCTTTTCGACAAGTAAAAGTTCCTAAAGATCCAAAATGTCCGGTTTGCGGAGAAAATCCGACAGTAACAAAACTAATAGACTATGTAGAATTCTGCAGTTTAAGACAAAGGAAGGAGGGCTAGGACGATGGCAAAGAAAATGGTACATTTAATATTTCCTCAGAAACTGATAAAGGAACCAATTACCTTTCGCATGGCAAAAAAATTCGATGTAATCCCAAACATTCGTCGAGCTAATGTTACAGAGACAGTAGGGGAGATTATCTTAGAACTAGAAGGAGATCAGGAGAATATCGACAAAGGCATAAAATACATGACCGATTTAGGGGTCAATGTCAAGCCCATAGTCGGCGATATCGTAGAGTAATTCCGTTCTTTTTGAAATGCCATAATCAAGCAATAACTTTTTATTTTTTCTCTCTTGACATACCATGGGGGGGTATGGTATACTTACTATTGTGAAGGGAGGACTAATAGCATGAAACAGGTAACTGCCCATAATGAACAATTGGTTTTTCTAAGGAAGATCGAAGGCCAGATCCGTGGTATACAAAGAATGATCAAAGAGAATCGATATTGTGTAGATATCTTAGTTCAGCTTAATTCTATAATAGGGGCTGTTTTAAGAGTCGAGGACAAGGTCTTTAGGAAACACCTTGATGGATGTGTAACTCAGGCATTGAAGGGAAGGTCCCAGTTAGAAAAACAGAAGAAGATAGAAGAGATTATGTCCTTAATAAGAAAATTTAGAAGGGGTTTATAATAATGAAAAAATGCGTCTTAGTTTTTTTCATTTATTTTTTAGTTATAGCGATTGGGAATGGCTATTCGCAGGACGCCCCGATTATAACTTTAGATTCGTTAATCGATGAAGCATTAAATAAGAATCCAGAAATCCAGGCTACTTACTATGGCTGGCAGCAAGGAGCGTATAAGATTAAACAGGCCTCAAGCCTTTCCGATCCCGTAGCAAGTTATACCCGCTTCGGGGAAAATGTGGAAACAAGACTCGGACCCCAAGAAGCCAAATATGGGCTCTCTCAGAAGATTCTTTTTCCGGGCAAGCTCAATCTTAAGGCAAAGGCCCAATCTAAGCAAGCCGATATACTGCAAGAAAAATACGAAGCCACAAAACGCAATGTTATAAAGAATATCAAATTTGTTTATTATGATATCTTCTGGGTAGATAAGGCTATTCAGATAACCGAACAAGAAAAAGCTATATTGGAGAGTTTAGAAAAGGTGGTCCAGAAAAAATATCAGTCAAATCTTGCACCTCAACAAGATGTTGTCAAGGTTCAAGTGGAGCTTTCAAAGCTTATCGATAAATTATTTCTTCTAAAACAAAATAGAAAGAGTCTTGTGGCGAAAATGAATAGCCTTGTCAATAGGACAAAAGGTACAAAATTAGGAAGCGTTAGTAATATAAAACCAGAAGATTTTAAGTATAATCTCGAACAGTTGCATGCGAAAGCGAGAGATTCAAGCCAGCAATTAGAGGCAGCGAGCTTAGATATAGAAAGAGCAAAATATGAAAAATCTTTAGCAAGATTAGATTATCTTCCAGATTTTACATTCGGCGTTGATTATATTGAAATAGGAGGCGGACATACCACTTCGCCTAATGATGGCCAGGATGCCTGGATGGGCCGTGTATCTGTAAATATCCCTATTTGGTTTGATAAATTGGGATCCCAGGTTAAAGAGAAAGAGGCTAAATTAAAAGAAACCAAGAAGAACTATGAAAATATAGAAAATAGCATATCTTATGAGATAGAAGATTTATATTTTAAGATTGTTACTTATCAGGATATTATTTTATTATATGATACTGCTCTTATACCTCAGACTGAACTATCATTTTATGCGGCTAAAATTGCCTATGAGACAGGTAAGGTAGATTTTCTTAATTGGCTAGACGCTGAAAGAGTGCTTTTACAAACAAACCTGGCTTATTATAAAGCAATAGCTGATTATCTAAAATCTATTGCCTATTTGGAAATGGTGGTAGGAACTAAACTCTAAGGAGGATTAAAGATGAACTTTTCTAGGAAATCAAAATGTGTTAAATATATATGGAGCTTCATAGCCTTTGTTATTTTAGCTGTTGTTTTTGTGTCTTACGGAAGTAAAGAGCCGGTAGAGTCTGCTCCAATTAGTAAAGAATCTACAGAGAAAGAGATCCTTTTCTATACCTGCGGTATGCATCCCAGCGTAAAAATTTTACCCCAAGATTATAACGAAGATGTATTATGCCCGATTTGTAATATGAAGTTGATTCCCGTATATAAGGAAGAAACAAAAGCTGATGTTCCTTCTGAAGCCTTAACGAAAGAAGAAGCCTATTATGGCTGCGGCTTTGATGCCGAAGGCAAATGTTCTCATTGCGATTTAGGTAAGCCAGATGCTAGATGTATCTGCGGAGAGCATTCATTTGTGATCGAAGGCCAAAAGATGGCCTGTCCTGTATGTAGCAAGCCATTAAAAAAACTTTCTCAAGGAGAGATAGATAAGCTAAAAGGCGTGGTAAGCAGAGTTAAGATAAAAGGCGAACAGACAAGATTAGCTGGCGTCAAAACTGAGCCTGTTAAAATACTTCATCTCTACAAAGAAATCCGCACTGTGGGAAGAGTCGCTTATGACCCAGAGCTTGCCATAGCACAAGAGGAGTTTATTTCTTCCCACAAGGCATTAGATAAAATACAGAAAGGTAATATCCCTGAAATTAAAGAAAGGGCTAAGAATCTTGTCGAGTCTGCAAAAAGAAAGTTGATGCTTCTAGGTTTAAGCCAAGAGCAGATCGAAGAATTAAAAGACAAAAGAGAGATCTATACAAGTCTCATTTTACCAGAAGAAAAAATGTGGATTTATGGCGAGGTCTATGAATATGAATTAAGCTGGGTAAAAGAAGGAGCCAAAGTTAATGTTACTACATCTAGTCTCCCCGGCGAAGAATTTGAAGGAGTTATCTCTTCTGTAAATCCTGTGCTTGATCCAAAAACACGTTCGGTAAGATTTAGAGTGCAAGTTGACAATCCCGATTTAAAATTGAAACCAGAGATGTATGTAGATATAGCTATTCAAAGCATGTATGAGAGTCCAGAAGGCGAACATATGGTTTTAGCTGTTTCCAAAGATGCAGTTTTAGATACAGGGACACGTAAGATTATCTGGGTCGATAAGGGAAATGAAGAATATGAAGGAAGAGAAGTTAACATTGGGCCGGAGGCTACTGCTACAATAGACGGGAAAGAATCTAAATTTTATCCTGTTTTAAGAGGTTTAAGTGAAGGCGAGCTAGTGGTAACTAAGGCAAACTTTTTGATTGATTCGCAGAGTCAGATTACTGGAGTTGCAGCTACTTCTTATGGTGGTGCACTTGGTGCACAAGAAAAAACAGCGCCTCCAGCTCACCAGCATTGATAAGATTTTAAGGGAAAAATAATGATAAATAAAATCATAGAAATATGTCTTAAAAACAGATTCTTAGTTGTAGCAACTTTTGCGCTTCTAATTGTCTGGGGCTTTAATTCGATGAAGGATACGCCAATCGACGCTATTCCTGATATTGGAGAGCTTCAGATTCTTGTTTATGCGGATTGGCCGGGAAGAAGCCCCAAAGATGTTGAGGATCAAGTTATATATCCTTTAACCACTGGGCTTATGGGGACTCCCGAAGTAAAGGTAGTTCGCTCAACAAGCGCTTTTGGTTTTGGCTTAGTCAATATGATTTTTAAAGATGGAACCGACTTTTATTGGGCAAGGACAAGAGTCCTCGAGAGATTAGATTTTGCTAAAAAAGATATCCCTAAAGATGCTTCTGTTACCTTGGGACCTGATGCAACAGCTTTAGGACAAATTTTTTGGTATACCGTCGAAGGCGATGGATATGATTTGGCCGAGCTTCGTTCTATTCAAGATTGGTATGTTCGTTATCAATTAAATGCTGTTGACGGTGTATCTGAAGTTGCTTCAGTCGGCGGATACGTAAAACAGTATCAGATAGATATCGATCCTAACAAACTTCTTGCCCATAACATCAAAATTCACGAAGTAATAAATGCTGTGCAAAAATCAAACATCGATGTAGGCGCTAAAGTATTTGAAGAGGCGGGAGCAGAATTCGTCGTCCGCGGCTTAGGTTTTATAAAAAATTTATCTGATATCGAAAATATTGTCGTGGCCGCTAAAGAAGGCGTGCCTATCTATGTAAAGAATATCGCCAATGTAACGATAGGTCCGGAATTTCGCAGGGGCGCTTTGGATAAAGAAGGAAAAGAGGTTACCGGCGGTGTCATCCTTATGCGTTACGGAGAAAATCCGCTTAAGGTCATAGAACGAATTAAGGCAAAAATAGAAGAATTATCAGTAGGATTACCTGCCGGCGTAAAAATAGTTCCTTTTTATGATCGCACGGGCCTTATCTTGCGCTCAATTAATACACTAAAGACCGCGTTGATTCAGGAAGTTATAATTACTGTTTTTGTCATTGTTATTTTCCTTTTACATTTCTGGGGTAGCTTAGTTATAGCTGTAGTTTTACCGATAGGTGTATTGATTTCATTTATTTTTATGAGACAAATTGGCGTAGACGCCAATATTATGTCTTTAGGCGGTATTGCCATCGCCATTGGCGTTATGGTGGATTCTGGTTGCGTGTTAGTTGAGAATATTTATCGAAAAATTACTGAGCGCAGAAAAGAAAAGAATTTGTCAAAACTGCCGTCGGAAGAAAGGCTTAAGGTCTGTATAGAAGGCGCTCAAGAGGTAGGAAAACCAGTTCTTTTCGCTCTCCTTACGACCATTGTAGGTTTTATACCTGTTTTTGTTTTAACTGGACAAGCAGGTAAACTTTTCAAGCCCCTTGCTTTCACAAAGACATTCGCGATGGTGGGCGCAGCCATCATTGCCCTTACACTCCTGCCAACACTTTGCTATTACTTATTAAGGGGCAGGTTAAGGTCTGCCCAAGATAATAAGACTGCAAGGCTTTTATTTAGGGGATACAACCCTCTTATCAATTGGTCGCTTAAACATAAGAAAGTTATAGTCCTGATTTCTATTGGAGTTATAATTGTGGGCCTGCTGTGCGGTTCGTTGATGAAGCAGGAGTTTATGCCTCCGTTGAACGAAGGAGATCTTCTATTTATGCCCGTACTTTTACCTGGTGCATCTCTAACTCAAGTAATGGATGTTATGAGAAAACAGGATATTATTATCAAAAACGAATTTCCCGAAGTAGAGTGGGTGGTAGGTAAACTTGGTCGCGCTGAGACCGCTACCGATCCTGCGCCCGTAGGTATGATCGAAACAATAGTCCATCTTAAAGACAAAAAGTTTTGGCGAAAAGGCATGACCAGAGAAAAGCTGATCGTAGAAATTCAAGAGAAGACTAGGATGCCCGGCGTAAGTCCAATAATGACTCAACCAATCAGAAATAGAATTGATATGTTGGCTACAGGAATACAAACTCCTGTGGGTGTTAAGGTTTTTGGCTCGGATTTAGACAAGATTGTAGAGATAGCCATAGATATAGAGAAAATTGTAAGTCAGGTAGATGGTGCAGTTAGCCCATATGCTGAGCGTATATCAAACAGACCCTACTTTGAAATTGAGATAGACAGAGAACAAGCAGCCAGGTACGGAGTAAAGATTTTTGATATACAACATATCGTTATGACAGCCATTGGCGGGATGAATTTAACTACAACGGTTGAGGGCAGAGAACGATATCCAGTACGGATAAGATATCTAAGAGAATTAAGAGATAGCCCAGAGGCTCTTGAAAGGATATTTATTCCAACTCCAAGCGGAGAGCATATTCCTTTAGCGCAAGTTGCAAAATTAAAGAGGGTTCCGGGTCCAGCGGTTATTAATTCGGAAAGTACCCTGACGTATGCCAGGGTGTTTGTTAATGTTAATCAGGAGAAAGTCGGCCTTATAGATTTTGTCAATAATGCGCAGAAAGCAGTACAAGAAAAGATAAATGATGGCGAATTGAAACTTCCGTCGGGATATTTTATTTCCTGGTCCGGACAGTTTGAATCTGAGATGGAATCACGTAGGAAACTTATTCCTTCTCTGATTATAGCTTTAAGCGTAATATTGCTCTTGCTTTACATGGCATTTAAGAATTTTAGTTCTTTATTTATACTTTCAACAGGTCTTCCCGTATCGCTTATGGGAGGTATTATTCTATTATTTTTGTTAGGTTTTAAATTTTCAACTGCCGTGTGGGTAGGCTTCATCGCGCTGTTTGGTGTTGCAACAGACAATGCCGTTGTATTGCTTTCAACCTTAGATGATTTATTTAGAAAAAAAGCTCCTAAAACTGTTGAAGATATCCGCCAAACCGTAATCGAAGGTGGATTGTTGAGAGTAAGACCGGCGATGATGACCACAATGACAACAATTATAGCTTTAATGCCTGTTATGTTTGCAACAGGTGCTGGTTCTGAAATTATGAAGCCAATGGCATCGCCTACAGTGGGAGGATTAGTCACCGCAACATTATCTAATCTTATTTTAGTGCCAGTAATGTATTGTTGGATAAAAGAAAAACAATTAAAAAGAGCAAAGGTTTAATTTTTGTGATCTAAATTGTACCTTGCGCCAATAATCTTTAAGTGATAGACTGTATTCTTAAGAGAAATTATTATGCCTAAAAACAAGAAATCAATAGGTCAATTGTTGGTTGAAGCAAAGGTAATTACCGAAGACGAATTGTCAACTGCCCTGCACGAACAGGAAAAAAGCAGTGGTTTTCTCTGTGAGACAATAATTAAGTTAGGTTTTTCCACGGAAGATAAAATTTTTCCCGTATTATCCAGCCAGTTAGGTATCGAATATCTAAAATTAAAAAACATAGGGATTAATAAAGATGTAATAACGCGGGTTCCTGCCAAATTCGCATCCCACTATAAGCTTATGCCTTTAAAGATTGAAGGCAATCTTCTGACCGTAGCCCTAACCGACCCGACTAATATCCACGTTATTGATGACATAAAACTGCTGTTAGGATTTGATGTCATGCCAGTGTTGGCCAGTGAAAAAGATATCTTAGAGGCAATTCGCAAATATTACGGTGTGGGCGCTGAGACAATTGAGAAAATAATCCATGAGAAGGGAATAAAACAACAGAGGGCTGCATCTACGACTGAGGATATCGAAAAATTAACCGCAGATGCTACGATCGGAAAATTTGTAAATCAGATTCTGCTTGAGGCCTATAAAGACCGAGCAACAGATATCCATATCGAGCCGTATGAAAAAGAATTAAGAATTCGCTATAGAATCGACGGAGTTTTATATGACGCAAAAGTTCCGGTTGAGATAAGGCATTTCGAATCTGCGATTATCTCTCGCATAAAGATAATGGCAAATCTCAATATTGCCGAGAAGCGGCTTCCGCAGGATGGCCGCATTAAAGTTAAAGTCGGTAAACAAGATTTGGATTTAAGGGTTTCGATTCTACCTACGCCTTTCGGTGAGAGCGCAGTAATTAGAATTTTAAGCTCAGCTATGCTTTACAGCCTCCAAGGCCTAGGTCTTTCGCAAGCTGATTTAAAAACTTTGGACGGTATTATTAAAAAACCACACGGAATAATTTTTGTTACCGGACCGACTGGCTCGGGCAAAACCACGACGCTTTATGCCTGTTTATCTAAAATCAATAAGGTCGATAGAAAGATAATTACAATCGAAGATCCGATTGAATATCAACTAAGCGGGATAACTCAGATCCAAATCCATCCGCAGATCGGTCTTACCTTTGCCCAGGGGCTTCGCTCAATGCTAAGGCATGATCCTGACATTATGATGGTAGGAGAGGTGCGCGATTTTGAGACAGCCGAAATCACCATCAGGGTCGCTCTCACAGGTCATTTAGTATTTTCTACATTGCACACAAACGATGCGGTAAGTGCAGTGGCCCGGCTTATGGATATGGGTCTTGAGCCGTATCTGATTTCAAGTTCTGTAGAATGTTTTATCGCACAGAGATTAGTTCGATTGATTTGCCCTAAGTGCAAGGTCGAAGTCAAACCCAATGCGGAGATTTTAAAAGAAGTAGGCGTCTCGGATACAGAAGCTTCAGGTCTTAAACTTTATCAAGGAAAAGGTTGCGAAGCCTGTAAGTTCACCGGATACAAAGGCAGAACCGGTATCTATGAATTTTTGGTCATTAATGATGCGATCCGCGAAATGATTTTGTCGCATGAGCCTGCCAATAAAATCAAAAACAAAGCAATCTCAACAGGCATGAGAACATTACGCGATGACGGTTGGGATAGGGTTAAAAAAGGCCTGACTACACCAGCGGAGGTCATCCGCGTCACCTCCCAAGAAGAACTCGCCGAGTAGAATTTTCTGATTTATCTCTTTCAATTTACCTTGAAAACCGACAAAGCCTATGATAGAATTAAAAAAATAATAAATTCTTATGCCAAAATTTATTTATAAGGCCAAAACGAGCCCTACTGAGATAATCGAAAGCAGCATCGAAGCGGTAAATCGAGATGATGCCATAAAGAAGATAAACGAGCTGGGGTATTTTCCTTTAGAGGTAAAAGAAGAGAAATCCGAGGCGAGACCAAGAGAGGATTTCTCTTTTTCATTTTCGAAAAGAATAAAATCTAATCATCTCGTAATTTTTACCAGACAGCTTTCTGACTTGCTTGATTCGGGTCTCACGGTGCTTCAGTCGATAGAACTTATCCAAAAACAGACACAGCAAGCAGATCTTAAACAGATAGTTTCTGAGGTGGGTGATTTTATTACAGATGGCAATAGCTTATCCGCTGCGCTCTCAAGATATCCGCGTGTCTTTGATAATTTTTATGTCAGTATTGTAAAATCAGGAGAGATAGGTGGCAGTTTAAGCGCTGTGCTAAAGCGCCTTGCGGATTTTTCCGAAAGAGAAGAAGAGATAAAATCAAAGATCCGCGCAAGTCTGGCTTATCCGGTATTGATTGCAACAATAGGGGCGCTGACGATTTTTGTTTTACTGACTTTTGTGGTTCCTAAATTGGTCTTGATGTTTACGGAACTTTCTGAAAACCTGCCGCTACCGACCGTGATGCTGATTAATCTGAGTAATTTCTTTGCGAGGTTCTGGTGGGCAATTTTTGTTGTAGTAGCGTTGGTGGTTTTATACATTAAGAGATTGAGCAAAACTTCCGAGGGGAAATTTGCTATCGATAGATTTAAATTAAGTATTCCGTTTTTTGGAGATTTTATTAAAAAGAGCCAAATCGGCCATTTTACTAGGACTTTAGCTACCTTGTTGGCAAACGGTGTGACGATCATCCAGGCATTGGATTCGGTAATCGAAGTTTTAGATAATGAGTTATTGCGTCAAGATACGCGTCGGATGTTAAACGAGGTGACAGATGGTTCCAGTTTAACCTCCGCAATATCCAAGAGTAAATATTTCCCCGAAGTAGTCGTTAATCTGGTGGCGGTGGGTGAACAGTCAGGTACGCCTGAAAAATCTCTCTTTAAGGTTGCTGAGTCTTTTGAGCGTCAGACCGATCAGATGATCAAAGTGATTACTTCCTTATTAGAGCCGTTGTTGATTCTCGTCGTTGGGTTAGTCGTCGGATTTATTGTAATTTCTATGCTTTTACCGATATTTCAGATGAATCTAGTAATCAGTTAAACAAGGAGGCAGGAATGAGAAAACAAGGTTTTACATTGGTGGAATTATTATTAGTTGTAACGATAATTTTGATTTTAGCCGGAATGGTAATCCCGCGTATGGCCGGCCGTACCGAACAGGCAAGACGCGCCGCAGCCAAGGCTGATATCGAGACCAACATCGCAATAGCGCTGGATCTGTATGAGCTCGATAGTGGAAGATATCCTACTAGCGAACAGGGCCTGCGCGCGCTTGTTAAGAAACCTACATCGTCGCCGGTTCCTTCTAACTGGAATGGCCCCTATTTAAAGAAAAGACGTATCCCTACAGATCCGTGGAGAAGGTCTTATGTTTACGTTTCTCCCGGAATTCATAATCTCGAAGATTACGATTTGTATTCCTATGGGCCAGACGGAGTTGAGGGCGGAGGCGATGATATTACTAACTGGGAGGAAGCAAATCCGCAGGATTAAGAGTAATTCTACTCCCACGCCGAAATCTTTGCTGCGGGGGTTTACCTTTATCGAGCTTCTGCTTGTAGTTATTATCCTCGGCGCTATCGTCGGACTTTCCGTTCCAAGATTCAGCAAGACATATTCAAATTTATTACTCTCTGATAAATCCCACAATCTAACCTATCTTATGCGCTATGCCCAGGCGCGCTCAATTGCCGAAAGGACAAATTACAGTTTAAATTTCGATCAAGCGCGAAGCAGGTATTGGTTGATGAAGAGATCTGATTCTCAAGACAACGAATTTGTAAGATTACAGGGAAAATTTGGCAGGGTATTCAATATTAACGAAAACCTAAAACTTGATTGTGAATCAGAGATTATAATTTTTTATCCCGACGGTAAGATGGATAAAGTAAATATATATTTAAGCAATAGCAATAATAAATTTTACACTATTTCCACAGAGGCCCAGAGCGGATATGTGCGAGAATTCGATTACAAAAAATAAAAAAGCATTTTTGCTTGTCGAAGTATTGATTACTGTAGTGGTGCTTTCCATCGGATTGGTAGCTATAACCCGTTCGTTTATGACGAGCCTGAAGGCATTGGATATTATCGCGCAGTATGAAAAAGCGCGCTGGCTGCTTGAGGAAAAGCTCTGGGACTTGGAAATAAAAGACGCGATAGAGGCTGATCTGCAAACTGAAGAAAATTTCCCCGAACCAAACGATAGATTTAAATATAGATTAGAAACAGAAAATATAGAAGAAGACGATGAGCCAGGACCGTTAAATAATGTTAAACTTTCCGTGAATTGGCCAAGCAGAAAAGAAATACGAGAAATTTCTATAGCCACTTATTTAAAAAATAAAGAATAATGAAGAAATATCTAAAAGAATTTACCCCCACGCCGAAATCTTTGCTGTGGGGCTTTACTTTTATCGAAATATTAATCGCCCTTACCATCTTCGCAATCGTCGCCGTAAGTCTTTATTCAACTTTTTTTAGCGGGACTTCGGTTTGGAAGAGATCAGAGGATGAGAACAGGATTTATCAGGAAGCAAGATGGTCTTTGGATACGATCGCAAAGGAATTGCGCAATGCAATAATTCTGGATTACAGCAAATCTTATCCAGATTTTATTATTTTTGAAGGTAACCCTGATAGCATCTCTTTTTTTAATGCAACAGACGAAGGAATCAGGAAGATTTCATATTTTCTTGAAAGCGACAATTTCGAAATCTTACTTAAAAGAAAAGAAATCTCCTTGATAGATAGTTTGCAGTCATTAGAAGAAGAAACCCCAACAGAGACATTTAGCTCTTTGGTTGCGGAAGGCGGATTACAATTTAGCTATGCCTACGCTGGAGCTGAATCCGAAGAAGGGATAGAATGGCAAGATGTTTGGCAGGATCCAGAAAATTTACCAAAAGGCGTAAGGATAAAATTAGTTCTTAAGGATCCCAGCCGCCCGGAGCTAAAAACTACTTTTAATAAAACCGTCTTTATTCCTATGGGGATTATTTTTGAGGCAGCGGGTACAGAATGAAATTAAAAATTTTGTTAAATTCTAAGTCAGGAGTGATCCTTCTAGTTACTATTTGGATATTGATTATCTTGGCGGTTTTATCCGTTGGTATCGGGCACAGGAATAGCATCGGGCTCAAACTTAACCGGTTTAGTATTGATAAACTAAAATCTTATTATATGGCCAAGGCAGGATTGCAGGTGGTTATAAAAGAATTAGAGAAAGATAAAAAAGATTATGACAATTTATATGAATGCGGGATTAGTTTAGATGATGAAGAAACCTTGGAAGATGTTTTAAAGGATGTTTCCATCGGCGATGGTTTTTATTCCGTAGGCTACGAAAAAGAGGGAACTTTTGTATACGGATTAATCGACGAAGAAAGAAAAATAAATCTAAACACCGTCAAAATGAGTAACTATGAAGTTCTAAAAAACCTTTTTGAGCTTTTGGATATCGATAGCGAGAAAGCTGAAATTATCGCCTGTTCAATTGCGGACTGGCATGATTCAGATTCGAATGTTACAAACTTTCCTTACGGCGCAGAAGACGATTATTATATGGAATTAGATGGGCCATATCATTGCAAGAATTCGCCTTTTGAAGTCTTAGAAGAATTGTTTTTGGTCAGAGGTATGAGCAAAGAAATATTTTTGAAGATAAAAGATTATGTCAGCGTTTTTCCGGCAGGCTTTGCTGATTTAAAGGTCAATGTCAATACGGCATCCAAATTCGTTCTCCAGGCGTTAGGTAATTTATCTAGCGCTTCTTCCTCAGATGTTGACGGTTTAGTTGATAAGATTATTGACTATCGTGCCGGAAGTGATAATATAGAAACAACAGAAGATGATGAGTCAATAAATCTTGCTGATACAAGTGCTTTGGGATTGACAGCGCCAGAAGAAACATTATTTCGTGAATTAAGGGTAAATTTTACTACAAAATCAGATTATTTTCGCGCAAAGATCCAAGGAATTTATAAAGACAGAAAAGTTATAAGCCAGATAGAAATTATTTTGTCCCGTCAGAATCTTGCTTCTATCTATTGGCACGAGGAATAGAATGGATAAAGGCATCACAACAGTTTTAGAGATTACCCAGACACATGTCAAGCTCATTCAGGCAAAAAGTAAGCCGACAGGCAAGATTATTTCTTCGCTTGAGGTCAGAGAGATTTCAGAGATTACCAACGAAGCTGTGGCTAAAACAATTAAAGGATTGATTTCTGAATCCAAAATAGAACCAGACAATTTAATCTGCATTATTCCCCGCAGCTCAACGATCGTAAGAAACTTGAGACTTCCTTCCCATGATCCCTCCGAGATAGAAGATATGCTAGATTTTCAGATTAAACAGCAGATACCTTATGCTCAGGAAGATATAATCTCTGACTATATTAATATTTCAAAAGATGTAAAAGGCTATTCCGATGTATTATTAGTAACAGCGCATAAAAGTGTTGTTGAGCGCTATCTTAAGATATTGAGATTAGTCGGTATCGATCCGGAAATCTTTAGCTTAAGTTCTATGGGAGTAAATAAATGGTACAATCTCTCCGGTAGGCCTGATGATCAAGCGGTGCTTTTGGTCAATATTGATAGCGTAGTTAGCGATCTATGTTTTTGTTCTGAAGGTAATTTGATTTTTTCACGTTCGGTTTCATTTGGCTTAAACGATATCAATAATGAGAAACTCGAAGGTTTTATCGAACAGATACATTTGACCTTGGCTACCTATCGGAAAGAGAAGAATAATCCCGATATCTCTAAGATTGTTTTGATAACGCAGTCAGATAAACTAATAGAACTATCAGGAAGATTAAAATCAGAATTTTCTCTTCCCGTCGAGAAATTTAATCCTTTGGACAAAATATCGAAAGACTTAGTATCTGAGGCGTCAGAGAACCTTGAGAATATTTCTCTAACAGCGAGTTTAGGTCTGGCATTAAGCGAACAGGAGGCTCAATTAAATCTTTTGCCTGATGAAGTTCACGATAAACAGAAGGCAAGATCCTTAAATAAAGAACTCGTTCGTAGTTGCGCGTTTTTAGCCTTGGCCATAATATTAGCCTCGATAGCTGTCTCATTAAATATCTATAAAAAGCAGAATTATTTAAAACAAATCGAAGCAGCCCTTGAAGAAATAAAGCCTTCGGTAAAAATGGCAGAACAAGCAACTCAAAAGCTTTCTTTGATTAGAAAACATTTAACTGCTACTGATACAAGCATCGATATAATTTATGAATTGTATAATATTTTACCCGCGCAGATGTCATTAAATGTCTTCAGCCTTGATGAGCAGGATAACATTACCTTACAAGGAGTCTCTAATCAGATGTCGGATATTTTTAGTTTCCAAAGCAGTTTAGAGAAATCAACGCATTTTAAAAATGTGGAAGTAAAATATGCCAGCAAGAGAAGGACTAGAGAAGGGGAGATGACCGATTTTAGAATCACCTGCCAGGTTAATAGAGAGTAGCGATGTTAAAAAATATTTCTAAAAGAGAAAAGATTATTTTAACTATTTGCGCCCTGCTTATATTGGCATATTTTTTGTTTAATTTTGTTTTTGAGCCAATTAAGAGAAAGATCGATGATTTGAACAATGAGATTTTAACCAAAGAATTAAAACTGAAAAAAAACTATAAGGTCCTTAATCTTAAAGACGTACAGGAAGTGGAATACAAAAAATATTCCGATATTATGCTACAAAAAGACAGCGACGAACAAGAGATGTCTTCGCTGTTATCCGAGATTGAATCTGTTTCCGCTGGAATCGATATGCGCGTATCCGATATGAAGCCTTTACGGGTAAAGGTAATGGATTTTTACAAGAAATTTTCTGTCGAGCTGGAAGCAGAAGGCCTGCTCGATGATATAACCCGATTTATCCACACCATTCAAAATAAACCCTATCTTCTTGAAATAGAGAGGCTGCGGCTGGAAAGGCGCTCTATGCGCACTGATAAGCTTAAGGCCTTTATGTTAATTAACCGCATCCGCATCCCTTAATCAAACCAATCATTAGATTCTCGGTTCAAAAAATACTTGACAAAATGTCTATTTTCCGCTATATTACTCTCTGAGTAGAGAGTAGGGCATAACTATATGAAAAATATATACCTTATAAAAGATATAGCTAGAAGAAGTGGTCATTCTATACATACGGTTAAGTACTATTTAAAGATTGGACTTTTGAGGGAGATCGGAAGGAGCCCGGAAACCAATTTTCGCTATTTTGACGATTCAACGCTCACTTGCTTACAGCATATCCGCCGGTTGCGGTTAAAAGGAGAATCGTTATCGCAGATAAGTAAGCAGCTTTCTATTTCTGGGGAAAAATGAGTTACTACAAAATATTATATTTAGAAAAAGAGCCTTTCTCAACCAGCCCGGATCCTGAATTCCTTTATCGCTCGCGGGAACATAACGCGGTTTTGCAAAGGCTTGAGATCGCCATCCGTCTAAGGCGTGGTTTAAGTTTAATCCTGGGAGATGTTGGTACGGGGAAAACCACGCTTTCACGAACTTTGTTTCAGTCGTTTATAGGTGAGGAGGATAAATTCATTTTTAAGATGATCTTAGATCCCAGCTACAAATCCGAATATCAGTTTTTAACCACTCTTGCAAAAATATTCGGAGTGCTGCCGGATTTCCGCTCGACTATTGACTTACAGGAGGCAATCGAAAAATATCTGTTTCAAAAAGGTGTTGAAGAGAACAAGACAATAGTTCTTTTAATCGATGAAGGACAGAAATTATCTCAGCCTTTTTTAGAAATCCTGCGTACATTATTAAATTACGAGACAAACGAATATAAATTGCTGCAACTTGTAATTATGTCGCAGATGGAATTGCTTCCCCGCATAACCAAAATCCGTAATTTTATGGATAGAGTTAGTCTTAAATACATTATAAATCCTTTAGATCAAAAAGAGACTAAAGAGATGATTGAATTTCGTCTTAAGCAGGCCGGGTATAACCGCACAAAGAAATTATTTGATGATGAGGCCGTGGAAAAAATTTATAACTTTACACAAGGATATCCCCGTAAAGTTGCGCTTCTTTGCCATAATGCTTTAGAGAAATTGGTGATGTACAATAAAGATGTAGTCGACGAGGAAATCGTGAATTCTTTATTAGAAGAAGAGAGGGCTTGGGTCTGATCTATGGACAGAGGGATTCCACCGGAAGAAAGATTGCTGAGATTGATTCGTGGTAGAAAAGATTCTGATGAAAAACCACGAACCGCGGAGCCTGTTAAGAAAAAAATACTGGTTGATTCTAATCTTTCTAAACCATTCAATAAGTTCTTTAAAAATAAAATCGTTCCTTCTTTAAACTTTAAGTTTCTGAATATATTATTAGTCTCAGTCTTGATAATGTTTCTTTCCTATTTAGTTTTACATCTGTTTATTCCTTCCCAAAGCCGAATTATCAGGATTTCAGAATCAGTTAGGATCGAGGAGAAAAAAGATAAAGCAGATATTCAGATAAGTCAACCTAAAGACTACGAGTATTATAATAAGCAATTTGCAAAAAGAGATATATTCAATGCTCCTTTGCTGGATAAGGCAACAGGTACCCCCACAGCAAGCTCACAACAGGCTATTCAGGATTTTAAACTCGTGGGCATTGTTTTGGATGACCAGCCACAGGTGATACTTGAGAATAGTGCTACAAAAGAAACCCATTTTCTAAATAAAGGCGAAAGTTTAGACAGGATCGAGATTAAAGACATATTAGAAAGCAAGGTAATTGTGATTTATGGCGGTGAAGAAATTGAATTGGAACTTTAGATTTAGGAGGATAAAATGAAAGTTATCAATTTTTTAATTTTGCTTATCTTCTTCGGCAGTTTTAGTTTTGGAGTTTTTGCTCAAGAAGAGCAAGAAGCTGTTGATACTGTGTTGGATTATTATGAAGAGCAGGCCCCTGAAGTAATTGAGCAACCTCAGTTAGAAGAAGGCGCTATTCCGACACAGGATCTCGCTCAAGCAAGAGATGATGCGATTATCATTGATTCGCTTGAATTAAAGGATATGGATATCTTAGATGTCTTAAAATTAGTTTCTAAGAAAAGCGGCCTTAATATTGCCACAGGGAAAAATGTTCACGGCAAAGTCACTATCTTTTTAAAGAATGTAGATGTCTGGGATGCTCTCAAGATAATCCTTGAAGCAAATGACTTAGCCTATGCACAAGAGGGGGATATCATCAAGGTGATGACTGCAAAGGAATATGAGTTAATCTACGGAAAAAAATTCACCGACAAGACCCAGGTTAAGATTATCCCTTTGAAATATGCCAGCGCCGGAGATTTGATTCCGTTACTTAGTCAGATAAAAAGCGTTATCGGCAAAGTCGTTGCCGATGAAAAATCAAATACTATTGTTGTCATAGATGCTCCGATTAATCTGGAAGATATGCAGAAATTGATTGAGCATGTGGATATTCCTACGATTACAGAGGTCTTTAACTTAAAATACGCTAAGGCAGAAGACCTTCAGAAGAATATCTCAGGAGTCATGACTAAAAACGTGGGAAGGATAGATATCGATAATCGCACGAATAAAATCGTGGTTACCGATACGGCCGCTAATATGGAAAAAGTTTCTAGAATGATATCCGCTTTTGATGAAAAGACTCTGCAGGTAACTATTGAGGCTAAGATTTTACAGGTAGATTTAAGCGATCGATTCCAGATGGGCATTGATTGGGACAAAGTATTTGGCGGAGATATTTCCTGGGCGACAGATTTTGCCGTGGAAAGATCAGGTTATGGCAGCGCAATTACCTTGGGAGGCTTGTCAGAAAATTCATATGAAGCCTTAATAGAAGTCTTGCAGACAATGGGTGAAACCAATACCTTATCTACTCCCCGCATAACTGTATTGAATAATCAGGAGGCAAAGATCTTAGTTGGAACAAAAGAAGTTTATGTTAGCACCACCACCACCACTTCGGAAAGCCTTGCTACTACAGCCGAGCAAGTAACCTTTGTAGATGTTGGCGTAACACTTTCGGTTACCCCGACGATAAATCCTGACGGTTTTGTCACCATGAAGATAAAGCCAGAAGTCAGCTCAACAGGCACGCCTTATATGACAGCATCGGGAAACGAAATTCCGGTTGTCTCTACGTCTGAAGCTGAGACAATTGTTATGGTTAAAGACGGCTCAACCATTATAATCGGAGGTTTGATTAAAGATAGAGTTTCGGATACGGTAAGAAAGATACCTTTCTTAGGAGATATCCCACTTCTGGGCTTACTTTTTAGGAGTAAGGATAAAACCACTACCAAAATAGAGCTGGCAATATTTTTAACTCCGCGGATTGTCTCAGGAGACACAGATTATTACAGGCCTTATTCTAGGGAAGATTCAGCTTTCCATGATGAATTAGGCAGTTATAGGTAAAATCCTACTCAAAACAAACTCTCCCACAAAAATAAGATTTTTGTTTATTTTTGCTTCAAAAGTGAGTAAAATTATAAAGATAAACTATGTTTAAGAAAATCGTAGTAGTGGTCTTTTTGTCTCTGGTTCTGGCGGGTTGCGCTACTGGAGTGCGCTACCAAAGAATCGATACTTTTAATATCGATAGCTCAAGCTACGTCTCGATAATCGAGTTATGCAAAGTCCACGATATTGACTGGCAATGGGATAATTTTTCCTCGATTTTAAATTTAAAAAAAGGGAATGACCAAGCCAGTATCTTAGTCGGCTCATCCACCGCGGAAATCAACGGACAGAAACAGACAATCGCTGCGCCTTTTCTTTTTCACCGAGGCTCAATCGCAGTTCCTTTAGATTTTAAGAAACGCTTTGTGGGACATCGGACCATAACCAGGCCTTTTACAAGAAAAGAACCAGCTGCCTATTTTGGATATAAGATAAGTAAAGTGGTAATTGATGCCGGTCATGGCGGAAAAGACCCCGGAGCAGTCAGCAGGTCCGGAGGAAAAGAAAAATCTATAACCTTGGATATTGCAAAAAGATTAAAGAAAGTTCTTGAATCAAGAGGTATTAAAACAATCCTAACCCGCTCAAGCGATCAGTATATATCTTTAAGCCGAAGAGCGCAGATTTCAAATAAATCCGGAGCAGATCTATTTATCAGTATCCATGTAAACGCACATAAATCTAGACAGCCTTATGGCTTTGAGACATATTATTTTTCAGAAGCCTCTGACAATATTGCCAGAGCTTTGGAAGTAGCGGAAAATGCATCGTATACAAATGAGGCCTCGACTAATTCTTCTAGAAATTTAAAGGCGATTTTAGGAGATATGATTTACACAGAAAATATTGCGGCCTCAAAAGAAGTAGCCAAACATATCTGCGATAATACTTGTAGTATCATGGGCGTAAGGAATCGCGGGATAAAATCTGCACGTTTCGCCGTGCTTAAAAACGCAGATATTCCCGCAATACTGGTAGAGGTAGGGTTTATATCGAATCCCAAAGAAGAAAAAGCCCTGAGAAATAGTTTTTACAGGCAGCAGATTGCAGAAGGGCTTGCAGCAGGCATTGCGAATTACAAAAGAATTTATCGGCTAACCAAAAAATAGACATGATTAAATCAATAGGAATTTTTGACTCGGGGATCGGCGGCCTAACCGTGGCCAAGGAAGTTGCCAGGCTCTTGCCTTACGAGGATATAGTTTATTTCGGCGATACGGCAAGGGTTCCTTACGGGATTAAATCTAAATCTACGATTATAAAATTCTCAACAGAGAACATCCTATTTCTATTAAAACAAGATGTTAAGCTTATTGTAATTGCCTGTAATACATCTTCTAGCGTTGCGCTATCTGTATTGAAGAGGCATTTTAAGATTCCTATAATCGGAGTTATTTCTCCCGGAATAAAAGAAGCGATTTATGCAACAAGAAATAAACGAATCGGTGTGATTGCAACAAAAGCAACCATAAATAGCCAAGCTTACCAGCGACAGATAAAGCGGATCGATTCAAAGATTAAAGTCTTTAATCAGGCCTGTCCTTTGCTTGTGCCATTAGTAGAAGAAGGCTGGCTAAATCAGAAATCAACTTACGATATAGCCAGTTATTATCTAAAGCCGCTTAAAAAGGCAAAGATCGACACTTTGATTTTAGGCTGCACGCATTATCCTTTACTTAAAAAAGTTCTACGGAATATTTTAGGAGGTTCTGTTAGACTTATTGATTCAGCGCAACAGGTCGCCCGCGAGGCAAAGGAGGTCCTAGCCAGCGATGGTATGCTGAATAAAAAAAGAAACCCCCGATATTTATTTTATGTAAGCGACGAGTTGCAGCAATTTAAAAAAGTAGCAAAGAACTTCTTAGGACGAGAGATTAAAAATTTACGGAAGGTTAACCATGTTTGAAATTCTCGTTGAATCAGATTTTAGTTCTGCGCATAGGCTTCGGGAATACAAAGGCAAATGCGAAGAGCTTCATGGTCATAACTGGAAGGTAGAAGTGTTTATCCAGAGCCAGAATTTAGATAAAATCGGCATGGTTGCTGATTTTAAAAAAATAAAGAAATTATTAAATGAGATTTTAAATAAAATAGATCACACCTTTTTAAACGATATTGCCTATTTTAAAAAAATAAATCCCACATCTGAGAATATCGCAAAATATATTTTTGATAAGCTGCAGACAAATGATAAAAAACTAAAATTAAAGAAAGTTACTGTTTGGGAATCAGATAGCTCTGCAGCCAGTTTTGTTAAGTAGAGAAAATATTTTCAACGCAGATTGTCGCAGATTACACACAGATAATCGCAGATAAGACTATTAAAAATCTGCGTATATCTGCGTTAGATTTGCGTTAATCTGCGTTAAAAAGTTTTTATAATTATATTAAGTAATGAGAAAAGCAATTGTTTTACTTTCCGGTGGATTAGATTCAAGCACTACTTTATTTTTAGCAAAGAAAAAAGGCTACATTGTAAATTGTTTGATCTTTGACTACGGACAGCGGCATAAACGTGAAATAAGATCAGCAAAGGAAATCGCAAAGGCTGCAGAATGTAAATTTGAAGTTATCAAGATTCGATTTCCATGGAAGGGTTCATCGCTGCTTGATAAATCAAAAAAAGTTCCTGAAAGAAAAAATCTTCAGGGGATTCCTTCAACTTATGTCCCGGCAAGGAATTTGATTTTTTTAAGTTTTGCTCTTTCATTTGCCGAAAGTCAAAACTGCGCTGCAATATTCATCGGAGCAAACCAGATTGATTATTCCGGATATCCGGATTGCCGAATCGGATTTTACAAGGCGTTAAAAACAGTTATAAAAAAAGGCACAAAAACAGGCGTCCAAGGAAAGCCGATCAAGATTTTAACGCCGATAATCAAAAAAACAAAATCCGAGATTATTAAGCTTGGGCTAAGATTAAGCGTGCCCTATAATTTAACTTGGTCGTGTTATAAAGGTATGAAGAAACCTTGTGGCAAATGCGATAGCTGTCTTTTAAGAGCAAAAGGTTTTAGAAAGGCAGGTGTTAATGACCCGCTGTAGGACTAAAGCAAAGATAGCAGAGATTTTTGAAAGTATTCAGGGCGAAGGTATTTACGCCGGAGTAAAACAGGTCTTTGTAAGATTTTTTGGTTGTAATCTAAGTTGCGATTTCTGCGATACAAAATTAAGTCATTACGATAAATATTCTAGCTTAGATTTATTTAATAAAATTCGTACGGCGCACAAAGATTTTCATTCTTTGTGTTTTACCGGCGGCGAGCCGCTTCTGCAGAAAGATTTCCTGAAAGAGATCTTAAGATTAGCTAAAAACGACGGCTACTCAACTTATCTTGAGACCAACGGCACATTAGCTGATGAATTTTTTGAAGTCAAAGATGACGTCGATATTGTTGCTATGGATATCAAGCTTCCCAGTTCAACTAAAGATAAAAATCGCTGGCATGAGCACAGAAAATTTTTATCTGTAGCCAGGGGCAAGGATATTTTTATTAAAATGGTAATCTGCGAATCAACAAAAAAGAAAGACTTAAAAGATGCCTTAAAAGTAATTTCAGAGATAAATCCTAATATTCCTTTAGTCCTGCAGCCAAATTCTAATGAATATTCAAAGAAGCTTTTAAAAAAGATTATCGATTTGCAGCAATTCTGTCTTGACCATCTTTCAGACGTTAGAATAATGCCGCAATTGCATAAAATGATGGGGGTAAAGTAATGCTAAAGAAATCAACTTACGAAGGATTACAGAAAAATATCAGAAAATTAAAAACTCCCAAGATTGAGGTCTGGCGAAATCACTATTCGGAAAAAGTGTCTATGATCGTTCTTGATACGGATGAATTTACCTGTGTCTGTCCTAAGACTGGACTTCCTGATTTTGCCAGGATTAAGATAAATTACATCCCAAATAAACTTTGCGTAGAATTAAAATCCTTTAAAATGTATCTTATTTCGTATCGAGATGTAGGAATTTTTCATGAACATCTGACAAATAAGATTTTAGATGATTTCGTTAATGCCTGCCGACCGCGATTCGCAAGAATAGAGGTAGAAATGAACATCCGGGGTGGGATTAAAACCACGGTTTCAAGGGAGTATATAGAAAAATGAAAAAAATAAATACAAACACAATTTCAAAAACAATCAGCCAGCTTTGTAGCCAGGCGAATTTTGATTTGAGGAAAGATGTTTTGAGCGCTTTAAAGAACGCAAATCGCAAAGAGAAAAACGCTCGCGCAAAAAGGACGCTTAAAGCAATTATTGATAATGCCGCTGTTGCCAGAAAAGATAAGCTTGCAATTTGTCAGGATACGGGTTTGCCGGTTGTATTTTTGGAAGTCGGACAGAATGTTCAGTTTACTGGTGGCGATTTAAACAAAGCAATCCAAAGAGGTATCGAATCTGGTTACAAAAAAGCCTACCTTCGTAATTCTGTAATCAAGAATCCGTTAAAAAGAACAAAACCAAAGTTTTCTCCTGGCGTTGTTCATATTGATTTTGTAAAGGGGAGCCGATTAAAGATTACGGTAATGCCTAAAGGCTTTGGCTGCGAGAATAAAAGCTTGATGAAGATGTTTAATCCTACAGTTGAAATCAATACGATTAAGAAATTTATCGTTGATGCAGTTAAGGCTGCAGGCCCTGATGCCTGTCCGCCGTATGTGGTGGGAGTGGGAATCGGAGGTAATGCTGATGCAGTTAATCTTTTGGCAAAGAATGCGCTTTTGCGCCCGATTAATAGACGTAATGCGCAAAAGCGCATTAGAATTTTAGAAAAGGATTTATTAAACAGAATAAATAGATTAAATATCGGTCCAATGGGATTAGGTGGAAAAACAACTGCATTAGCAGTTAATATTGAGACTTACCCGACTCATATCGCAGGGCTTCCGGTTGCAGTAAACCTAAGTTGCCACGCTCTTCGCAGCGCAACTAAAATAATCTAACATGCAGAAACTGATAATAATCAATTTACCAGAAGATATTTGTCGCTTAAAAGAGCTTAAAGTAGGCGATGAGGTTTTATTAAGCGGAAAAATCTATACTGCCCGTGACCAGGCGCACAAAAGATTAGTTAAAGAATTAAGCAAAAGAAAAAATCTTATCAAAAATCAGATTATCTATTATTGTGGACCGACAAAAGCGCGCAAAGGTAAAGCTATTGGCTCAGCAGGTCCGACCACAAGTTCGCGTATGGATGAATTTACGTCAAAATTATTGCAGGCAGGATTAATCGCAATGATAGGTAAGGGCAAACGCTCAAAAAAAGTTAAACAATCGATAAAAAAACACAAGGCAGTTTATTTTCTCGCACCTGCAGGTTGTGGTGCCTTGTTATCAAAGAAAATCAAATCCAAAAGATTAAAAGCCTATAAAGATTTAGGTCCAGAGGCAATTTATGAATTAAGAGTTAAGGATTTTCCGTTAATTGTAGGAATTGATGCACATGGAAGGTCAATTGAAGCCCAAACTTACGGAACGTAGTGAACGTAAGTTTGATGGCTGAAATTGACCCCGCACCTTTTTAGTATTCAATATGTACCAAGTTTATATTCTAAAAAGTAAAAAAGATAATTTGTTATATGTTGGCTACACAAATAATATCGAACGCCGGCTAAAGGAACATAATGATGGTAAGGTTAAATATACCGAAAGCCGTAAGTCTTGGAATTTAATTTATTTTGAGAGCTTTACTTCTTTAGAAGATGCAAGGCAGAGAGAAATAAGCCTTAAACATTTTGGTAAAGCTTTTGGACAGTTAAGGCGAAGAATTAAAAATTCTTTGAATAGATAAAAGGTGCGGGGTTCAATTCGCGCGTACAACTTATGTTCGTCCGCCACAGAACTTTGGGGACTCCATAAGTTGTGCGCTCATTGAAGGGAGTATTTATGCGAAATGATGGTAGGGGAAATGATCGATTACGCAAAGTAAATGTCACAAGAAATTACATAAAATTTGCAGAAGGCTCTTGTTTGATGGAGCTCGGCAATACCCGCGTAGTTTGCACCGCATCGGTTGATGAAAGTGTCCCAACATTTTTAAAAAACTCTGGCACAGGCTGGGTAACTGCCGAATACGGAATGCTTCCGCGATCGTGCCAGACAAGAATCATGCGTGATAAAAAATCCGGACGAACTTATGAAATCCAGAGATTAGTCGGTCGAAGCCTGCGTTCTATTGTCGATATGTCAGATTTAGGCGAGCGGACCATCAGGATCGATTGCGATGTAATTCAGGCTGACGGAGGAACACGAACAGCGTCTATCACCGGAAGCTTTATCGCGCTCGTTGATGCTTTACAGAAATTAAAAAAAGATGGGTTAATCGCGAAAATTCCGATTAAAGATTTTGTTGCTGCTACATCGGTTGGAATCAGCGGAAAAGATGCGTTTTTAGATTTATCCTATGAAGAAGATTCCAAAGCAGACGTGGATATGAATATCGTCATGACCGGAAAAGGCGAATTTATCGAAATCCAAGGTACGGCAGAAGGAAAAACATTTAACAAAAAACAAATGGATTCTCTGCTCGCTTTAGCCCAAAAAGGCATCGAGCAGCTTATCGATGTTCAGCGGAATTTGTTTAAAGATATTTTATAAGGAGGTGAGTGATGGATGAAAACATAAAATTACACTTTATCCTTTTTATCTTAGCGTTTTCTATAATTCTGATTGTTCAATCAGTTCGTTTGATTAAAGGGAAAGTCCCTCCTAATCACTTCAGCGGATTTAGAACACCAACTACTTTGTCAAATAAGGAAATCTGGTATAAGACTAATAAATATGCTGGTAAATGGTCTTTATTAACAGGTATAGTGGCTACAGTAGGGTGTCTCATACTATTAGCGGTCAAAGATACTTTACCTTTTGATAAGCTTGCATGGATTTGCATGGCTTTTTATTTACCAATGGTTGTTGGTGGTCTTTTAGCGTGGAGATATAGTAAAAAACTTTGAGATTCTTCACCCGTCCCAAAGTGAAGCGACAATTTACGAAGGAAGAAGGAGCGTAACCCCGAACGTAGTCGAAGGGGTAAAGCCTGCCTGCCGGCAGGCAGGGAGCAATTTAGGAGGTAAATGGATTTAGTCGTCGCAACCAAAAATAAAAAGAAATTAAAAGAGATAAAGGATCTGCTTAAAGGTTTAAATTTGAAGATTCTTTCTTTGGCGGATTTTCCTCGCGCGCCAAAAATAATAGAGGACGGGGAAACCTTCGCTCAAAATGCAATCAAGAAAGCAGCTACGATTGCGATGTATACGGGTAAATTAACAATGGGTGAAGATTCCGGATTAGAGGTTAAGGCATTAAAAAATAAACCCGGAGTTTATTCATCGCGCTATTCAGAAAAAGGCGCAACAGATAAGAAGAATAATTCGAAATTATTAAGAGAACTACGCGGGGTGCCGTTAAAGAAAAGAATAGCGCGTTATAAATGCAGCGTTGCGCTCGCTGATAAACATAGGTTAATCTCCGTTGTAAGTGGCTCCTGCCAAGGATTAATCGGTTTTCGTTGCCGAGGGAAATCCGGTTTCGGCTACGACCCGCTCTTCATCATCCCCAAATACAACAAGACCTTTGCTCAGTTAGGATTAAAAATCAAACACGGAATGAGTCATAGGGCGAAGGCAATCAAGAAAGCTCGAAAAGTTATTTCATGATATCGAGCACGTCTCTGATAATATCATCGATGACAAAATCTTTCGCTTTTTCAAAAACTTTAACGGGAAGCGGTATAATTTTGTGCTTAGGCTCTTTTAAAGTCCCGGTTAATTTTATGATTACCGCATTTGTTGATTGGGCGAGAATCGAACTAAGCATTCCCTGTAAATCAGTTGCATCTTTTATCAGGCCTTCGGATAATTGAGCGGTAACGGTAAGATCAATATTGCTAGAAAAGTCGATATTTCCTTCTAAGAGAATATTCATCTTATCGCTTTCCAGTATAAGATTATCAGTAAAGATTCTTTCATCGCGAATTGAAAAATCTCCCGAGGCCTCTCTGAATACTATCTTCTGAAATTCAGGGATTAACAGCAGTTTACCCAGTCCTTGCAGCAGTTCCAATTCCCAAAGATTTCCGTTTTCGATACGCAAGCTCCCTGAGCCATTAAGGCTGATTTTTATGTTTTTGCCTGAGCCCTGTAGGTTGGTTTGAGATTGAAGCAGGCCGGAAATATCCTTGTTTTTTAATTCTGTATCATTTTTGAGTTTAGATAAATCTACATCGTTAATGATTATTTCTGAGATAAAAGGAATGTCCCCGTCAGTAAAATCTATCCGGGAATTTATGAGGAGTTTTCCGGAATATGGCGTTGCGGTGAGTCTCAAGTTTGCGAGAGGCGTATTTCCTTGTGAGTAATCTAAAGCGAGATCATTGATTTTAAATCCGTAGATAGAAAAAAGCGCGCAATTGCCTTTCAAAACCAATTGCCAGTTTTGATAATCTTTTAGTCTTCCGTTTAAATCTGCCCGGGCATTAAGATTTCCGGCGAGTTTAATCTTGTTAACCATATCTTTCAGTTTTGGATTGAAATCCGCTAGATCTTCGAGCTTGATACCTATAGTTGTTTGGATATTAACAAGGGGATTGCTCGCATCGGAAATATCAGCAGCGCCCTTAATATCAAATCGACTGCTAAAGAAGTTTCCGTTAAGTTTCGCTATTTTTAAGAGTTTGTTTTGTATATTGAATTCGGTCTCAAAATTAAGTGAGTCTGAAGATATATTCAAACTGACCTGTGGATTTGAGAAGTCCTTCAGGCTTCCGCTGGAGGAGAGTTTATCACCTTTAAGGTTAGCCGTGAGATTATTCCAGGAGATAGTATTTTTATCGAAGATTATATCTGTTTGGATATTATCTATTTCTGCGGGTAGATAATCTGCATTTATTTTTGCGTTGGAAACTCTGAGCTTACCCTGGAGTTCCAAATTATTTAGCTCTGAAAGAGCGCCTTTAAGTGCTAGCTGCATCTGTGAATCGCCATCAATCTCCATCTTAGTTAGATTCACTTTATCCTTAAATAGCTCTTTTAATGTTGCAAGCGAAACATCGGAGCTTACATTTACATCTAGATAAGGATCTTTGAAATCTTTCAAGGTGCCTGAGACCTTCAAAAGATTCCCTTTGAGATTTGCCGAAATTTCTCCAGAGCTTATTTTATCCGGCACGATATTTAATTTTCCGCTTAGATTATCAATCGCTTCTAAATATTTCAGACCAAGAACTTTAGTATTTGACAGATTTACATCAGCTTCGTAATCAAACGGTCTATCTTGATTCGTTGCATCATAAGCAAAGCTTAATTCTGTAGCTAGATCCGTTATGATTTCTGTTTTGTCTTTCTGGATATCCAGGTTTTCAAAAGAATTTGTTCCCCGTAGGTCCAATCTGCCGTTTTTGAATTCTCCGGTTAATTGAGCAGATAGCTTGCCGCCTTTAATTGTCAGCGGCAACTTATCAAAATAGGCAAGATATTCAGTAATTAACAAATTAGAGATATTGATAGATGACTCAACCGCTTTAGTTGGCAGGTCGAGTTTACCGTCGATGGAGATTTTGCTATCCGAATCATCGATGTTTGTTATCAGGTCAAATTTTATGCTTTTCGGCAAGGAAGGTTTTAAAGTAAGGTCTAAATTTTTAAATTTTTTAGAGAAGGTTGAATCTAAGGTCTCGTCTTGAAAAGATATCTCAGAATTCCTAATTATTATCCTAAGGACCGTAACAGAGAATTTTGATTCTGTTTTTTTTGTCGCTGATTCAGGTTTTATAAGGTCAGAAAAATTCCAGGTGTTTTTATCCAAGCGGATGACATTGGCATTTAAGGAATCAACGCTGATTGAGGGAATCATTATCTTTTTCTGAAGTATGAAGGGGAATAAAACGGGATTAAAGGTTATTTGCTTGATTTTTATTAGGTGGGCCTGTTCGCCTGTAGCGCTTTGCGAGATTTCCAAATTGCTTATCACAAAGCCTTTTAATACCCTGTATTCAATTTTTCCGATTGATACGGTTCTTCCGATCTGCGATTCAATTTTTTGTAATACTTCAGTCTTTATCTTATTTAAGATAAGAGTCTTATTCAGATATATGCTCAGACCGATTCCAATAACAATGATTAAGACAATAATCAATAATACTTTCTTTTTCATAACTAGCGGCATTATATAATATTTATAGACAATTTTCAACTGTTGCAAAAATAATCTTTACATGTTATAATATTTTACTTTAGAAGCTAATTTTTAACGGAGAATAGGTTAGTTTTAATTCCGAGGAACGAAGAGACGAGGGAGCATAAGGTATCTCGTCCTAACGGGCTCGATACCGAATTGCAAGATTAATAAACTAAGGCAATTCGGGGAGTAGCTCAGTTTGGCTAGAGCGCTTGGTTTGGGACCAAGAGGTCGTGGGTTCAAGTCCCACCTCCCCGACCAGTAAGAATTGTAACTTATTGATTTTATCATTAGAAAATGTGCCTATCCTTCGGTTAAACTCGGGATAGGCTTATTGAGTAAAATTAACTTTGCGCCTGTAGCTCAGTTGGATAGAGCATCTGCCTTCTAAGCAGAGGGTCGCCCGTTCGAATCGGGCCAGGCGCGCCAAAATAAAGGATATTACTATGAAAATATTAGCGAAGATAATTATAGTTATCTTGATTGTGTTTCTAGGCATCTGCGTGGCAGCATACATATTTATAAACACTAAAGGGAAAGATTTAGTTATTTCGCAGCTAGAGAATACACTGCAGCCCAAAGTTGATATCGAATCAATGAAATTAATTTTTCCCGCGACTATTCAATTGCAGCGGATAGATATCGAGGGTTTCTTAACAGCCGAGGAGTTAATTATTCAGCCAAGTTTATTGACTCTTCTTTCCGGCAACATAGGCTTTAGCAAGATTGTTTTAGTTGAGCCTGACGTAACTATCAATAGAAATTCTGACGGAAGCTTCAATGTCACTTCGTTATTAAAACCTAAATCAGGGAAATCAAGACCGGTTGTTATCGGAGAATTACAAGTTAAGAATGGTGTGATAAAATTTGTTGATAGAAAAGTAGAATACGGAGGGTTTACCACTAAAATAACAGATTTAAATATGAGAGTCAGGAGTCTTATCAATCCAAGTTTTAAGATATCGGCAGAAATTCAAGGCAGAGAAAGTTCCGGTCTTATTAGGGCAAATGGCCGGGTCAACCTCTTACGTAAAGATATGGATGCGGAATTTGAGTTGTCTGATCTTGACGGCGCATATTTTGGTCCGTATTTCAAAAAGTTTTTATCGGATAAGAAATTAAAGACCGCAAACGTGAATTCTCAAGTTAGTTTGACTGCAAAAAATAATGTTGTTGACGGAAAGTGCAGTTTAGAAATCAGCAATATTGCCTACGAAGAGCCGAAGGAAGGGGCTTCCGAGGAAGAAGAGAAAGGATTTCCTAGTCCGCTGGCTATTATTTTCGGTTCGGGGGGAAATCTGCCTGAACAGATATCTATAGATCTGCCTATTAAAGGAACCTTGATTCCTTTTAAAATAGATTTAGCGAAGATCAGCGGAAGCATATTTACCGAGATGTTAAAAAAGGCAATTGTCAAAGATCCCAAGAAAATCCCTGAGAGAGTAGAGGATATCGGTGATCAATTTAAGGCCTTCGGAAAAGAAATAGAGAAGGTTTTTAAGAAAGAATAAATAGAGTATAGAAAACTATCAGTGGTGGGTGTAGCTCAGTTTGGTTAGAGCACCTGATTGTGGTTCAGGTGGTCGCGGGTTCGAATCCCGTCACCCACCCCAGATTTCTGATTGATAATATTCAATAATGCCTGATATTTCTGAACTAAGGAAATTGGTCCGATGAGTGACGACAGAGATATTGGTTATGCCTTGTTTGGTTTCGGGTTTGGAATATGGTCTTTCTTTTGGGGTTTTAAGCGACTGCGAAGAAAGAGAATAATTGAGAACATACCTACATCTACTATTCGCGGCTTAGCCATAGGATTGACTGAGATTATCGGTGAAGCTAAAAAGACAGCTAGCCTTAAGAGCCCGCTTACTCAGATGGAATGCGTGTTTTACCGATATACGGCAGAGCGTTATCAAAGCAGTGGTCGTTCTGGAAGATGGGTAACAATTGCTAAAGGAGATAGCTGCTTTTCTCCGTTTTGGTTGGATGACGGAACCGGGAAAATAATGGTTCTTCCTGCAGGCGCTGAGTTCATTCTGCCTAATGATTATGAATTTAGTACAGGATGGGGTAGAAGTTTACCTTCTAATTTAATTAATTTTATGGAGAACAACGGCCTAAGTTATAAAGCATTTATCGGTACTCAAAGATTACGTTTTAAAGAATGGTATATTGGCGAAGGTGAGAAGGTATATGTGTTAGGCACAGCAAAAAAGCAGCGTAACGCGTTGGAAGACTATAATAAGCTGTTGGTTGAGCGGCTGGGTCAATTAAAAGCTGATTCTGAGAAGATGGCAAAGGTGGATTTAAATAAAGATGGTGAAATTAGTATGGAGGAATGGAATTTGGCCGTCGCCAATGTAGAACGAAAACTGTTGCAGGAAAAACTAAAAACGTTTAAGGCAGATAATCCAACGGATGTAGTAATAACTAAAGGAGAGATGCAGAAGATATTTATAATCTCTGACCATAGCCAGAAAGAATTAACTGAAAAATTATCTTGGCAGGCTTTTTCCGGTGTTTTTGGCGGCGCGGCTTTGACTTTAGCGATGCTAGCGTATTTATTATTTCGTTTTCAATATTTTAAATTTTAAACAAAGGAGGTTTGTATGGGTGGAATAATTTTGCTTGCTTTGTTGTTGTTTCTTGTTATCGGTGTGATACTTTATTTTGTTTCTATTTACAATGGCCTTGTACGACTATCGCGCAACATTGATAAGGCCTGGGCAAATATCGATGTATTGCTTAAACAGCGCCACGATGAAATACCTAAACTAGTAAAAATCTGTGAAGGGTATATGAAATATGAGAGGGAGACGTTAGAGAAGATTACTGCTGCCAGAACCTCGTGTATTCAAGCCAAATCGGTTGGCGATTCATCCAAGGCAGAGGGGGAATTAAGCAAGGTGCTTAAGACACTGTTTGCCGTCGCAGAAAACTACCCCGACCTAAAGGCAAACCAGAATTTCGTTCAGTTGCAGCAGCGGGTCAGCTATTTAGAGAACCAGATTGCTGACCGTAGAGAATTCTACAATGATTCAACCAATAACTACAATATCAGGATACACCAGATACCCGATATGTTTGTTGCACAAATGCTGCAAATGAAAGCAAGGGAGCTTTTTAAAATTCTTGAAGAGGAAAGAAAAGACGTAGATATCAAATTCGATTTTCCTAAGTAATTTTTTGAGTTTAACTATTAAATAATTATAATTTTCCAGATTATAAAAAGGAGGAAAGGTGAAAAAGACAAAGGTTTTTAAAATATCCAACATTATGCTTTTAGCTGCCATAATGCTTGGTTTTTTCGCACCTTATAGTTTTGCCCAGGATCCAGTGAAGAAATTATGTCGGGGCGCACTTAATACAGCAACGAGCTTGATAGAGTTTCCTAAAAATATTTTTGATACGGGCAGAGAAGACGGTGTTGGTATGGGGGTAACTTATGGAGTAATTAAGGGTGCTTTTCACTTTGCGAGACGCACCATAGTAGGGCTTTACGAAATCGCAACGTTCCCTATTCCGATGCCGAAGGATTATGAACCGATATTAACTGATCCGGAGTACTTTTTTGGCAAAGAAGAAGAGCAGACTATAGAATAACACAGACAAATCTAAGACAAGGAGAGCGTCTATGGCAATAGTTCATCTGACTGATAAAAATTTCGAGAAGGAGGTTTTAAAATCAAAGACACCAGTGCTGGTAGACTTTTGGGCAGAATGGTGTATGCCCTGCAAGATGATTGCTCCGATACTGGATGAAATCTTCAAAGAATACAGCGGCAGATTAAAGATAGCCAAGATTAATATTGATGAGGGGCAGAATACGGCTACAAAATATGGAATCATGTCCATTCCTACGCTTATGTTTTTTAAAAATGGAGTTGTTTCCGACCAGGTTGTTGGTGCTTTAACCAGAGAGCAGCTTATAAAAAAAATTCAGGATAATCTATGAAGCCAAAAAAGATTTTTGTCGCTGCCACCAGACAAAACGATGGCAAAACGACTATTTCGTTAGGACTTATCTTTGGTCTGCGCGAGAAGTTTAAAGAGATCGGTTTTATAAAGCCTATCGGCCAAAGATATCTGGAAGAAGAAGGTATCAAGGTCGATGAGGATTCTGTTTTGATTGAGCGGGTCTGTGAACTCTGTGGTATAAAATGTGGTCTTAAAGATATGAGTCCGGTTGCGGTTGAGAGAGGGTTTACCGAGAAATATATCGATAGCCCAAAGAAAAAAGTAATCACCGGTCATATTAAAAAGGCATTTAGCCGGGTTGCCGAAGATAAGGAATTGGTGATTATCGAAGGTACCGGACACGCCGGGGTGGGCAGTGTTTTTGATCATTCCAATTCGGCGGTTGCAAAACTTTTGGGCTCAAAAGTGATATTGATCTCTTCCGGCGGGGTCGGCAGGCCAATTGATGAAATAATGTTAAACAAAGCGTTGTTTGAGAAAGAAGGAGTCGAACTTCTGGGAGTAATCGTCAATAAAGTCTTACCGCAGAAATATGATAAGATTAATCACTATGTAAGGAAAGGACTGTCGCGAAAAGGGGTGGAGGTACTCGGCGTTGTGCCTTATTATCCGATGTTAACCGCTCCTTCTATAGCCCAGATTTTAGAAGAAACAGATTTTGAGCTTCTTTCAAGCGAGGAAAATATAAATAATCGCATCTCAGATATTATTGTGGGAGCAATGGAATCTCATAATGCCTTGAAGTATTTTAAGGACGAGTGTTTGGTCATCACGCCGGGTGACCGCGAAGATATCTTGACTACTACGGTAAGTCAACATAATGTAAAGAGCAAAAAACAGGGCGGCGTTTACGTCTCGGGAATAATTTTAACCGGCGGCATATATCCCAATAAGGCAATAAAAGAAACGATTAAACAATCCGGCATCCCTTTGTTGTTATCAAAATACGATACTTACCTTACCGCCTCAAAGGTCCATGATTTGACGGTAAAAGTAAGGCCGGAAGATAAAGAAAAGATCGAGAAGATAAAGGAATTAGTTAAGAATTTTATTGATCTCGATAAAATCGTAAAAAATATCTAAGGAATAATGCAGGAATTAATTAATAAAATAAGGTCAAAAGCAAAAACTTTAGGCAAAACAATAATTCTTCCTGAAGCCCAGGATGAGCGTGTAAGGATTGCTGCGGAGAAAATCAAAAAAGAGTCAATCGCTAACTTGATTCTCTTGGATAAGAATAACCTAGAGAAAGGAAAGATCGATAAATTCAGCCAAGAATTTTACGAACTGCGCAAACACAAACAAATAACTAAAGAGGAGGCACTTAAGACAGTCTCTCATCCGGTATATTATGCTGCGATGATGATCAGAAGCGGCGAAGCAGACGGTTTTGTCGCCGGAGCAAATCATACCACGCCCGATGTTGCCAGGGCAGCGATATACTGTTTAGGAGTGGATAAGCGCTTCGGCACGATCTCGAGCTGCTTTATTATGATTTTTGCAGATAAGAATCTCGGAGAGAAAGGAACATTTTTGTTTGCGGATTGCGGGATTGTTCCTGACCCTAGCGCAAAACAATTATCCAGCATCGCCATCTCCACAGCTGAATTAGGCAAATCGATTTTAGGCGTTGAGCCTCGGATAGCCATGCTTAGTTATTCTACAAAAGGCTCGGCAAAAGGAGAGTTTGTAGATAAAGTCAGAGAGGCGACACAATTAGTTAAAGATTCAAATCCGGATTTAATCGTCGATGGCGAACTTCAAGCGGATAGCGCAATCATCCCTGAAATAGCACAGATTAAGAATCCCCAAGGAATAATCAAAGGCGATGCCAATATTTTAATATTTCCTGATTTAGAGGCAGGCAATATCGGTTACAAGTTAGTAAATAGATTAGCTAAAGCAAGAGCAGTCGGTCCTATCGTATTGGGCTTGAATAAACCTTGCAGTGATTTATCCAGAGGCTGCAGTGTTGATGATATCATAGATTGCGTTGCCATTACTGCGATAAGGGCAGCAAAATAGATTTAGATTGCTATGAAGATATTGACTATAAATTCAGGAAGCTCCTCGATAAAATATCAGTTATTTGATATGCCCAGAGCCAGGATCGTAAAAAAAGGCATGATTGATAAAATCGGAGAACGCGGTTCAAAGGTAAAAAATCATCACGAAGGCATAAAGATTATCTTAAAAAATATTTCGGATGTTTCCGCGGTAGGTCATCGCGTTGTCCACGGTGCGGATAAATTTAGAAGGCCGACCTTAATCGATAAACGCGTAACAGCAAAGATTAAAGAATGTTCAAAACTTGCGCCATTGCATAATCCTGCTAATTTGACAGGAATCCTCGCTTGTAAGAAATTATTAAGAGGCACGCCGCAGGTAGCTGTCTTCGATACAGCGTTCTATCAAAGTTTGGCTGATTTTGTTTACATGTATGGCCTGCCTTATAAATTTTATAAGAAATTTGGTATACGTAAATACGGTTTTCACGGGACGAGTCATGAATATGTAGCGCAAGAGGCAGCCAAGAGATTACGCCGGCCATTGAATAGGCTTCGACTGATAACCTGTCATTTAGGCAACGGTTGTAGCATTACAGCGATCAAATATGGTAAGTCCGTCGATACCAGCATGGGATTTACTCCGTTGGAAGGCCTTTTAATGGGCACGAGAAGCGGAGATTTAGACCCGGCGGTTGTTATTTATCTACAAAGAAGATTAAATTTATCTGTTCAGAAAATCGAAGATATTTTAAATAAAAGAAGCGGTTTACAGGGTATTTCGGGTATAAGTAATGATATGAGGAAACTTCGTAGGGCAGCTAAAAAAGGAAATAAGCGCGCAAGATTAGCTATAGAGATGTTTGTCTACCGCATAAGAAAATACATCGGAGCCTATATTGTGGCCTTGGGAGAATTAGATTCTCTAATTTTTACGGCAGGAATCGGCGAAAATCATAAGCAGATTAGAAAAAAAATTTGTCAGGGATTATTTTCTCATTTAAAGAAAAAGCCGAAAATCTTAGTCGTTCCCACAAACGAAGAGCTGATGATCGCAAGGCAGACATATAATTTAATGAGAGGTGAGAAAAATGGCTAAAAAGGCTGTTATGATAATTGCAAGCAACGGCTTCAGAGATGAAGAATTCAAAATTCCGCACTTGGTTCTTGAGGAAAATGGCGTAGAACTGAAAGTTGCCTCTTCCAGCTTGGAGGAAGCAAGAGGGATGCTCGGGACAAAGGTCAAGCCGGATATATTAATTAGCGATATAAAGGTCACCGATTACGATGTAATTATTTTTGTCGGCGGAGCAGGCTCCCAGGAATATTGGGATGATTCTACTGCCCACAAAATTGCCCAGGAGACAGTCAAGCAGGATAAGATTTTAGCTGCAATATGCATAGCTCCTGTGACATTGGCAAACGCAGGAGTCTTAGAAGGTAAAAAAGCAACGGTTTGGTCTTCGGAAGTAAAAAGATTAAAGGCAAAAGGAGTTTCTTATGTGGATGAATCTGTTGTGCAGGATGGGAATATAATTACTGCTGATGGTCCGACAGCTGCAACAGGATTCGCCGATAAAATATTGGAGGGATTAAGATAATGTTGAGGAGGATGTGTAAATCCAAGATTGCTGGAGCTAAGGTTACAGAGGCGCAGGTTCATTACGAAGGAAGCATCACCATTGATGACGAATTACTCAAAGCTGTTGACATCTTGCCGGGAGAGAAGGTCGAGGTATTGAATCTTAACAATGGTTCAAGAATAGAAACCTATGCCATTTCCGGAGAGAAAGGTTCAGGGGTAATCTGTCTTAATGGCGCAGCAGCGCACTCGGGAAAAATCGGAGATGGATTAATTATTCTTGCCTATTGTTTAGTTGAAGATAAACAGGCAAGGGATATAAAATTGAGGTTCGTTAAAGTTAATGAAAAAAACAGAATCTCTAGATAAAGAGGATTATACAGTGACTGGAAAAATTTGTATTTACGGCGATTCGGTTCTGCGCAAGAAAGCAGAACCTGTGCGTCATGTGGGAAGGCAGGAGAGAAAGATTCTAGATGAAATGCTTTCTATTATGCGTAAGGCCGGAGGGGTAGGTCTGGCAGCGTCACAGATAGGGCTTCCTAAGCGGCTTATCGTCGTAGAATATGAAGATAATTTATTGATGTTAGCGAATCCGAAGATTATCAAAAAGGAAGGCGATGAACTTTTGGAAGAAGGTTGTCTTAGTTTTCCAGAGATTATGGTAAAGATCAAAAGACCAAAAAAAGTTATAGTCGAGGCGTTAGATAAAAATAACAAAGGAATAAAAATTGAAGCAGATTATATTTTGTCCCGCGCATTGCAGCACGAAATGGATCATTTAAACGGAAGATTAATAATTGATTATGCCGGCCTTCCGGAAAAATTCCGAATAAGGAAAAAAATAAAAGAGTTTAGGAAAGGGAGCAAGGATTAATGGAATGCAAGAATAAACAAAAGAATCTTGATAATTGCAATTGCAGTTATGAACCATGCGAGCGCAAAGGCATGTGCTGCGAGTGCATTTCTTATCATCTCAGAAAAAATCAGTTGCCGGCTTGTTATTTTTCGCCTGAAGCAGAAAAAACTTACGATCGCTCGATAAGAAATTTTATTTCAACGCACAAATAATGAAAAGTTTACCGCGCTGGTTTAGAAAAGATATCCCAGATATAACATTAATAAAAGAAAGATTAAATTTATTCAAGGATTTGGATTTGCATACTGTATGCGCCAGCGCGCATTGTCCTAATATGGGTGAATGTTTTTCTAAAGGCACCGCAACCTTTATGATCCTAGGAGATATCTGCACGCGGAATTGCCGATTTTGCGCTGTAAGTAAAGGCAATCCGCTTCCTTTAGATTTCAACGAACCTGAAAATATAGCCCAGGCGATTAAGAATTTGAATCTAGATTACGCGGTGATCACCTCTGTGACAAGAGATGACTTGTCCGACGGTGGCGCGTTGCAATATTATAAAGCAATTGATGAAATTCGTAAAGTTAATCCCGAAACAAAAATCGAAATACTTATCCCTGATTTTCAAGGGCAGCAAGAGAGTATCGAGGTTGTCGTCAATGCCCATCCTGATGTAATTGGTCATAACGTTGAGACGGTTCCGCGGCTTTACAAGAAAGTCAGTCCGCAGGCCGATTACGAACTTTCATTAGGTGTGCTTAAAAAAATAAAAGAAAAAAATAATTTTATATTTACAAAATCAACGATTCTGTTAGGATTAGGGGAAACTAAACAGGAAATTATTCAAACAATGAAAGATTTAAATAATGTTGGATGCGATATGCTAGCCATCGGTCAATATTTATCACCGTCGCAGGATCATTTAGGGGTCCAGAGATATTTCTCGCCGGATGAATTCGGTGAATTTCAGGATATTGGTTCATCTTTAGGTTTTAAATCCGTCGCTAGCGGTCCTTTTGTACGTAGCTCTTATAACGCAAGTGAGGAATTATCAGGATGTACGATGTAATTATTATCGGCGCAGGCCCGGCAGGATTAACTGCCGGAATATATGCCGGCAGGATGAAATTAAAGACAGCGATAATCGATAAGATGTTGCCTGGTGGACAAATATTGCTTACCGAGAACATTGAGAATTTTCCTGGATTTCCTGACGGAATCAGCTCTCAAGGCTTGGTGGATAGATTAATAAGCCAGGTAAAAGAATTAAACGTTGAAATAGTCAATGCCGAAGTAAAAGAGATTAAGAAAAAATCGAATTTTATTGTTAAGACCTCTGAAGCGAAAGAGATTGAGTCAAAGACAGTTATTATTGTAACTGGATCGCAGTATAAAAAATTAGAGATTCCGGGAGAAGAGAAATTAATCGGCAAAGGAATCAGTTTCTGTGCGATTTGCGACGCGCCTCTTTTTAAAAATAAAGAAGTAGTCGTGATCGGAGGAGGTAATCAGGCGGTCGAAGAAGCACTGACGCTGGAAAGACATGCAAGTAAGGTTACGTTGATGCATCGAAGGGACAAATTACGGGCCGTAAAGCTGTTGGAGGAAAAACTACTTAAAAACAAAAAAATCGAAGTAGCCTGGAATACAATTCCGTTATCATTTCAAGGCGAAAATAAATTAGAATCAATTAAAATTAAAAATTTGAAGTCTCAAGAAGAAGATATGATAAAGGTTCAAGGCGCTTTTATTTCTGTTGGAATGAAGCCTAATACAGATTTTCTTCAAGGCCTACTTAAATTGGATGAAAATGGCTATATTGTTACTGACGATGAGATGGTGACTTCAATCGAAGGAATTTTCGCAGGAGGCGACTGCAGGAAAAAGAGTCTGCGTCAGGTGATTACAGCTTGTTCCGAGGGTGCGATCTGTGCACATTCAGCTTTTAGATATTTAGATAATATGTAAGGAGAGCTTAAGATATGAGAAAACATCGTGAACTTGAGCATTGGGTAAATAAAATGGCCAAGATGTGTAAGCCAGATAAGGTGGTCTGGATCGATGGCACAGAGAAAGAGAAGGCGCGCCTAGAAAAAGAGGCTTTTTCGACCAGTGAAATAATTCAGTTAAATCAGAAGAAACTTCCCGGCTGCGTCTATCATAGAACTGCGATTAACGATGTAGCCCGCACAGAAAAATTGACTTTTATCTGTACAAAAAGAAAACGGGACGCCGGCCCCATTAATAACTGGATGTCGCCGCGGCAGGCCTATAGAAAAGCTACCCAAATTTTCTCCGGTTCCATGAAAGGCCGTACAATGTATGTGATTCCGTTTTCCATGGGGCCAATCGGTTCTGAATTTAGTAAGATCGGCGTTGAGCTGACAGACAGTATTTATGTAGTTTTGAATATGAGGATAATGACGCGCATAGGAGAGAAAGTTTTGGAGCAACTAGGCAGCGACAAAGAATTCACAAAATGTCTACACGGAAAGGCAGATCTGGATATCAACAAAAGATTAATCCTGCATTTCCCTGAAGATAACACTATCTGGAGCGTAGGATCGGGCTACGGAGGCAATGTCCTTTTAGGTAAGAAATGTCTTTCTTTACGTATTGCAAGTTATCTGGCCAAACAGGAAGGTTGGATGGCAGAGCATATGCTCGTCATGGGAATCGAGGAGCCCAACGGACATATCGAATATATTGCCGGAGCATTTCCCAGCGCCTGCGGTAAAACCAATCTTGCCATGCTTGTTCCGCCGGAAGGCCTTAAGAAGAAAGGTTACAAAATCTGGACAGTGGGCGATGATATTGCCTGGATGCGGATTGACTCGGATGGTTCTTTATGGGCAATCAATCCGGAATCGGGTTTATTTGGCGTTGCGCCAGGGACGAATTCAAAATCAAACCCTAACGCCATAGAGACAGTAAAGAAAAATTCGATATTCACCAATGTTTTATTGAAGCCGGACGGAACAGTCTGGTGGGAAGATGGCGATGGCCCAGTTCCACAAGAAGGGATTGATTGGACAGGAAAGCCTTGGAAACCAGGAATGATCGATAAAGACGGAAAGCCCGTAAAAGGCGCGCATCCAAACAGCCGTTTTACTGCGCCGATTTCCCAGTGTCCCACAGCATCGTTTAGACTTGAACAACATCATGGAGTTCCTATTTCTGCGATAATTGTCGGCGGCCGCAGAGCGCACTTAGCACCTTTGGTTTATGAAGCATTTAATTGGCAACACGGAGTTTTTGTAGGCGCAACTATAGCATCTGAGAGGACCGCTGCGCAATTTGGCAAATTAGGTGAAGTTCGACGCGATCCCATGGCGATGTTGCCTTTCTGCGGTTATAATATGGCAGATTATTTTAAACACTGGCTTGCTATGGGAAAGAAAATGGCAAAACCTCCTCGGATATTTCATGTTAATTGGTTTAGGACGGATGAAAACGGAAAATTTCTTTGGCCGGGCTTCGGAGAAAATTTAAGAGTGTTAGAATGGATATTAGATCGCTGCAACGAGAAAGTTTCAGCAGTCAAAACCCCCATCGGTTTTATCCCGAGAAAAGAGGATATAGATTTAACCGGTTTGGATCTGCCTAAAGAATCTTTAGATAAACTTTTGGCCATAGATAAACAGGAGTGGCTCTGTGAACTAGAAGCCCAGAAGGAATTCCTCAACAAATTCGGTAAAGATCTTCCAGATGAGATCTCGATGGAATGGCAGGCCTTAAAACAGCGACTGGAGAAGTCTTAGTTTCTAATCTCAAAATTTAATAGTAATGAAATTAAATAAAAGGTTTAAGAACATAGCATTTTATCTTTTAAAAATCAGCATAACCCTTGGCCTGCTGTTTTTTTTATTCACTAAGATAGATATCAATAAGATGATATCTATTATAAAAGAAATTGACCTGTTTTATTTTTCGATAGCAATAATTCTATTTGTATTCAATTATTATTTAGGAATTGTACGCTGGCATGTGCTACTAAGAGGCATCGGAACACGAATACCATTTTCCAGAGTCGCGCTTTCTTATTTAATGGGTTTAGCGGTTAATCTATTTGTTCCTAGTACAGTAGGAGGAGATCTGGCGCGGGGGATTGATTTATCAATCTACTCATCAAGCTCCAAGCCTAAGATAATGGCAACTGTGATTTTGGATAGGATGTGCGGATTTATCGCTGTTGTCGTTATCGCTCTATTCTCTATTATTCTAGGTTATAAGCTTGTAAGTGATAAAGCAGTTTTAATTACACTAGGCATTTTGGCTTTAATGCTTTTGCTTGTTATTCTGATTTTATTTAGTAAGACCGTGCTTAAGTTATTCCTTCGCATATTTCATAAGATTAAAACAGTGCAGAATGGATTAATCAGATTTAACGAGGCTATGTCTTTTTTCCGTTCGAAATCCCAAATAAAAACTTTAATGCTTGGTCTGAGCCTGGGTTTCCTGATCCAACTAATTGTAGTAATACTTTTTTACTTTGTTGCTATGTCCTTAAGATTAGATATCAAAATAATTTACTTTTTTATCTTTATTCCAATAGTAAGTGCTATCTCGATGATTCCTTTAACCATAGGCGGATTGGGCTTAAGAGATACAAGCGCGGTTTTTTTCTTTACTCGCGTTGGCTTAAGCGCTTCAGGTGCATTTGCTTTATCTTTAATAGGTTTTTTATTTATCATGTTAGCAGGCGTTATCGGCGGAATAGTTTATGTCTTTACATTACGTCCTCGACGGATATAACATAATAAAACAGCTACCTTCACAAAGTAAAAAGAAGCTTAAATTTTCTAGAAACGCATTAATCCAATTTATAGAAGAAAATCGGCCTCAAGGAAGTAATAAAAATAAGGTTACGGTTGTTTTTGATGGCAAGGAAGATATCCTGCCATATAAAATAGCTACTTCATCCGAGGTTATATTCACCAAAAACGAATCTGCCGATGATAGGATTAAAAAGATTGTAGAGAAGGCAAAAAATCCTAAGCAACTTGTGGTTGTAACGGACGATAGAGAATTAAGATTCTCTGTGCGTCTGAACGGTGCAAAATTGATGTCTGTAGTTGAATTCATTTCGGCTAAAAATAAAGGCAGACAAAAAGAACCGAAAGAAGACAGAGAAGTTATCCCTGTCGATGTCGAACGGGCTATTACCGAAGAACTTAAAAATATTTGGCTCAAATAAATTATGATAAAGAATAAAATAAAACAAGCAGGCAAAGAAAACTACATTAAATTTTTAGGAACCGCCGGCGCCAGATTTGTTATGATAAAGCAGCTTCGCGCATCTGGCGGCATCTGGCTAAGTCATAAAGGCACTAATTTATTAATCGACCCTGGTCCCGGCAGTATTGTTAAGTGCGCTTCTAGTAAACCAAAATTAGATCCTACAAATCTAGACGGTATAATTCTAACGCATCGACACCTCGATCATGCCAACGATATAAATGTTATGATTGAGGCGATGACCGAGGGGGGTTTTAAGAAAAAGGGCGTTGTATTCGTTCCGTCAGATGCTTTGGATGCTGATCCGGTTATTTTTAGCCATGCG
>JBDRFF010000037.1:0-4232 GCA_043819095.1 Candidatus Omnitrophota bacterium
GTTGAAACAAAAGATATGATTTATATGGTTGAAACGAAAAAAGAGGGAGATATCGAATCTTCTGAAGTCCAGGAAAAATTGCAGGCAGCGTTACAGTATTGTAAGCATGCTACTGATTTTACAACTAAGAATAAAGGCAAGCCGTGGAAATATATACTGATTCCCCATAACGCAGTTTTGATTAATATTGGTTTTCAGTCTTTGATGGATAGATTTGGCAACATTTAAGAAAGAAAGTGATTAATTGAGGAGTTTTTATGACAAGTGAAAATGGAGTAGATATTAGTAATTGTTCTAGGGGCTCAGAATGGCGAAGATGGGATTTGCATATTCATACGCCTAAATCAATAATCCAAGGTTATGGTGGAGACAATAAAACGGCTTGGGATACTTTTGTTAAAAAAATCGCATCTTTGCCAGCAGATATAAAGGTAATTGCTATCACCGATTATTTGTTTTGTGAGGGATACGAACACCTTTTAACCCGTAGAAATGAAATCCTCAATATAGAACTCATAATTCCTAATATTGAATTTCGTTTAAATACGTTTAGCGGTACAGAAAAGAATTCCCGAAGGCATAATTTTCATGTCCTATTTGATCCCTCGGTAAGCATTGAAGATATTCGTGAACAATTTCTAAGTTGCCTTGCCAGCGGATATAAAATTCAAGATAATACCGAATGGCAACAAACGCCTACGCCACGATCTCTTGCTGAACTAGGGAAACAGATTAAAACTGCGGCTCCAGCTGGGAATACAGTCCATAATAAATCGGATATCGAAGTTGGCTTTGATAATATCACATATAAACGTGATGATATTGTTAAACTTTTACAGAGAAACTGTTTTAGAGGCAAATATGTTGCTGCGATTGGCTATTCGGAATGGGATCAGTCCCGATGGGATCAGTCTGCTGCTGAGAAACGAGATTTAATAAACTCTACTAACTTTTGCCTTACATCCTTGGATGATCCTGCCAAAATCAGTGAAAATCGGGAAGATTTAAACCGTAACAAACTAAATAGCATAGTTTTACATTCTTCAGATGCCCATGACGTGTCGAGAATCGGGCAATCATTACTTTGGGTTAAAGCTGATCCGACTTTTGCTGGCTTGAAACAAATCCTTAATGAACCAGTATCGAGGACATTTATCGGAGCATCTCCACCAAATTATAAACACGATCACAAGGTGATAGCTAAAATATCAATACCATCTTCAAACGGGTGGTTTGCCGATAATTTTAGTATAGATCTAAATAGAGATCTTATTACAATCATTGGTGGGAGGGGGTCAGGAAAATCTGCGCTTGCCGAGGCTATTGCTTATGGCGCAGGCAGTAAAGACGATAGTGAAGACGCTTTCTTCAAAAAAGCAGTTAAACATAAAAATCCAATCACAGGTACAAAGATATATCTTGAGTGGGGAGATGCTTCAACAACAGATTTTGAAGTTGGCACCTTAGTAAATGATCAGGGGTTGGTCCAGTATTTACCTCAGGGAGCGGTCGAGGATCTTTGTTCTCACAAGAACAGCGATAAACTCAGGAAGCAGATAGAGAATGTGATTTTTCAGGCTTTGGGTGAAACAGATAAAATGGGTGCGTCTGATTTTGATGAATTGCGAGGGCGCATACTAGGTGATTTCCAATATGAAAAGGATCAAGTTATTAATAGCCTCAGAGAGATTAATGGCAAAATTAATGGTCTTACGAATGTATTAAAAAGCTTTCCTGAAAAAGAAAACCAGTTAAAAGAAAAGAAGGTTGAATTAGGAAAACTTATTAATAGTTTACCTGAACTGCCTCCAGAGGACAAAAAAGGTCAGGAAGAGCTTTCAAAAATTTTACAATCCAAAAAAGTTTTTGAAGAAAAAATAATAGAACTTCAATCTGTACTAACGAAGATTTCTGAAATTGAAACGAAAATCAAAGTATTCAAAGGAAAAATTAAAGAATTTAAAGATGATATGGATGTTTTACTTGTAGTCGCGGGGATATCAGAATCAGAAGTGTTTGAAGTTAGCCTCAATGATTCACAGATAAAAAACACCCTTGACGAGAAAAAGGCTGACATTAGCAACAAGATATCTATTATAAAAGAGGGTAGCAAGGCCGACGTCGCCGTACTATTAAATATTCTCGCTGACGATTTGCCATTTGATAATCTGCTGGAGCTGAATAAGGGGATTGAAGAAAAACAAAAAGCGACCCGCGCATTTGAAACTGGCAAGCTCAAATATCAACAGCAAAAAAAGACCGCATTTGACTTGGACAATTCAATCAAAGTCTTAGGGGTCGAGATCAATAAGATCAAGGTTGAGTCGACTCCGGAAAAGGACCGCTTAGAGAAGGAGCGATTGAATGCTTATTCGTCCTATTTTGAATTGCTTAAAAAAGAAAAAGCAAAGATGACTGAATTGTATGAACCGCTTCAGGCGTCTTTGTTGGCAGGTACGGACACTGATAAAAAATTAGTTTTTGAAGCGCAGATAAACCATCGGCTCAATCATCAGATTAAGAATGGGTTGGACATTATTGACCGGACTCGAAAAGGTAATTTCCGAGAGTCTGATACTCTTAAAAAAGTTTTAAGCGAAATGGTTGACGATTTTTTCAGAGAAGATTACGGGAAAACTGTCATCGAAAAACAATTAAAGAAAATATTGGATAGTTTTACTAATCTTGGGACAGAACAGATTTTAATAGAAGATCAACTCAGGGAAAATAATACGCTCGAAGATTTTGATAATTGGTTGTTTGATCCATCATACTTTGAAATTGTATCATCATTGCAGTTTGATGGTACTGATCTCTATTTGTTGTCTCCTGGGCAGAAAGGAATCATATTGTTGATGCTTTATCTTGAAATTGACAAGGCAGACTATAGACCGTTGATTATTGATCAGCCAGAGGAAAATTTAGATAATCTTTCAGTTTATAAAGATCTGATTGAATATTTTAGAGAGAGGAAGCAGTACAGACAGATTATAATGGCTACGCATAATCCTAATCTTGTTGTGAACACTGATTCTGAACAGATCGTGGTCTCGAATTATCAGGGAAAAAGAACGCCGCGACTTGAATATTGCTCTGGTTCACTTGAGAACCAAGCAAAGGCTATTCCTGATGTTCCAGTCGAAGATCTCGAAGATGGAATTATTGAACAGGTTTGTAGCATTCTCGAAGGCGGGGAAATTGCTTTTGAAAAGCGCAAAAAGAAATATCAAATTTCTTTAAAAAGCCAGATTAAATAGCGGGAAAGAGGGCGGTTCAATTTTTAAGTAATTAAGTATTATTAGAATTAGAATTATAGATTAGTTTAAAAGAGGAGTTTTTATGGTTCAAGAAATGATTAAATGTCCAAAATGCGGGGAACCAATAAAGGTTTCAGAGGCTATATCCCATGATGTAGAAATAGTAATAAAAGATAAGCTTGAAAAAGAGTATAAACAAAAACTAGATACTGAACGCAAACAGTTAGAGGATAAAGCTAAAAAGGATGCGCAAGATTCTATTGCTGTTAAGTTAGCTGATTTAGAAGAGCAAATTAAAGAAAGAGATGTCAAGATAAAAGAGTCACAAAAGCAGGAATTAGAGCTTAATAAAAAGGAAAGGCAACTAAGGGATAAAGAGGCAGAATTAGGTAGACAACTGGAAGCTAAGGATCAGGAGATTAATAAAAAGCTCTTAGCTCAAAAAAAAATAATTGAGGAAAAAGCGAAGAAAGATGCTAGTGAAGCATTAAAAGTTAAGATGACTGATTTAGAAGAACAGCTAAAAGATAAAGCAGAAAGATTAGATGAGGCCCAGAAGCAGGAGATGGATCTTCGCAAGCAACAACGCAAACTAGAAGAAGGCAAGAGGGCTTTCGAGGTTGATATGGCCAGGAAGATTGATGCAGAAAGAAGGCATATCGCTGAACAAGCTGTTAGAGATATTGAAGATAAATATAGGTTGAAAGATTTAGAAAAAGATAAAAAACTAGAAGGGATGACAAAAAAAATAGAGGAATTGCAAAAGAAAGCTCAACAGGGGTCGCAGCAGGCTCAAGGTGAAGTACTGGAGCTTGATCTAGAAGAAAGGTTAAAAGATAATTTTCCTATAGACGACATAATTGCTATTGCTAAAGGCGTAAGAGGTGGGGATGTTGCACATACGGTCAAAACTCAGACCGGTCGTATTTGCGGTAAGATTCTGTGGGAAACTAAGCGAACAAAGAATTGGAGTGA
>JBDRFF010000038.1:0-3803 GCA_043819095.1 Candidatus Omnitrophota bacterium
TTCCTTAAGAATGAAAAAGGAATATGAGGCTGCTTTGAAGAATTTGCCTAAAGGTTGTCTGGCAAAACGAAAAATACGTGGCCGCGAATACTATTATCTAGTAAAGAGAGTTGGAAAAAAAGTAAAGTATATTTACAAAGGAAAAATCTCTGAGGTAGAAAAGAAAAAATTCGAAGAGGCAAAACGACTAAGGGCAAAATATAGAAGCTTGCTATCGCAAGTGAAAAAGCAAATCAGATATTTAAGGGGTGCATTGCGTGGAAAAGAAGCAGTATGATTTATGTCTTGAGATATTAAGGCGTTTCAATAAGGCAGGGGTATTAAAAGATTTTATTCTTATCGGAAGCTGGTGCATAGTCTTTTACAAAGATTATTTTGCTAAGCAGCCCTATATAGACCAAGGTGCCATAAAAACAAGAGATATAGATTTTTTAATAGAGACCCCTTCAAAAATTAGAGAGGAAGTTAATATTCCTGATTTGCTTAGAGATTTAGGCTTTGTCACAATTTTTAAGGGCCGCCAAGGCTATTTAAAACTCGATCACCCTGATCTTATTCTAGAATTTTTAGCGCCAGAAAGAGGCAGGGGTATTGATAAGCCCCTACCTCTGCCAAAATTGGGTATAAATGCTGTTACTTTAAGGTTCCTTAGTTTTTTGACTTCTCATACTATAAAAGTCAAAGTCGAAGATTTCTATGTAGCCTTACCTCATCCTGCTAACTTTGCCTTACATAAATTGATTATCTTTCAGCGCCGATTCAAAAAAGATAAGGCAGCAAAAGACAGGATTATGGCGATTGATATCTTAAAGGCTTTAATTGATAAAGGCGAGTCTAGGATTATAAAGAAAGTCTTTAATTCCGTGCCTACGAAGTGGCGCAAGAAGATTATTCAGGGTCTAGAACAGGCACAGGAAAGAGAGATTTTAGAGGTTTTGACATAAATTGGTGTGGGGGTTGCAAAAAGAGGCGATTAGCGGTATGATTAATGAAGCCCAAACTTACGGAGCGCAAGTGAACGTAAGTTTGGTGGCTGAATTAGCCCCGAGCCTGCCTGTCGGCAGACAGGCGCAGCGAGGGACATTTCCATTGGAACTAACTGATAACTCAAGGGATAAATAGAAACGGTCTTGGATTTATAGGATTTAAGATTTACGGATTTAGAATTTGAGGTAATTTTATATTAGAGAATTCTTTTTTAAGGAGGTAAAAATGAAAATTTTTAGATTTTCTCTATGCATAGTCTTTTTACTAACAATGTCGTTGCCCAATCAAACTCCTAAGGTATTCGCTGGTTACGACTATGGGTCTCCTGCGCCGGATGAGCTTAAAGACGAGGCAAGATTATTTATCGATAAACAGATATCTCAGGAAGACAGGCAGCTGCTTGAAGATATTAAAAAAGGCCTGGAGACTATGTCGCAATTAAATGAAAGAGTACTGGATTTACTTTCCGCTATTCCCACAAGAAGGGAGGATGTTGAGAAAGGCGCACTAGACCGTATTGAGAAGGCCTCAGCAGTTGCTTATAGTTCTGTTTTCGGCGCTGACACTGTTTTGTATCAAAGCGTGGTAGAATTAGCTGCAACTTTAATGAAAATATACGGGAGTTTTCTTTCAGTGTTTTTTGATATGGCGAGTTTTGCTATCACTATGGGGGAAGTCAGGGATTTATTTAAAGAGGCTCACGATGCGCTCGGCACTTATAGTGATTATAGTTACGATAGAGATATTTATGCCCGTAAGACCGCCGGCAGATATCCTGAACAACTTGTGTGGGATACATCGCAAGATTTTTCCACCACGGCAACTAATCTCGCCAATCCTTATCATATCAAAGAATTAAAAGAATTCTTTAAATCGAAATTGAAAACTCATATGAAAGCATCAGATGCCCTCAGCACTCTTAATCATTCTGTGATGCACTACAAATTGACCTGGTTTAAGAATTTATTAACGACCAAAATGAATATATTGATTTCCCTGGAAGTAATGAATACTAATTTCTGCGCAGCCATGCAACAGGAGCTAGAGAAAATACAAATTCCTGAAGAAGCCAAGATGCCGAATTTTAAAGTTGTCTCAATTGAAGTAATTCCACCGGAAGGTAAAGACAAAGACCAGATACGCATCGCAGATGAGATTACCATTGCAACAGCAATTAAGAATGATTCAGATATTACCTCCCAAGCCTCTGAGGCGCGTCTGGAGGGCTGCAGGACCAAAGAGGGTTTTGGCTGTGCCAATAAACGCGTTCCGGCCATATCCCCCGGGCAATCGCGTAGGGTAAAATGGAAGCACACAGTCAAATCAGTTGAAAACACCTTTACCGTTATGGCCAATTATGACAGGAAGGCCTGGGAGAATATAGATTGGGACAATAAAAAGAAATTGAGCTTTAATCTCAAACCAGCAACTGATTTAAATATTGAATTTGTTGAGGTACCTTCCCCTATCTATAAAAATGAGGAGGTCCAGATAAAATTACGAGTCAAAAATTTTGGCAACACAGGCAGTCAAAATCCCAAAGTTGAACTTATGGCAAATCGAAGCGTCATTGAGAAGAAAGAATTAAAAGGTTATATTGACAGAGATAAATCTGTCGATCTAGTCTTTGATTGGACGCCAAAAGATGTCGGTCGTTATACTTTAGACTGCGAGGTCTATTCTGACAAAGATGAACTTGACGAGGCAAACAACAGTGTCCAGAGAAGTGTTGAGGTTATGCTCCATGAACACGGCCTCTCTTTGGTGGCTAACAGCCTTGAGCTAAATCCTGCTAAACCAAAAGTGGCTCAAGAAGCAAGTATCTATTTTGCTGTGTCAAACAGTGGGCAAGATGCCAGCTCCAATGCAAAAGTTTATATTGACGATAAATTAATAAAATCAGTTCCGATTGATGTTTCATCAGAGTCTAAAGAAACAATAGGCAAGAGCGATTATGATAAGATAACCTGGAAGGTAATGGGGGGCAGCCACAAGATTAAAGTAGAACTTGATACAAAAGGCTCAGGCGGAACCTCAGTACTTAAGAAGACAATCGGAATCCAGACTCTTATGCCCGGAGTCGAAGGCATAGATTTAGTTTTGGATAAAAAATACCTTTCGTATAAAGACGGCAAGGTTACGGCAAAGATATATAATCGCGGCAATCAGATTGCTAAGGATGTTGCAATTAATTTTGCAAAATATCCTTCTTACATGAAAGAGCCTAGCGAAACCAAATCCGTAAGAGTCGGCGATGTCAGACCTCACGAATTAAAGGTTGTAACCGCAGATATTTTCCTTCGAGATGCCAAATTAATTACACAAATCGATTCAGCCAACAGGATAAAAGAGGTTGATGAGAAAAACAACGAGATTGAGATTACTAAGGGAAGATACCGTGCTTATGAGCCGCCGCGCGAAGCGCGAGCCGAGGGACCTGATTTACTCGTCGCAGATATCATTAATCTAGACAGACCCTTAGACACAGATGAGACAAGGGAAATTACAATTGTTATCGGCAATATGAACCTCGTTGAAGCCCGTAGCGTAAAGGTTGAATATGAATTCTGGAACCTGGCAGTGGAAGACGTGACTCCCAGCCACGGCTACAAAAAGGGCGAGAAGACATTCTCAAGAGTCCCAAAAGAAGGAACCGCAGAACTAAGAGTTAATTACAGAGGAGTTTATCCTGCTAAATATAGTCTTACGGTTCGCCTAGACCCTGCGGGTAAGATTCCTGAGACCGATGAAACCAATAATCAGACCGTAAAGTATTTTGATGTGGAAGGCGAACTTACTTCTGAAATCTTTTTCTC
>JBDRFF010000039.1:0-8985 GCA_043819095.1 Candidatus Omnitrophota bacterium
TTTTTGACTTCGCCGCCAAAGTGGCGGTCGTATTTGGAGGTATCGAAAGATTCTACCCGGCTGATGCCGGATTTGCCGGCGATAAGATTCTTCCAGAAATCCTGCCAGCCGATACCGATCGAGGAAATCACTCCCAGGCCTGTTACAACTACTCTTCTGTTATTTTTCTTAATACCTATCATAAGCGAATATTATTTTTTGCCTTGATTTTTCTGCGTGTTGTACCTGACTTTTTCATGTATCCATCTATCAACCATCTTGCGATGAAAACGCCAGTCAGAGCCGAACTTAAACGCCGGGATCTTTCCCTCCCGCGCATACTTATAAATCGTCGCCGGATGCACGTCAAGGTATTCAGCTACATCACGCAAATCCATTATCTCTTTGATCTTTTTCGTCATAACCTCTCCCTCCAAAATTTCAATAAATTCTCCTAAATCATAAAAAAACATATAATACGATAATCTAAGATGAGTCTAGATGTAATTAAGTAATATAAACTAATCTCAGGGATTTGTCAAGCGAAATCTCGGAATCGATGATTATTTATTACGTAAGTCTTTTGATTGTAATGAGTTCTAAACTGGTAGGTCTTCTATGTCTTGAGGCTTTTCTATATTGTAGACTTTTAATTCGGGGTCGATGCGCTTCAGCATCCCTTTTAAGATCTTTCCCGGCCCGACCTCCAGGAATTCCCTTATCCCGGCGCTTACCATATAACGCACAGAGTCCTCCCAGCGTACCGGAGAACAAATCTGTTCGATAAGATTCATCCGGATCTCAGTCAAAACAATCTCCGGATTAGCAGTAACATTGCTTATCACGGGAATATCCGGTTCTTTTAACTCTATATCATCAAGCAGGTTTGCTAATTTTTTGCCTGCATCTTTCATAAGAAAAGAATGAAATCCTCCGCTTACCTCCAGAATCGCGAACTTCGCCCCTTCGCTTTTTACAAGCTCGGCCGCCTTATCGATATTGTGTTGGCGACCAGAAATAACTACCTGACCGGGACAATTAAGATTTGCGATCTGCGTTCCTGCGCTGCCGCATATCACCTTGACCTTTTCTACATCCATCCCAAGAACCGCCGCCATCTTTCCGGGATTCTTTTTTGCCTCTTGTTCCATAAACTCGGCCCGCTGCCTTACCAGTCTTAATCCGTCCTGGAAGCTGAATGCATTAGCAGCTGCTAATGCAGAATATTCCCCCAGGCTTAAGCCGGACATAAAATTAGGATTTAGATGTTTTGATTTTCGCTGGCTATATAGGGCTTCCAGGCAGGCGATACTTACGGTAAAAATTGCCGGCTGACAGTTAAGTGTAGGTTTTAATTCTTGCTCGGGCCCTTCGAAGCAGAGTCTTGTAATATCAAAACCGAGGGCCTCGTTTGCTTTCTTGAAGATTGTCTGTGCGGCGGGAAATTCATCGTGAATCTCTTTTCCCATGCCCACATATTGTGCTCCCTGACCCGGGAAGATAAATGCGACATCCTTCATGTTTTTACCATTTAATTACGCAGGAGCCCCAGACAAGGCCAGCGCCGAAGGCGACCAAAACCACAATGTCGCCTTTTTTGATCTTTCCTTCGTGTACAGCCTCATAAAGAGCAGTGGCGGTTGAAGCAGAAGACATGTTTCCATAACGGGAGATATTCATAAAGATTTTTTTCTCTGGCACACCGATCCTTTTGGCCATAGCCAAAAGAATGCGGATATTTGCTTGGTGAGGAATAACGCAATCAATATCTTCCCATTTAAGGCCGGCTTTATCCAAGGCGACCTTTGTAGCCTCTCCCATGAGTTTAACCGCGTGTTTAAATAGTTCGTTTCCGCGCATCTTGATAAAATGCTGTTTCTCATCGACTGTTTTGTGTGATACCGGATTTCTTGAGCCGCCGCCAGGAAGAATAAGGAGCTCCCCTAAATTTCCGTCACTAGCCAAAAAGGTAGAAATAATCCCTCCGCTTTTAACCGGAGAAAGCACGCAGGCTCCTGCCCCGTCTCCGAAAAGCACGCAGGTATTTCTATCCGTCCAGTCGGTAATGGAAGATAAAACCTCCACACCGACTACCAAAACATTTTTATAAGTTCCGTTGGCGATGAACTGCTGTGCAACTACAATTCCGTAAATATACCCTGGACAGGCAGCTGAAAGATCCATGCAGGCAGCTTTATTTGCACCTAATGCCTTCTGGACCCAGCAGGCTGTGGAAGGAAAATGCGTATCAGGAGTAATGGTTGCAACAATAATTAAATCGAGGTCTTCGGCTTTTAATTTCGCGTCTTTTAAAGCTTCCTTGGCCGCGTTACTAGCTAAGTCACTTGCGGCTTGATTTTTAGCCACAATCCGTCTCTCTTTTATTCCCGTACGCGTAGTAATCCACTCATCAGAAGTATCGACCATTTTCTCTAAATCTTTATTGGTGAGTTTCCTCTCCGGGACGTACATCCCTAAACCGATGATGCCGACTTTTTTCCTCATTGAGTTTTTATCTCCTCGATAATCTTTTCGTTGACCTTACGTTCGCTTTCTTCCTTAGCTACCCTGATTGCATTCTTTATGGCCTTGGCGCTAGAGCGGCCGTGACCAATAATCACAATACCGTTTATTCCTAAAAGTAGTGCACCGCCGTATTCGGAATAATCAAGTTGTTTCTTGAATCTCCTGAAGCCTCTTATCATTAGAAGCGCGCCAAGCTTTCCCCAAATATTACTAAATATCTGTCTTTTGAAAAATTCACCGACTACCTCAGTTAGGCCTTCGGTGATTTTAAGCGCGATATTGCCTACAAATCCGTCGCTGACAACACAATCGCATTTGCCTGAGAAAATATCTTTACCTTCCACATTTCCGATAAAATTAATCTTTGCGTTTTCCAAAAGCGAATAGGTCTCTTGGAGGAAACCCGGGCCTTTTGTTGCTTCTTCGCCGATATTTAAAAGCCCCACGCGGGGATTCTCAATATTTAAGACGTGGCGAAAATATGCAGTTGCCATTATAGCGTATTGCTGAAGATGTATTGGCTTAGGATTGATATTTGCTCCTACATCAACCAGCAAAGCTGTTCCTGCCAATGAAGGAGTAATAATTGCGATACCCGGACGCTCTATTCCCGGAAGCATTCCCAGTGTTAAACTTGCTGCGCAGACCACTGCTCCGGTATTACCGGCGCTTACCATTGCATCGGCTCTGTTTTCTTTAATCAATTCTATCGCTCTTACGATAGAAGAATCTCTTTTCCTTCTGATGCTTGAGGCTGCTGACTCGGTCATCTCGATAATCTCAGAGGCATCCTCCACGCTGATTCCTGACGGCAGAGATTTAAACCTCCTAAGCTCTGCCTCAATCACATCTTTTTTGCCCACGAGAATAACACCGACTTTGTACTCTTTCGCTGCCATGACCGCGCCGAGCACTGTGGCAAGTGGCGCATGATCTCCGCCCATGGCATCAACAGCTATACGCATCTTTTAGCCTTTCTTTCTCTTTGGCTTCTTGGGTTTTATTTCTACGACAACCCTGTCTTTATAAAATCCGCAAAAAGGACAGATCTTATGCGGGTGTCTTAACTGTTTACATTGCGGACATGTGCTCAAATTAAGCGCGCTTAGCTTCCAGTGGGTCCTGCGCTTTCTTCCTCTTTGTTTCGAATGTCTTCTTATTGGCAGTGCCATAGTTATCCTCTCTATTTAGTTAGTTTTGCAATCACACGAACCCAAATTTAGATTTTTTCCACAGTTAGGACAAAGGCCCTTGCAGTCCTGTCGGCATAATATTTTAATAGGATAATCTAAGATTAATTCCTGACGGATGTCTTCAGAAATATCTACAACCGGTTTATCGTCAGAAATCAGATAATTAAACCGCTTTTTTTCGTTTATCGTCATCTTGAATCTCTCCAGGCAGCGAGAACAAACAGATTCAGCTTCTGTGCTTAAATCCGCATCTACGGTTACGGCGTTGGTAAATCTAGTGACCTTTGCGTTTATCTGGATAGGTCTTTTGAATTCGATATCAATGAAACCAAGATCTAATTCTTCAGGGGCGAAGGATTCGTTTAACTCTAAACCCTCCTGCGGTACATGGGTAAGATCTATTTTCATTTTTTTAATTTATTTTTCAGGGCCTTCTCGACCGGAGTCGGAACAAAGCTGGAAAGATCCGCTCCCAAGCCGGCCGCCTCTTTCAATAACCTGGACGATAAAAACGAATATTGTTCCGAAGGCATAAGGAAAATCGTCTCGATATCAGAGGCAAGCCTTCTGTTAGTGAGCGCCATCTGAAACTCGTATTCAAAATCGGAGATCATCCGAAGGCCACGGATAATAACATTGACGTTTTTCTTTCGCGCATAATCAACCACAAGGATGTCAAAATCCTCCACGGTTACGTTGTCTAAATCTTTGACTGCATCTTTGATCATCGCCACGCGCTCTTTGACCGAAAAAGTAGGTTTCTTGTCGGAATTATGCGCCACTGCGACAACCACTTCTTCGAATATTCCTAACGCCCGCCTTATTAAATCGATATGTCCGTAGGTTATCGGATCAAAGCTTCCCGGATAAACTGCTTTTTTGCACATCAGTCTTCCTCCTTCAATGACGACACAACTTATGGAGTCCAGTGGACGACATAACTTGTGTGTCGGAATTGAACCCCACACCTTTTATCTATTTAACATTTCAAAAAAACCATTAAAAAACAAATACGAATACTAAAAAAGGTGTGGTCAAATTCAACCTCAAACTTACGTTCGCTTACGCTCCGTAAGTTCGGGCTTCATTTGATAAAAAGACACTACGGTGTCTCCATAAAATTTTTGCTTAAAAAGCTTAAAACTACCTGTCTCTTCTGGAATTACATCTTTTTTGAAGTGCTGGATTATCACAAAACCAGCGGAAGTTAATATATCATAAGCCGATAGGCTTAGCAAGAATTTTTTTGCCAAATCTTCGTAATATGGCGGGTCAATAAAAATGATATCAAAGCTCTTGTTTTCTTTAGCGAAGAGCTCCAGCGCTGTAAAGGCATCCAGAGGCTTAACCGCATAGTTAGAGACGCGGGCTCGCGCTAGATTCTCCCGTAAAAGTCCGATCGACTCCCTGTCATTTTCTACAAAACAAACAAAGCCAGCGCCGCAGGATAAGGCCTCAATACCCACTGCGCCTGAGCCGGCAAACAACTCCAGGAAGTTAACGCCTTTTATACAACCTGCTAAAATATCGAAAATTGCTTTTCTTACCTTATCCTGTGTGGGACGCAGATTGACCTCCGGACTCTTTAATGCCAGACCTTTTAGCTTTCCTGTAATGATCTTCATTTTATCCTATCAGCATCAATTTTTGATATTCGGGAAAAAGCGCGCTTAATTTCTTTTTTAAATAGATATTTTGCCTCAGGGACAGGGTCGGATCAGTTGTGATCAAATCCGTAGCCTCTTGTTTTGCCTCCTGTAAAATTTTGATCTGTGTTATAGGATTTGCTATTTTTAATTCAGAAAGGCCGTGTTGTCGCCTGCCGAAAAACTCACCCGGTCCCCTGATCTTTAGATCCTCTTCGGCGATCAAAAAACCGTCGCTCATTTTAGAAATCGCCTCGATTCGCGCAATCGCATCCGGGCTTTGAGGATTAGCGATCAAAATACAATACGATTGAAACTGGCCCCTGCCGATGCGTCCGCGCAGCTGATGAAGCTGCGCCAGGCCGAATCTTTCCGCATGCTCGATTACTAAGACAGAGGCATTGGCAACATCCACGCCGACCTCCAAAACAGAGGTCGCCACCAGGATATCCAAAGTTCCTTTTTTAAATTCGGACATCGCTTTTTCCTGCTGGTCCCGTTTTAGTTGGCCATGGACCATGCCGACGCGAAAATCCTTAAACGTATCTTTTTTTAATTGCTCGTACATCTTTTTTACCGCCTTCAATTCCAGAAAATCAGATTCTTCGATAATCGGATAAACGATATAGACCTGGCGGCCTTCCTTTATGCGCTCTTTGATAAAATCGTAGACCTTTGGCAAATCATCTTCTGAATAGGCAACCGTCTCTACGGGCAGCCTTCCCGGCGGAAGTTCCTCGATTACCGAGATATCTAAATCGCCGTAAATGGTCATTGAAAGCGTTCGCGGGATCGGCGTTGCAGTCATAATAAGGATATCGGGATTTGAGCCTTTTTTAGGAAGCAGCGCGCGCTGCGAGACCCCAAATTTATGCTGCTCGTCGATTACGACCAGACCTAAATTCTTGAATCTTAATTTCTCCTGGATTAACGCGTGGGTTCCGATAAGTAGATTAATCTTTCCGCCTGAAACTTCCCTATAGATCTTCTCACGCTTTTTCTCATCCAGGCTGCTGGTAAGCAGGCTGATGTTTATCTTTTTAGGCAAGGTTTTAACTTGCCTTTTAAAATTTTCATAATGCTGATTAGCCAGGATTTCCGTCGGCACCATAAAAGCGACCTGCCATCCGCCGCCGATAGCGATCATTGAAGCGATAGCCGCGACCACGGTCTTTCCCGAACCCACATCTCCCTGCAACAATCTCTGCATCGGCCGGGCTGATTGCATATCTTTTTTTATCTCATCCAATACTCTTTGCTGGGCCGCAGTCAGGTTGAAACTCAAACCCTTGATAAAAAACTCTAAAGACCTCTCGTCTATTACGTGACTGATGCCTTTCTTCTGTTTTGCCTTTAGCTTTCTTAACACTACCGGCAAGGAATAAAAGAAAAACTCCTCAAATGCCAGACGCTCGTACGCCAGTTTCTGTTTCTCTTTATCCTCGGGAAAATGGATATTAAGCAGGCCCTGGGCGAGATTGAACAGATTCTGCCTCTTCCTTATATCGTAGGGCAGGGGCTCATCTATCCTTGAAATAAAATTATCCAATGAATATTTGACTATCTTTCTGAAATATCTCTGCGACAGGCCTTCGGTCAAAGAATAAACCGGAACCAAGCTGCCGACATTGAGATTATCGCAGTCCTGCTCCTCTTCGTCTAAAATCTCAAACTCGGGAGAATTCATCTGCAGGTTTCCCTCGTATTTCTCCACCCTCCCGTAAAGAATAACATTCTGGCCGTTTTTAAAAACATTTTCTAACCATGGCTGATTAAACCAGACAACGGATATCTTAGCCGTCTTATCGCGGATAACGGCCTGGAAGATACTGAAGCGCCTGCGCCTCCAGGATTGCCGCTTGCCTTTTACAAAGATATCTCCTTTTATAGTATGGAATTGTTTTTCTTGGAGCTTATCTATGGTGACAAAATTGGTCCTGTCTTCGTAGCGGCGTGGAAAATAATAGAGCAAGTCTTCGACGGAAGTTATGCCTAACTTTTCTAAGGTCTTTCTTTTTTTTGGACCAACGCTTTTAAGATATTGTATAGAAGTATTCAGATCTTTTGTGTAAACCATAAATTTTATAATTCTGCCCGGATAATATAAATAATGTGCGGAAGGATGATTATAGGAGCGATTGACATTGCAAAGGCCAAAGAAATCAAAAATGCTTTATAAGCAGCTGCTATCAACAATGAAATGACAACAGCAGAGGAATCAAGGATCAGCGACTCTGGTCTTCCCGGATACAATTTAAAGATTCTTAAAAACAATCCGATTAAAAATAAAACCGCAATCAGAAAAAAAATCAACGAAAGATGCTGCTTAAATAAAAAAAGGATTATCTCTGAGACCAAAACAATCCTTAGCCAGTGAAAAATCAATCTTTTTTGAGTCTGAGTCAGCTCTTTCAAGTTATTCAAGAAATTTTATTTAACGCGGATTAACGCAAATCAAACGCGGATTCACGCAGATAAAAAATCTGCGACCATCTGCGTATAGTCTGCGATTATCTGCGTTAAAAATAATCTTTAAACTCACTTAAGAAGTAGGATCCCCGAGATTACTAAGGCCACGCCTGATAATTTAGTCAGGGTTATCTTTTCGGAAAGAAACAATATTCCGAGGATAAATGTAACTACCGGATAGGTGGCGGCTAAAGGCACGACCCGAGATAGCTCTCCGAGTTTTAAGGCCTTGTAAAAAAATATCTGCCCGACAAAGCTTGCCAAGAACCCTCCCAGCACAATAAGAACGATCGTCTGCGGCTTAGCAGATAATGCCTCTTTTACGACGCTGAATTTAAACACTAACAGCAGAGCAAGACCTATTAAGACTCCAAAAATTCTCCAGAATAATCCCGGTAATACATCAATTTTCATTAAGCCCATCTTTTCCAGCAATGGCGCTGTTCCCCAAACTAACGCTGCCAGTATCGCCCAATAAAATGCCTGCATGCTTACTCCTTTTTCTTCAAGATCTTCCTTAGATCTTTCTCCAGCCTACGCCGATAGCCCTCTTCGAAGACATCATTGAATTCATAAATATCTTTAAAATCCTCGATTTTATCCTCTTCTGTCTTTCTCATAAGGCCGGCGTCTACCATATTAAAAACTATATTGCCGAAATCAACCGTCTGGTGTATGCCCCAATGCGTCAGGACCTCTTTTGTCATAGGCCCGAATTGCTCAAAGCAATATTCTTTTATACCTTGCAGAAGCTCCTTACCGCTGATATGGACGTGCCTTTTCATGCTTTTCTGAGTGTAAAAAAGCGCCTTCATCATAAACTCGTAGGCCTCCGGTTTGTAGCGGGGGTCTTTCTGCGTAATTTTTTCTATGGCGCTAAAAAAGTTTTCTTTCATTGCCTATTATTCCTTTTTAGCCCGGGACCTTTTCTCAAACCAGCACAAAAATACTGCCAGCACGCTGGTAAGTGGTAATATAAAAACAAGGTCGAAACTACCATGAAACCGCAGGGATACGATGCAGATCCAGAAAAATATTATCGCCCAGGCGATCTTTCTCAAAGGCCTGACATTAAAACCGTCGCAGAAACTAAAGAAAACAAACGACAGATAAAAACCGATAGCGATTAACTGACTTATAATAATTTTTATCATTCTCAACTCCTTCCTTTT
>JBDRFF010000040.1:0-4624 GCA_043819095.1 Candidatus Omnitrophota bacterium
GTGGAATTTCCGCTACTTTCCGCTTTTTCAACCTTCATCACAATTATACTTCATTTTGTTACAATTTCAATCTATTGAAGTAAACGCATAAATCTTCCCATCATACCACGGAACGACTAAAAGAGGCGTATCTGTTGAGGAGACAACAATGGGAGAAGGCCAGAGCGTCTCTGCCCTCGTCTCATATAACCATAATCTTTTGCCGAGCGCATAACTCCAGAATAATTTGCCGGTTTTCGCCTCAAGGGCATATATCCGGTTATCTAAAGAAACAAAAATAACCGATAATCTGTCTTCTATTTTAACCACTATCGGAGATGACGAGATATATTTTTTTGTCGCATAGCGCCAAAGGCGTTCTCCATTAGATAAATCAATACAATATAAAAACCGGTCATAGCTGGGTAGAAACAATAATGCCTTACCGTCTATTTTACAAACAGCGCCGGATGAGGATATAGCTAATCCGGTTCGATATTTCCAAATAACCGTGCCGTCTTGCGCATCTATGCAGTACACCAAGCCTAACGAGCCTCCTACGATCACAACATCTTTGCCTTCCACTTGAGCAATGAGCGGCGAAGAGCTAATCGGCATCGCTAATGAAAATTTCCAAATGAATCTTCCGTCTATAGCTGAAATACAATAGAGATTCCCATCGGAAGAACCGATATACACATACGGCTGTCCCTTAATTTCGATAAAGGCAGGTGAAGAAAGAGAGCTTTCCGAAACCACCTTTCTCCAAATTACTTTCCCGGTCAACGCATCTAAACATAATAATTCGCCTTTCTGAATATTTTTAAAAGGCCTGCGGTCAGCATACCAAATTCCCAGGATTATTCTTTTGGCCTTATCAAAATCGACTACTATTGGCGAAGTGGTAATTGCCTCAAACACCGTAAACGTCCAGGGATAAACTTCATTGCTCCAGAGCTTCCTGCCTGTCCTGGCATCCAGACAGTAAACTATCCTGTCCGCAGAAGCAGCGACAACCAGAGGTTTTTCACCTACCCAGCAAAAAACAGGAGCGGAATTTATCGGCCCGCCGGTGGTGAAACGCCAGACCTCTTTTCCGTTTCTGGCATCAAGGCAATATAAATTATTTATATAAGAGCCGATAAAAATAAACGGATTTCCGTCTATTTTTGCTTCAACTGCAGAGATCGACCAGACACTTCTCCTTTTGCTATATTCCCAAATATGTTTACTTACATTGAATTCCCAATACGATTTTAACTTATCGGAATTAAAATTTACTTCCGAATAATTAGTATGCTGGGGATTGGCACCAAAGACATGCCACTGAAATACTGCCAGCGAAATTAAAATATACCTAATTTTTCTCGTCATCTGGATATTGGCTGCCGCAATGATTAAAACATCTGCCGCAAAGAGTACAAAGCGAAGGATCAAGTTTACTCTTACTCTTTGCGCTAATAGGGCAAATCTCTGCGCAGGATTTATCACAGTCACTTTTACAACCGCTTTTTATCTTCAGCAACGAACGCTTGTTGAGCATAGAAAGAAACGTTCCGGTAGGACAAAGGTAACGGCACCAGGCAAAAGGAATGATGGCTGCAGCTAAAAAAATTACCAGGAATCCGATCAAAGATGAGTAATCCAACTCCCCTTCCGCCAGCCAACACCACGCATCGCCAAACCATACCCCGGCCGCTGTAATCAGGATATATAAAAAAAGCGAGCCGTAGCGGATGTCTTTGAGATAAGAATCTATCCTGGGATTTAAAAGCAGGAGCGGAATAATAACCAAAAGCCCAAGCGACCAGAGGGCAATTATATTTTCCGTAAAAAAATCATTTGCCGGCTTGAAGATATAGAGCAGAATAAGCGCTATTGCTAAAACAACCGCCCAAAAAATAAATTTTACCTTCTTAGACTTTATAAAGAAAATCCTGCGGGATATCTCCTGTAAGAAACCTAGGGGGCAAAGCCATCCGCAGTAGATGTTTCCCATAATCAGCACAAATGCCGCAACTAATATAAAAATATAAAAATTCCCGAAAGCGCTTAGGTCGTCCCTGCCTATCCCGGAAATGCTGGACGCCGAAGTTTTAATCAGGCACATCCGCGCAAAAAAGACATAGCCGATGACAAAAATAGAAATAATCCTGATTATGGCCCTGGCTATCTGCCTGGCTTTACTTTGTCTTAAGAAAAATACGGAAAACGAAAGCAAAAGGAAAAATACTATAAAAATTACAGCGTCGACCCAGGTCCCTTTCACGGGAAGAATAGGAGTATCAAATATTTTCCTAAAAGCGGGGTATAATTCCATCTACTTGTACCAGCCTTCCTTCCTCCATAATGCCGATTCTGTCCGCTAGATCTTTTAGCTCTTCGTAATCATGAGAAACGAATACAATCACCGTTGCGAAATTTTTTCTGATATCGGACAAAATTTTATAAAATGCTTCGCGGGCTTGCCTGTCCAGAGAGTGTGTCGGTTCGTCACAAAAAATGATTCCGGGATTAGTTGCCAACACTCTGGCCAAGGAAACCTTTTGTTTTTCTCCGCCGCTTAAAAGCCCGGTGTTCTTGCGCAGGAGGACACTGTCCAACTTTAATATTACATTGAGCTCCTCGATTCTTCTCTCGATCTCTTTCTTTTTTCTCTTTCTTACTCTAAGCCCGAAACAGATATTTTCCTTTACTGACAAATGAGGAAAGAGCCAGGGCTCCTGGTATACGAACCCAATATTCCTTTTCTCCGGAGGAAGCAAAGTCATATTTTTGCTATCGATAAAAATTTCCCCTTTATCCGGGTACCAAATACCGGCGATTGTCTCAAGGAGCAACGTCTTGCCTGCGCCGTTATGGCCGAACAAGCCGAAAAATTCCCCAGCCTTAACTTCCAAATTGACGCCGCTGATACTGAAATTTCCCCAATTTCGGCAAAGGTTTGTTATTTTAATCATATCCGTAAAATTGATTTCCTGCGTGTTTCATAAATCCACTTAAGCACCACAAAGCTCCATAAACAAATTATCAAAAACATTATCGTAATGGGGACAGACTCTTTTGTTCCGTACTGGACAAATACATCGTAGACGTAAATGGGAATCGTAGAAGGCCTGTAGGCCACAATCATCAGGCTTCCGGATTCGGACAATGCCCGGCAGAAACTTAAGATGCATCCGTTAAATATACCGGGTAAAGCAAGAGGTAACGACACCTTAAAAAATGTTTGCCTCGGATCTGTGCCTAAAGTCCTGCTTACATTCTCAAATTTGGGATTGACTGACTCAAAAGCGCTGATTGCTGAACGCACCAGGAAAGGCATACTCACGAATATCTGACAGACAATTATACCGAGATAGCTTCCGGCAAAGTTAATACCAAAGACGCGGTTAAAAAAATTACCTAAAGGGGTTTTAGGCCCTAAAAAAACGAGTAAAGCAATCCCGGCTGCGGTTTGAGGCACTAAAATCGGAAGGTCTATGAGCGCATCCACCAATGGCTTAAACTTAAAATCAATTCTAGCCATAAAAAACCCCAAAGGGACACCGAATAAAAAAATTATCAAGGTTGAGATAAAGGCAGTGCCGAAGCTTACTGCCAAAGCATTGCGTATATCCTGATTCAGGGTAGAAGCAAGAGTCTGCAATGAAGACTGGAAGAGTAGATTTAGAAGCGGCAACAGGATCAAAGCCAGAAGTAAAAATCCCATCCCAAACATAAAAGTTATAAATACATTACCCCTCTTTCTGATAAACTCTAAGATTATAAAATAAAAAAGGCTAAATACTATCAGCCCCGATATCCAGTAGGCGGTAAATATAATAATGCAGAAAATGAAAATAAACAGGTAGCCTAAAATTCTAGGTAGATGAAAAAGACTGGCATAGAGAAAAAGCACAAGTATAAAAATAAGTGGCCGCTGACTTAAAGCAATGAGGGTAAAAAACAGCGCAAAATATCCCGCCAGATATATTGACCATCGGAAATTTTTCAGCCTCTTTGCATAAAGTAATCCGCAATAGATAAAAAACAGATTGGCGCAAAAAAGTAAGGAATTTGTCCCTGCATCCAGCCACGAGAACAACAATAATTGCGCTAGAGCTAATAATCCTACTAAAATTATTCTTTTGGCAAACATAGCTCCTTAAATTCCTGAGTGATACTTCCTTTACAATATCTTGAATCTATTTCTACGCCATATTTTTTAAAAATATTTTGAGCCTCTTGGGAAAACAAGAATTTAAAGAATTTTTTAGGCCAGTCCTTGGAAATACTGCCTTTTAAAAATCCTATCGCAAACGTTATCGGTTTTCCTTTTAATTCAATGAGCCTGTTTCTTTCTTTGCTGGAAACACTTACCGAGGCTTTATCGTAAAGCGCAAGGAAGCTGGTATCTCCCAAATTAATCTGAGGGGGTAGTTTAATAAAACGCAAGGATTCCCTTTTAGCGATACTTAGGTACTCGAAGCTATAATCGGCATCTCCAGCCTTAAGCGATAAAACAATATCGTCTTCCTTCGGATAAATATTGGCGGGCAGGCAATTCTTAAATAACTCTTGTGAAATATTTTCCTTGAAATAACTATCCGCTAATTTCCAGCTTATAAGTGTGCGGTAACCTAAAGGGTCGAGATTCTCATCT
>JBDRFF010000041.1:0-18799 GCA_043819095.1 Candidatus Omnitrophota bacterium
AGCAGAAGGCGCACGATCTGCCCTTATTGCGCAACCAGAATAAGAAAATGACAACTATTTTTGAAGGATTATATTCTATTACGAGTAAGTAGGATTGCGGCTATTATGATGAAGGCAAAAGGCAGAGTAGTCAGGAAAACCCCGGTAAGATCTAAAGGTATCTGATTATTAATCATCGCAAGCAGTAAAACTACTAGCGTCCCCCCGCCCGCGATAGCGCACGCCATACCAACCAAAGTAAGAAATTTAGGCATTTTTTACTCCCGGATCCAATCTAACATAAAAATGAAACTGCGTCAATATCTGTTTGGCGCCTACCTCGAGAAAACGCTTTCCCAAAAGCCACTCTAGCCCCTTGAAACCGTAAAAAAATGTTGTATACTTTAAATACAATCTTAATAACCAAAGGAAAATAAAGAAATAGAGAATAATGAGGATTAAAAGCCACGGTTAACATTAATTTTGATTTTGAGTTTAGTTTTGTCAATAACGCCAAAGTTGTTTGCTGAAGGCGAAGGGATTGTCATTGAGTCAGGTACTGCTGAAGGTAAAGGTAGACCGATCAACTCTGCGCCGATCTTTGATCCTATTAGCAACTACTCCATAGAGCAAGGTAATAGCCTTGACATTGTCATTGGTGCCACAGACGTTGATGGTCAAGACTTAGACCTGACTGTTACAGGTGCTATAGTGGATCCTATGTTCGTTGTCATCACCAAACCCTACTCAGGACGCGTTGAGGCCCTGGTGAGGTTAGTGGGTGTTAGTGAAGGCATACACTATGTCAACTACCATGTTACAGATCATAATGAAGGTTGGACTTCAGCCCAGGTACCGATAATTGTTGATCCATATTTTGAGTACCCGCCAGTTATTATCCAACCATTGGCTAACAGCATAGTCAGAGTAGGTGAGACTGTAAATATTCCTATAACTGCTCGGAGCCCATATCCGGCCTATGACATAGAGCTATCTGCTGCTAATGTTATAGGAGGTATACACTTTGAGGTTACTAACCAGCAGCCTGGATTAACCACTGGTATGCTCTATGTGCATCCTGAAGCTCAGGACGTAGGTATACACAATATCCAGTTCAATGCTCAGGCACAGGGGTATCCGTTGTATGCCTTAGGTACGTTAAGGATACAGGTTAAAGAAAGAAGAAAACCTCCGCCAATAAAATTACATGCTATCCCGCAACCGAGATAGGATAAGCAGGTAATTGGATGGTTTCGATATCGATGAGGCGCCCGCCTTTTTAAGGCGGGCGCCTCTCTATTTTCTAGTGAAAAAAATTTAGATTATTTTTCGGTTTGGTCTTTGGGAAGTTCCTCTAATAATGAATTTGCTTTATCGATGGTTCTGCGGGAGATTTCATCTGCAGGATTTTTTTGAAGATTATCTTTTGCGATTTTAATAGCCTCATCAAGATTCTTTTTTGCCTCGTCAGGTTTTTCCGTATTCTTATAAATCTTAGCCAAATCTAAATAGGCATAAGCAATGTTAGCATCCAATTTTAGTAAATGATTATAAAGTTTTATTGCTTCTTCATACATTTCCTTTTGGCGGTAGCTCGAAGCCAGACCATAAATGACATTTTGATTATCCGGCAAAAGTGAAAGAGCAATTCGATATTGCTCGATTGATTTGTCCAGAAGCTCGAGGCGATTATAACAGACGCCCAAGTTATTGTGAATGGAGGCATCATTTGGTTCAATCGTAAGATATTTTTCATAGGCGCTGATCGCCTTTTTGAATTCCAGATTTTTTAGCCAGCTATCGCCAAGCAGTCTGTAAACGATGCGATATTCCGGATCCCACTTAACGATTTTTTCCAAAACAGTTATATCCTTGTTGGTTGATTCTTTTTTCGTCAATATATTTTCCACAACGAAAAGATTAAACAGATAATCTGGTTGCAGACCGGCAGCATTTTTTAAAATCTCTCTTGCCTCATCGCGCTCTTTTCTCATATATGCCTTAGCAGCTTTATCGAGTTGAGACTGAGTGTAATCATATTTTGCCAGTTCCATCATTTCTTTTACTTTTTGATTTTCCGGAGCAAGTTTTAAGGTCTCATTTAATTCCAAAAGCGCATCGTCATGACGGCCAATCTCAATATAGATTTCCGCCAAACCCACAGATGCCTCAGCATATTGGGGATTTGATTTTATTGCCTTTTTATATTCTTCTATCGCTTGATAAAACGACCTTTTGTTTTGATAGATTTGAGCTAATTTAAAATGGATTACAGGCTTATCAGGATCAAGCGCGGAAGCGGTCTTTAGAAAAAGTAGCGCTTGGTTAAGGTCGTTTTCTTCAAAATTCTTTATTCCTTTATTTATAAAGTAGGGAGCAAGCCTGGGCTTAAACTGAAAGACAACAAAAATTATTACGACAATAATAAACAAAACCTTTAATATTTTCTTAATGCGTTCTTGCATGATTTTTTAGATTATTTTCTTTTGTCTTTTATATAACTAGAGCGCTCTAGGCTTTTGGCGTGTTCCTTTAGCTCTGCACCGATCTCGCCTATCTCTGCTACGTGGTTAATCTCGCGAGTTTCGTTAGTAACTACACCTATTGAAACGGACAGCAGGAGTACTTTTTGCTCTCGGCCTTTACGGTCTTTTGCTAATATGTGGCCTCGCCGGGCATCCTCTTTATTATAAAATTTTGCCACAGCTATCTCAAAATCCTGGATAATCTTTTTACAGATACCGTCGGCGCGCTCGGGGCTTGAGATAAACACAAAGTCGTCTCCGCCGATATGGCCGATGAAATCATCGGGGTTTCCTTTTGTCTTTACCGCCTTGATTATAATCCTGGCGGTCTCTTTTATTACATCGTCGCCGTGTTCGAAACCATAAGTATCATTATAAGCCTTAAACTTATCCAGGTCCGCATAGCCGACAGCAAAAGGCGACTTTTTATCGATTCGGCTCTGAAGTTCATCTAAGATAGATACATTCCCGGGAAGTTTTGTTAAAGGATTGGCGTCTAATTCCCTGGAAGTCCGCCTTAAGACCATCTTTACGCGAGCCAGGAGTTCTTGTGGCTCAAACGGTTTGACAATATAATCATCAGCGCCGGCGCCTAAGCCTTCGACCTTATCCTTAGTCTCACCTTTGCCCGTAAGCATGATAATGGGAAGGTGTTGCAGGAGGATATCTTTTCGCAGCTGCTTGCAGACTTCTATACCGCTGACTTTTGGCATTTTGTAATCCAGGACAATTAAGTTCGGAGATTTTTCTTTTGCCAACTCTAAAGCCTCCTCGCCGTCGGTGGCCTGGATTACGTCGAAATTCTCTTCGGTCAGAACAATCCTTAGGATATCCAGTATATCTGGATCGTCATCAACAATTAATATTTTTTGTTTTAACATTTTATGTCGCCTTAGGTAGAGTAAAACTAAAAGTAGTTCCCTTTTTAAGCTGGCTTTCAACCCAGATTTTCCCTTTGTGCGCCTCAACGATATATTTTACTAAAGAAAGGCCTAACCCTGAGCCTTTTAGCGATTGATTCAAGACATTGTCCACGCGATAAAACTCATCGAATATCTTTTTCTTATCTGTTTGCGAAATACCCATACCGGTATCAGCAACGTTGATTTGGACTTTATCTGTGATATCTTGTGCGTTGACAGTAATGCTTCCTTTCTCGGGAGTAAATTTTATTGCGTTTCCGATAAGATTGATAAATATTCTTTCTATTTGTGAATGGTCGATCAAGACATTGGCTAGCCCCTCGGGTAATTCCAGATTTAACTTTATTTGTTTTGCTTTTATCTGAGGCCCTAAAAGGTCAGCCACGGTATCGACGATATCTTTTATATTCTCAGACTCAAATTTCATGTCGACCCTGCCGGATTCAATACGCGAAATATCCAGAAGGTCGTTGATCAGCTCAACAAGGCTGTCGCTGTGTTTGTTTATTTTCTCGAGCCTTTCTTTTACGGCATTGGGGATGTCGCCCATCTTGCCGGTCATAAGAATCGAGGCGTAGCCTTTTATAGAGGTAAGGGGTGTTCTTAATTCGTGCGAGACCGCCGAAACGAAATCGGATTTTATCTTGCTGATTTTTTTTACTTCTTCCAGGGCATCGGCCAGTTCTTTTGTCCTTTGTTTTATCTTTTTTTCAAGTTCTTGGGAGGAGCGATACACCTGCTCGAAAAGCCGGGCGTTTTCCAGCGATTGACCGAACTGGGTCGCCAAGATAGAGATCATATCCTGGTCTCCTTCGGTCAGGGGGATAGAACCAGGGCCGTTTCCTACAAAGAATATTCCTTCGATTCCGTCCTGCGTTATTACGGGGGAGATAATAAAGTAGGTCATATGCAGGATATTGGCGATTTTCTTTCTGTTGGGCTCGGAGATATCCAGCGAAGAAAGCATCTTGCCTTCTTTGCGGACTAAGTCCATTAGAGACTCGCTTTTTAGCAAAGAGAGAATTTTATCCAACTCATCCTTAGAATAGCCCGAACATATTTTAGAACAGAATTGCCTTTTTTTATCGTACATCAGGACGAAGCATTTTTCAAAACCGAGCTCGGAGATTATGGGCTGCTGGATGCGCCGGAAGATTTCATCCTCATCGAGGGTCGTGCTTACAAGGCGCGATATTTTCTGTAAAGTATACAATCCGGCGACCTTTTTATCCAGTTCTTCCTGCGTCTTGTTTAATTCAAGGTCGGTCTTGACGATAAGCTTTGCCTGTTCATCCAGCTGGTCGAAAGACCTTTTTAATTTATCCAGGGATTTTTGCAGCTGTCTGATCTGTCCGATCTTTCCTATCAAGATTATCATCAGACATACTGCAGTAAAAAGCGAGACAAAGCCGATTAGGTTTAGCAGTTGATTCGCATCCGTAGTTTGGAATAATTCAGACATTTTACTTTATTTTATGCTATCGCCAATATTGCGATAGTTTCATTGTGAAAATAGCTCCTGCCTCGGTAATCCAAGGCTTTTAACGGAGCTATCTCTCCGTAACAGTATAATCCAATAAGCGGCGAATTACGCCCCAGTATCTCTTTGACCGAGCGGATCTCTTCAAACGCGGTTCTTCCTAAAAGCTTATTGCGAGATATTGAATCAAAGACTATTATAAGGCTTGCCGGCTTTTCTTTCAATGCTTTCTTTGCTTCAAGCGCTGCTTCTTTTGCCGCCTCGATACAAGAATCTTTTGAGCCGATCATTAAATTTATCTCGGCTCCGACGGGGACATCGCCTTGGCAGCTGAGGGCGCCGTCTTTGTCGGCTTCAATAACGTTACGCAGAATAAATTCATCTTCACCGGGGGTATTAATCCCTAAGGGGTACAGGACAGCGATTCGCGATAATTTCATTTTGTATAGAGATTGGGCCTCTGCGCCAAAATAAGCTTCATACATAGCGATCGCCGGTTTATGATCGATTTTCTTGATAAGCGTACCTTCGGCATCTGTGACCACGTGCGGCTTGCCTAACGGTTTCCATCCGTGTTTTACCCCAAAGCCAAAATTAAAAACTCCGCCCAAAAGGACTCCGGTAGCGGAATTGGTAAAAACATTATTTTGACAATATTGGTAGGTTTTGGCGAATTTAAAGTCGTCACTTGCAGCAGCCCCGATTAAGGGGAAGCTTTTTCCTAATATATCCTGGACGCCTCGCGTCAGTTCGGAGGAATTATTGATTAGGCCGTCGGAAAACATCATAAAGATATCGCGCTGTCCCGAAGGCAGCCCTGAGAGAGCAGTTGTTGCAAGTTCCTGGCCTGCCAAGCGGGCGTTTTTTTCATTAAGGTTATTTGAGCAGCCGAGACTAAATTTTATATTATCCGACTTAATCGCCAATACAGCGACGCCGTATTTATCAATTCCTTCGGAGACGATAACTCCGAAACTCGAGCAGCCGATTATTTTTGCCTCAGGCATTATCTGTTGTATACCGCTAAGGACGCTTGTGGGCTTATGATACACAGAACAGAATATAAGCGCCAGGTCAATCTTGTCCTGTTTTGTTCCTACTTTAGCCAAGAGGGCAGCTTCCCTGGCAGCCCGTAAGGAATCTTTTTCTTTACTCGTTCCTATTCCAATCCATGTAGACATATTTTTCCTTTTTGTCCGCCTAAGCTGAACGCGAAAGCTGTTCAGCTTAGGCGGATGTCGCTACAAATTCAAAGACTTAAAGATTCCATTTTTTCTATTTTATGCTGTAAACTTAAGAGTGTCAACATTTTTGTTGCATAAAGAAGTAACTTTTGATAGAATTTACTCAATTAAATAAGGATAATTATATTTGCAAAGAAAGATGTTGCTTGGCCCCATCGTCTAGTTCGGTCTAGGACGTCAGCTTCTCAAGCTGAAGACACGAGTTCAAATCTCGTTGGGGCTATTTAATAATCCATGAGTTCTCCCGCCCATATTCTTAAAGATAATATGGCGGGATCCCGACGCATACAAGAAAAAGAGGGCGTCGGGGAAATCTCGTTGGGGCTACCACTCCGACGTATCGTCGGAGTGATCCCGAGCGGTCCTAGGAAAACATAAGCCACGAGGGATTATTATTTTATAATAGATATAGGAAGACGAGAAAGTTATCGAAATAAAATTATTTTTTACTTGCAAAGAGTTAGGATTATTGATATAATTTTAACAAAGTATTTGAAGAAAGGCAGTTATGATAAATTTAAGAGCAAGGAAAGCGCCGATTGCGGGGTTGTTCGTAGTTTTTTTAGCAATTTCTTTGTTTAGCTTGGGTTGCGAACAAATCCCGTTTCTTTCTGACCTGTTTCCTAAAAAAAAGACCCCTGGGACAACATTCAAGATTGATGGGACCCTTTTAGTCAGGATCAATAACTGGGGCATGAGCCTAGAGGAATTCAACGAAAGGATTGCCAATCTAGAACAGCTCATTCCTGAGTTTAAAATCCAATCTGTCGACGACAAAAGGGCCATATTAGATGAATTTCTCCGCCAGCAGCTACTGGTTCAGGAGGCAAAAAGGCGCGGCCTGGATAAGAAAAAAGAGATCATGGATGCCTCTGGGGAATTTATGAACGGTCTGCTTGTTCGGGAGATTATAACCCAGGAAACCGAGAATGTAACTGTAAGCTCAAAGGAAATCGAAGATTATTATAATATCATGAAGCAAAGATTCACAGAGCTTACGCAATATCGTATTAGGGAGATAGTAGCAGATACCGAGTCGCAGGCAAATCAGATTTTAATCGAGATACTTCGGGGTTCGGATTTCGCGAGCACGGCCAGGCAGTATTCAAAAAGCGAAACTGCTTCCAATGGCGGCGATTTAGGATACATCGATTCGCCAAAATTCCCTAAATTTGATATTGCGGTTGCTTCTTTAGAAATAGGCAAGGTAAGCAATGTGTTTAAAGGCGAAGACGGATATTACATTATTAAACTCGAAGGTAAAAAAGGCGGTAAGCAAAAATCTCTTTCGGAAGCATGGGATGAGATCAAGGCAGAGCTTACGATGTTAAAGCAGAATCAAAAGATACAGGAATTAACCGAGAAACTCAGACAACAAGCTGATATTGAGCTTCACGATCAACTTTTGAGGTAAGGACAAAATGGATAAGAAAAAGATTAGTCTGATTGTTGCTATAGTGATGGGCGTAGCGGCTATGATCCTAGTTAATAAATATATCCGGCAGTTTGAAAAAGAAAAGGCTTCTAAAACGGACACGCAACAGATAGCCAGGGTTTTGATAGCGACTAAACAAATTCCGGCCGGCACAAGCATCGATAAAACCATGCTGGCCTTTCAGGATATTCCTTTGCAATTTGTTCAGCCCGGAGCGCTGAATTCAGCAGAGGCGGCTTTAGGCAAGAGGGTCGTTGTAGATATTGCGGCGAACGAACAGATTCTTTCTAGTAAATTTTCAGATACAGTATCTAGAGGACAAGGCTCCACCTTAGCAATGAAGACTCCTTTCGGCAAAAGGGCGATTACAATTAGCGTAGATCAGCTTTCTGCCGTCGGAGGCATGCTTAGGCCCGGAGATTATGTTGATATATTGGGTAATTTTCCGTTTCCTCAAATAATAAATGGAAAAGCAGAGATGCAGATAGCAACAGTAATGTTATTTCAGAATGTGTTAATTTTGGCTGTAGGTACTCAATTTGAACGGGAAGAGGATTCAAGTGGGCCAGCTCCCCCCAGGGCTCCTACAATAACGCTGGCTCTTAGCCCCAGGGAGGCGGAGCTGATTACCTACGCTCAACAACAAGGTCAATTGAAGCTGATTTTGCGTTCGCCTTTAGATTCTACTATAGAACTTGTACCGATTACAAGCACGGATACCTTATTGCAATATATTTTTTCCCAGCAAGGCATCGATCTTACAACTATTCAAGAGCAGCAAGAAGATCTTGGCCTACAGCCGGAAAATAAGGAAGTAGAGATATATAGAGGAGGAAAAAGGGAATAATAGGCGGGATATGTTTATGAAAAAAAATATTTTATATATTGTCGTAATTATATTTATCAGTATTTTTCTTTGTCTGAGCTTCCAGAGAAGCGATATAGCAGCCTCGGAGGAAACTCAAGAAGTTAATTTATTAATCGGGGGCCTTGAAATATTAGAAATTAGTTATCCCGATAGGGTCTCCGTCGTAGACCCTACCATAGCCGATTTTGATAGAATTACAGATACCGAGATATATTTAGTCGGTAAAGGTGCTGGCACGACTACCCTAAAAATATGGGAAGAAACAGGCGAGAGGACAATATTGATAAGGGTGTTCGCCGAGGATCTAATAGGTTTGCAGGAACGCTTAAAGAAACTCTTAGGCAATTTTAATATTAATAATCTAAATTTGGTAATCAATAAGGATGAAGGCAAGGTGGTCGTAACAGGGGAATTTCTCGAGGCAGACATGAATAGGGTTGATTCTGTTCTTTCCTCTTTTGGAGATAGAATAATAAATCTTCTCAAAATCGCAGAGGAAGTTGCTTTAGTCCAGATTGATGTCCAGATTCTGGAGCTGACCAAGAGTGCGGTTAGGGAATTGGGCATAGATTGGCTTCAGTCATTGCAGCTTAGAGAAGAACCATACTCAGCATCAACTAGTTCCAGTGGCGGCGTTGCTACTACCAAAGATGGCACGGCCTCGCTTGGTAAAATATTCCGGGTAGTAGAATGGTCTAGAGATGCCCTAACTGCTAAGATTCGTATGTTAGAGTCCCAAAATAAAGCTAAGGTATTATCTCGGCCCAAACTTGTATGCTTAAGCGGCAAAGAAGCAGAGTTTGTGGTGGGAGGAGAGGTGCCTATCGTGACTACAGGCACGACTTCATCAGGCACTACCCAGACAAACGTGGAATATAGACAATACGGAGTTGTCCTTAAGATAAAGCCCGTGGTCAGCGAAGCAGAATTAATCAACACGGAAATAAACACCGAGATTAGCGATATTGCTTCTTGGGTAACTATTGGTGGCTCAAGCTACCCTCTTATGGAGACCAGTACTGCAACGACCCAGCTATATTTAAGAGACGGGGAAACAGTCTTCTTGGCAGGCCTTATCAAAAACAGTCTTTCTAAAGATAATATCAGCGGGATACCATTGTTGATGGATATCCCGCTTCTAGGAGCGCTTTTTAGATGGAGAGATTATAGCAAGACCGATACAGAATTAGTTATTTCCGTGACCCCTTCGATTATTCGACGGGCCAGTGGCGTATCTCAGGATGAAGAAAAGGATTCAGGAAAAATAGAAAAAACTTCTGCGGTTGTGACAGAGGAGCCTAAACAGGCTATACCATCATCAATATCGCAATATGTACGTTTGGTCCAGGCAAAAATAGCAGAGGCAATTAAATATCCCGAAGAAGCAAGACAGTTTGGTTGGGAAGGTACAGTAGAGCTAAATCTTCATCTTATCTCCGACGGAAATCTTTCGGGAGTAAGCGTAAAAGAATCTTCCGGTTACGATATATTCGACGATGCAGCAATCGAGGCAACCGAGTTACAATCACCCTATCCCGTGTTTCCTGCCAGCATAGAGACCACAGATCTATGGATTGATATCCCAATTGCGTATCGCATAGATTAAATATGAAATCAAGAACACTCGCAATCTTCAGTAACAAAGGTGGCGTCGGCAAAACCTTCGTGGCTGTCAATCTGGCAGTCACTTTAGCCAGGGAAAACAATGAGGTAATCCTGGTCGATCTAGACTCTCAGGCCGGACAGGATATGGCCCGTATGCTAAACGTCACCCCGAAGGTCGCAATGGTCGACATACTGTCTAGCCTCACCGCCAGCGAAAAACCTCAAGATATAAAAAAGCATGTGGTTTCTCATTCTTCCGGTATAGATTTTATTTCCGGCACCACCCACCTTAAACAGGCGCCCTACTTAACCGCAGAGAGACTAAAAATCTTCATAGAGAAAGTTTCCCAGATCTACGATTATGTTATTATCGACGTAGGCAAGGCCTTTACGGAAAATCTCGTAACTGTTTTTGACCTGTCTAATTTAATTTTATTGATTGTCACGCCTGATATATTAGCGGTTTATCAGACCAGGTGGAGCCTGGATGTGCTTCAGACCTTAAGATTTCCCTTAAAGATGGTCAAGCTTATATTAAACCGTTCCGAGAGCAAGGGTGGCGTTGCCTGGCAGGAGGTACGATCCGCGCTTCCCTGCGAGATATTCGCCCGCATACCATCCGAGGGCAAACCCGTGGGCATGGCGCTTAACCGCGGAAATCCCGTAGTGATAGACAGCCCCCGCAGCAAAGTAGCCGTATCCTTTAGGAAACTTGTCCAGGATTTGGATAAATCTAATTTATATGTTGAGCATCAGGAAATAGCAAAGTTGAGGACCATAGATAAGCTTCCCAAGCCCGGGGAATTCTGGCAGAAGTTCGGGATACTTGAGCCTATAAAAAGTATGAAGCTATTCAAAGATAAAGAAGAAGACGAATTAGTTAAGATAAAGAGAAAGATTCATTCCAGGGTCCTTGAGAAAATGGATTTAAGGAGGCTGGATCTAGCAACTATAAATGACCCCAAAAAAATGGGCAAGCTTCGTCAAGCCACAGAGCAGATTATTTCTAACCTTTTGGGCGAAGAAACCGGCGCCGTTATCGATACTTACAAGGAGCGCGATAGATTAGTTAAGGAGATTGCCGACGAGGTCCTCGGCCTAGGGCCGTTAGAGGATCTTCTAAGAGACGAAGATATTACCGATATTATGGTTAATAATAAAGATGAGATTTATGTCGAGCGGCTGGGCAAGCTAGAGCTTACGCAGAAGACATTCATCTCTGATGTTCAAGTCAAGGCAGTAATTGATAGGATTATTGCTCCTTTGGGAAGAAAGATTGATGAGTCAACTCCCACCGTGGATGCCCGTCTTCCGGATGGCTCGCGTATAAATGCGGTTATTCCGCCTTTATCTTTAGGCGGACCGATGCTTACCATCCGTAAATTCGGCCGCGAGCGCTATATAATGGATGATTTGATTAACCGTTTTAATTCCATTATCCCTACAATGGCGCAATTCTTAGAGGCCTGCGTCCTGGCAAGAAAAAATATGATTGTATCCGGCGGAACCGGTTCCGGAAAGACAACTCTATTGAATATACTTTCTTTATATATCCCCAAGACAGAACGGATTATTACCATCGAAGATGCTGCTGAGCTTAAACTCCAGCAGCCGCATTGGGCAAGGCTTGAGAGCCGGCCGCCGAATATTGAAGGTAAGGGAGAGGTTACTATCCGGGACCTTTTTAAAAATACTCTTCGTATGCGGCCGGACCGCATAATCATCGGCGAATGCCGAGGACCTGAAGTCTTAGATATGCTTCAGGCAATGAATACCGGCCACGACGGTTCCTTAAGCACAGTCCATGCCAATTCCACCCAGGATGTCTTAGCGAGATTTGACTCTATGATATTGATGAGCGGCATAGAGTTGCCCTTCAGGGCGATACGCGAGATGATTGCATCCGCCATCCATCTAATCGTGCATACAACCAGGCTATCTGATGGCTCCAGAAAAGTTGTGCAGATTTCCGAGATTGTCGGAATGCTCGATGAAACCCACATAAACCTAAAAGACATTTTTGTTTTTAGACAAAAAGGAATAGATAAAGACGGTAAGGTTTTAGGAGAGTTTCGTCCCACCGGATATGTTCCTACTTTCTTCGACGAAATGCTAACTCGCGGCATTGTCCTTCCGGATGATATTTTCAAAAAATAATTAAAATGAAGATTACGAATATTACAAAGAATACTATTCTTGCCACTAAAGGCGCAGTTGCTGATTCATTTTCAAATCGCATGAAGGGTCTTTTAGGCAGAGAATCTTTAGAAGAAGGCGAAGCCTTGGTTATTACTAGCTGTCGCCAAATTCATATGTTTTTTATGCGTTTTGCTATCGATGCGATTTTTTTGGATAAAGACAATAAAATAGTAGGCATAGTCCAAGATATTAAGCCTTTTCATTGTAGCCCCGTATTCTTGCATTCCAACCTGGTTATTGAGCTAGCCCTAGGCACCATCCAAAGCACAAATACCCAATCAGGCGATATTATCAAAATCGAGCCATAAAAAGCCTTTTTTAGGTTTTTGGGCTAAGGAAGAAAATTTTACCATAGCCCCAGTTTTTGCCTTGACAAAATAGCAGTTTATGCTATAATCTAATGGCTGAGAACAATTGGACAATAGATACTAATTACTTTATTACTAATAAGTTAAAATGTCCAGAATATTTAGATTAGTCGGGGTTTGAGATATGGGCGTGCCATATAAAATAGACAGAGAAATAGTTGAGTTTATCGTCAGAAAAAAGAGGCGTGAGCCCAAGCTGGGTTGCCGCGATTTTGTCAATCTTATAAAGGAGAAATTTGGGGTTAATATCTCAAAATCTAGTATAAATTCAGTCATCAAAGAGGCTGATTTAAGCAAGCATATAGGCAGGCCTCGAAAGGCCACTAAACCTGAACCGCTACTCCTAGAAAAGGCGCACTCAATCACGGAGAAAAAGCCTGAAATTCAACCTAAGCCAGAACCAGTTTTACCACCTGAAAAAAGCGAAGAAAAACAACCTCTAAAGAAGCCTGAAATCCATGAAAAGCCCTTGCCCAAAAAGGAAGAAAAACCAATAATTCCGCCCAAGGAAAAAGAACTCCCAAAGAAGCCTGAAATAACTCCTAAACCTGAACCTGAGAAGCTGAAGGAAATTCCTAAACCCGCAGCGCCCAAGCCTGCGCTAAAGCCTGAAATCCCGTCGGAAAAAAAGCCAATAGAATCACCTAGGGAAGAGAAGCCAAAAGAGCCAAAGCCTGAACCGCCTAAGCCTGCGAAGCCGGAACCTCCGCAACCCGAACCAGCTAAGATTCAGGAGCCTAAAAAGAAAACCGCTTCCGTAGAGATTAGCAGCTTTATGCAGCCGGTCTCAATCAAAGAAGATGAAGTGCTTGATTCCATGGGCACATATTTCTTGAAGGCTGCTGAATGGGAGATTTCAAAGTCATCAATTCTTGGCAATATTGTAAGAGAATTTTCTCCTGGAATCGATCCTAAGGAAGCTGAAATAAAAAGCAATATTCTGCTTTATTTTACTGTCTTCGGAATGATAAATCTAAAAGGCCTTGATGCCTATAATAAACAAGGCCTATGGACCCTTATTAATTCCGAGCAGAAGCCAAGCTCCTCAGAAATGGCTGATTTTGTGCATAAATTGAAGGGGGAAGAAGAGCTTGTTATGAGGCTTTATAACGAGTGCCTAAACAGCTTTAAAGAGGCCCTTTATTTTAAGATTGTGCTTTCTGATGGTTCTGGCTATTATATTGATGCCAGGATGAAATCGATTTGGCAAGAGCCTAACATTCCTGATAACCTGACTGTAAATATAGACAAAGCAAGCAATTATATAGACGATAGATTTGTCCAATTGTTCACAAGAAATGTCCAATCTGTGCTGTTATTTAACGTCCCCAGTTTTCGCAGTTTTTCGCCGCTGGTTTCTGAATTTGCTTATAGTTTTGAGGATTTTGTTTCTAAAAGGATCGTCCAGCTGGATATTTGCGATTTTAAGAAAACGGTGCTTAAAAGTTATAAAAATATCGTTCCTGCTAAGAGATTCTTTGTATTCGGATTCTGGCCCTGGCAGAAAGAGGCAGAGGAATTCCTCAAGGGCGATATCGGTATTGTTCAAGATTTCTATTTTCCCGAGCTTGCTAAACAGATTTACTATACGGACAGATTGATTGTATTCCCTCAAGGCGCTGAGAATAGAAAAGTTACGCTAAATTCGATATTCCTGAAAAACTCTGGCTTTAGCAGTCCGCGTATGGGGTTACTCACTAATATACCTACACAAACTATTGACACACAAGAGGTTATAAGATTATTTCTTCTGCGCTGGCCGAATTTTGAGGATACTTACCAGGATTTAATATCAAGTTCTGAACGGCTTACCTACCGCGGCTTTGTATACCCGGTTTTCGACGAAGAAAAGACACCCAAGAAAGAACAGGGCTATATCCAATCAGCTTATCCTAAGAGTCTCGACGAGAACTTGAAGGTAATGCTTAACAATTTAAGCACAGCAGCCCAGCGGCACTTTTTCCCGCATGGCTACAGGTTTGCCGATTTCTCGACGGTAAAAGAGCGTTTTTACAGTCTGCCCGGGCGTATCCAGCGCAAAAACAACCATCTCTACGTGAGCCTGCTTCCTCCCAAGGGCTATGCCCATAGCAATGACCTGCTTTACGCTGCCCGCAGAATCAATGAGTCTGAAGTAATCGATCCTTTCGGTTATAAACTTTGGTTCAAGGTCCTATGATAGCTTCAGGAAAACGCTTTCAACAATACTGGATTTTGCCCTTGACAGAGCCCTTTCAATATGGTATATTTTAAACGCAAGCGAACGGCAGCGATAAAGGTGTCGCAGCACTAATTTTGTCTTATAAAATTAGTGCTGGATGCAAAGCCACGGAAGAAAAAATTTTTCAGAGAGCCGGGCTACCGAAAGCCGAAAGCTTAAAAAGGTAGCCCGGTTTTTTAATATAGATAAAATGAAGACAATAAGCCACGGAAAAGACATACTGATTCCCCGTCAAAAAAAGATGACGGGGTTTTTTATTTTTGCGCGGTTATTAACGACTTTTTCAAAGTCTTTCAGAAGAACAGGCCAGGTACAGATTGAGTACCTGGTTTTATTTGCAGTGATCTCCGCTGTGGTAATAACAAGTTTGGTCGCATTTCATACGTCGGTGAGGGATACCGGGGATAAAATGTTAAATGCATCTATTGATGCAATGAGCTACCATGGGGTAGATTTGTATTGATTCGGAGGGAATGAATAATGATTATATTTAAAAATAAAAAAGCACAATCAATGTTAGAATACACACTCTTAATCGCCGTAGTCGCTGCCGCGTTTGTGGCGATGAGAATGTACGTGCAGAGGGCCGTACAAGCTAACTTTAAAGTCATTGAGGACAGGATAAACGAAGAGCCTCAATAAAATCAAAAAAATAGAAGGAGGTGAAGAAGGATGATGAAGAAACAGAATAAAAAGGGTCAGTCAACATTGGAATACATCATTGTCCTGACGATACTTCTCGCCGGGGTCATTGCTGTGGTTTTAATTATTTTTCCATCCACACCTGGCTCGACCGGACTTAGCAAGTTGTTTTCTGCTGCGGGAAATAAAATCGTGGACGAATCGGCAAAATTGGCTAATTACGTGTTGCCATAAAGATAAAAGGGGGTGATACTTTATGTGGCTCAGATTACGAAGAAAATCAAAAGGACAGTCGACATTAGAATATATAATTGTCGTTACTGCCATTTTAGCGTTGATAATTGTTGCGGCTACTACATTTATTAGACCGGCGTCTGATGCCTCGTTGAATGCAGCATCAGATACCATTGATAGAGCAGCCAACGTGTTTCTTAACAATTAATATCTTTAATTTACGAAGGAGGTGTTAAGTAAATGATTATCAGATTAATTCGCAGAAGAACACAGAAAAGAGCACAGAGCACAGGCGAGTATGCCATATTGATCGGCCTGGTTATCGCTGCGGTAGTTGCAATGCAGGTATACATCAAGAGAGGTCTTCAGGGTAAGGTCAGAGATGGCATGGAAGCGTTTGGTGCTTGTGTTATAATTCCAGGTTATACCGGTGTTCCATCTAATCAGTATGAGCCGTATTACATAGACAGCAACTATGAGGTTAACCGGGAATCAACTATCACAGATCAATTGAGACAAACGGTAGGTAATGAAGGTACCTATTCGAGAATCTACGATGACAATAGGGACCGTAGTGGTGAACAAAAATTCAAGTATAACGGGTTATAATAATTGTGAAAGCAAGAAATATACCTGTTTGATGAAGGGAGGTAAGATTAAATATGCTTATACGCTTGAGAAAGAAAACAGCTCAGAGCACGCTTGAGTATGCGATAGTGATTGCTGTTATTGTCGCTGCCCTTATTGCCATGCAGATTTTTATCAGACGTGGCTACATGGGTAGCTTAAAAGAAGGAGCAGATAGCATGGGACCACAGTTTTCTCCTGGGTCTATAATGGATATCAACACAATTACAAACGCATCATCTCGGGAAACCATGGTATGCGGCATAACTAGCTCAAAAAGCATAGGAGTGGAAACAACAAGAATAGACGGCAACTATACGACACCAAGCTATAAATTAGAATGGACGCCGTAATAGTGACAAAGCATACTCTGAGTAAAGTAAGTATAAATTAAGAGGTGTTGATTAAGATGCTAAGGAAAAACGGGCAAAATCTCACGGAATACGCTTTAATTATCGCCACAGTTATCATGGCGCTTGTGGCTATGCAGGCCTACGTAAAAAGAGGCTTTCAGGGCAAGCACAAAGATGCTGTGGATGGCGTTATATTATATCTGCGCAATCAAACCAATCAAACTGGTGGTGGCAATATTGCGTTTGAATACGAACCAGATTATTATCTGTCTTCGTACGGGACGCATGTTAACTCAACCAGCCGGTTGATTTACGATGACCTGGATGAAACAACGGTCATAAACGCGCAAACGCAGAGAAGCGGAAATATGATGATTTTGCCCGTTATTCCTTACTAGCCCTAAATAAATAACAGGGCACCAAGGAAGGTAAGATGTTACTAAGAATTCATAAAAATATCTTTAATAAAGCACAGAGCTTAACCGAGTATACCGTAGTTTTAAGTTTGGTTGTAGCTGTTTTTATCGGCATGCAGGTTTATACAAAACGCGCTATTCAAAGTGTAGTCAAATATTCTGTCGATCAAATCGCTCTTCAGAAGGATGCCGGAGAGGAGCAGGATCCTTTAATCGGTCATTTAGTTAGCAGTAATGCCTCGATTATTAGCGGAAAGGCAGACGGGACATTGGATTATACACAGCGCAAAGAAGAAGGGATACTTCTTTTGGGCGGCACAAAGATTATTTACGATTATAACACATCGTCCAAAGTCGTGGATGGGACAGGAAATTATGTTTTGGGCTATGAGAAAAAATACGAATAAGGGGCAGACGACAATGGAATATGCGGTGCTGATCGCAATTATCATCGCGGGGTTGATTGCCATGCAGATCTATGTAAGGCGCAGCTTTGCGGGCAGGCTAAGAGATATTGCCGATTCAGTCGGGCCGCAATACTGGCCAGGCCGCACAGAGACAGGGCCGCAGGGCATTAAAACTACCCAGACCTCCGATGTTTTCTCTAATATCACAAGAGAAATTTTTATTGATAACGGGGTTAATTATTATGTCACTAGGCAACTTGAGACGACCCATGATGAGTCAACATCAAAGACAGGGAGCGAGAGGATTTATGGACCATAAAGACCCGAAAAGAAAAAGATTGTCAACAAAAAGAGCCCAGGCGCTTTTGGAACTGGCTATAATTGTTCCGATTATCCTGCTGTGTCTGGTCAATCTGATACGCACGGGCATGAAGTATAATTATCAGCAGCGTCTGGAGATGAAGACTTATCGCGATGTGATTGCAAAGGCACACGCGACGAAAGGGGACTTAAAGGGATATGCAGAGACCGTGATTGAACATAAGCATATTCCCGATCCTGCGCACCCGTTTGGCATCGGTTCAGTCCAGCCGTTTTACTCAGGTCAAAGCGGAGTCTGGTCAAATATGCTCATGGCTAATATAAGACCCACCAATTGGGATACTCACCCTAGAACGCAGCTATATATTGATGGCCAGCATGTGACGCATAAGGATTCCAGGGGGATAAAGTTGATAGCGATGTACGATAGTTACGCACCTATAGACGTGTATGTTAAGATAAATGATTACCCTACATCTTTAGATCCAAACGATCTAGACTCACCATTCTCAGATTTATATATTCAGCAAAATGGGCCGCGCAGCTATGATTACGTTAGGCGCGCAGAGGATGAATTAGGCGACGGTATTTATTGGAGATGGTTTAAGGTTGAGTGTCGAAACACCGCAGGCAGAGGATACGCAGTCCCCTATTGCGCTCAGCTTCCTTGTGATGAGGATGAAGAAGACGAATGTCCTTTCCAAAAAAATTTCGACCCGCCCTCAAATGTAGAAAAGACACTTTATTCGGGCTCCGTTGCAGATATTGACGGAGATTTCAAAGAAGAATATATAGCGAGGATATATGGTTCCTGTTACGACACCGGCAAATATAGTTGTAGATGGATTCTGGTATGGGATTATAACAGAGGAGAGATAGATTCGACTATCGATAGCGTTGATATCGGGCAAGGCAAGAAGTATCAGGGATTGCAGCCTGGCTACACCATAAG
>JBDRFF010000042.1:0-35141 GCA_043819095.1 Candidatus Omnitrophota bacterium
GGTTCGCTGACGATTTCTAATAGCGGCATGCCTGAGCGGTTATAATCAACTAAACTTGAATCTTTTTCGTGAATAAGTTTCCCTGCATCCTCTTCCAAATGCGCTCGTCTTATTCTTATTTTTTTCCCACTGGATAAATTCATAAATCCGTCGGAAGATATGGGCATATCGTATTGGGAAATCTGATAATTCTTCGGCAAGTCAGGATAATAATAATTCTTTCTGTCAAATTTTAATAATCTATTCGCCCTGCAATTCAAGGCCAAGGCGGTCTTGATCGTAAGCTCCAATGCCTTTTTATTTAAAACCGGTAAGCTTCCAGGCAAACCTAAGCAGACTGGACAAGCATGACTATTTGGCTCTGTACCAAATTCTGTAGAACAGCCACAAAAGGCCTTTGTCTTAGTCTTTAAGTGAACGTGGACCTCTAAACCGATAACAGTTTCGTAATTCATAATTTAGGTTTCTGTTTATGCCAATCCGTGCTTTGCTCGTAAGTATAAGCTACTTTAAATATAGTCTCTTCATCAAAAGGTTTTGCTAATATCTGTAACCCAATCGGAAGATTACTTTTAGTGAATCCACAAGGAATCGATATCCCCGGGATCCCTGCTAAGTTCGCCGAGATAGTAAATATATCCGATAGATACATTGATAGCGGGTCTTCGGTCTTTTCGCCAATTTTAAAGGCCGCTGTTGGCGATGTCGGAGTAATTATACAATCCACATTTTTAAATGCCTTATCAAAATCTTGTTTTATCAATGTCCTTACCTTCAAAGCTCTCAAATAATAAGCTTCATAATATCCTGAGGAAAGCGCATAGGTGCCAAGCATAATTCTACGCTTTGCCTCTTTGCCGAATCCATCTTCGCGCGTATTAAAATACATATCAATCAAAGCTGAAACCTTTTTTTTAGCTGCCTTAGAACGCAAACCATACTGCACGCCGTCAAATCTGGCTAAATTTGAACTCGCCTCAGAAGTTGCTACGATATAGTAGGTCGGCACTGCATATTCTGTATGTGGCAGAGATATTTCTTTATACTCCGCACCTAAATCTCTTAGAAGATTAATAGCGCTCCAGACTGCATCTTTAACCTCTTTATCAATTCCTTCAATAAAATATTCTTTAGGGATTCCGATTTTTAAGCCTTTGACATCTTTAACTAATGACTTTGTGAAATCAGGCACTGCGGTATCTATAGAAGTTGAATCATTAGGATCATAACCCGCAATAACATTAAGTAACATTGCAGAATCCTTTACATCTTTTGTGAGAGGACCGATTTGATCCAAGCTTGAACCAAAAGCAACTAATCCATAGCGAGAAACTCTACCGTAAGTTGGCTTCATTCCAACTACGCCACAAAAAGAAGCTGGCTGTCTGATCGAACCGCCCGTATCAGAACCTAAGGCCATGATTGTCTGATCTGACGCAACTGCTGCAGCTGAACCACCGCTTGAGCCGCCGGGAACGCGATTTAGATCCCAGGGATTATGCGTGGGACCGTAGAATGAATTCTCCGTCGAGGAACCAAAGGCAAACTCATCCATATTCGTATTTCCCAAAAGTATTGCCCCGGTTTTTTTCAATTTTGTAATCACAGTGGCATCGTATGGCGGTTTAAATCCTTCCAAGATATGTGATGCGCAGGTTGTAAACTGGTCTTTTATACAGATATTATCCTTTATGGCAACCGGAATTCCGGCAAGATTTCCTTTTGAATTTTCTAATTGCGGCTCAAAAACTCTTACGAAAGATTTTATTTTTTTATCAAGAGAATTTATTCTATTTAATAAAGAGGCGTGAGTTCCTTTAGGAGTAATTCCGCCTTTTTTATATAAGTCTAATAGCTGGTGAGCGGTTAATTCGTAAAGATTCACTCAATCACCTTGGGAACTTTGAATTGGTTTTTGTCTCTTACGGAAGCGATCTTCATGACTTCATCTACTGGTAAGGATTTCTTTAGTTCGTCTTCTCGATAGACATTCTTTATGGGAAGAACGTGACTTGTAGGCTCAACCTTAGAGATATCCAGCTCGTTTAACTTACCGATATACTCTAAGATAGCCTCAAGTTGCTTAGCAAGGCCCTCGATTTCAGCCTCATCCAAGCCGATCCTCGCCAACTTTGAAACATATTCTACATCTTTTTTTGTAATCATAATTTCTTACTATATCACAATTTAGCTAAAAATGCAAAAAAGACAGAAAATTTTTTCTGCCTTTATTTACCCTTTATACTACTTACTAATCTCTACCTACTTTTTGGCCGCGATTTCCTTTCCTATGCGAAGAATTTCCTTTTCTGTTATTCTACCAAAATCAGTTTTGCTGGTTTCAGTTATTTTGAAATAATATTTTCCTATATATACCTTAATCCCTAAGTGAGTGGACTTATCATATACCCAAAACAGGGCACCTCTTGCACTAAATCTAACATCGTAAATTTGAGATAGAATAATAAGAAACGATAAAACAGCTACTAGAACACACAAGGTTATAATTAGTGACTTCCCCATTTTTTTCACCCAAAATTACAATCTGTTCGTAAAGCTATTTTACTACAAAATCTGCTATCTTGGCAAAATCCTGTAAGCTTAACTCTTCCGGCCTACAATTTTGATCGATGTCAATTTGAGAGATTTTGTCAGCCCTGACAAAATCTCTCAGTGTATTTGAAATCATTTTCCTGCGTTGATTAAAGCAGGCGCGGATTATTCGAAATAGTAATTCCTCATTTTTAACCTTAACTGCAGGAACTTTTCTTACAATTAACTCCACAAACGCGGAATCTACTTTTGGTTGGGGCTTAAATGAGCCTCTTTTTATTATAAATTTTATTTCGGGAATCGTGTAATACTGCACGAACAAACTAAATGAGCTGTAATCTTTGCCTCCCGGTTTTGCAATTATCCTTCTGGCTAATTCCTTTTGCAAACTAATATAGATTACACTTATTTTATCTCTCTGATTAATAAGATGCTCGATTATGGGCGATGAGATATTATAAGGAATATTACCGACGACCTTAGTATTTTTTTGAGTGATTTTAAACTTAAGGATATCTTCGTTTATCAGGATAAGATTCTTGTAATCGTCTAGAAGGATTACGAGGTGTCCGCATAACCTAACATCTTTTTCGACTGCTGTTATTGACTTTACGCCTATGGCAATATCCTTAGTCAAAGCTCCCAGACCCGGACCGATCTCTAAGACAAAATCATCCTTTGAAAGCTGACAAGCGTGAATTATCTTTCTTTTGATATTGTCATCGGAGAGGAAATTTTGACCTAAAGATTTTTTTGCAAAATCTTTATTATTCATCGCTTAATATTGCGCGATAACTTACAGGCAAGTTTTATTGCCTCGATCATCGAAGTCGGATCTGCATTATTTTTGCCTGCGATATCAAAACCTGTGCCGTGACAAGGTGAGGTACGTACAAAGGGAAGTCCGACAGTCAGATTGACTGCGTGATTAGGGAATAACGTCTTAAGCGGAATTAGCGCCTGGTCATGATACATTGCTACCACTGCATCGAATTTTCCTTTAATACAATCGTGAAATACGACATCTGAAGCGATCGGTCCATAGATAGTCGAATATTTTTTCTTTGCCTTTTTAATTGCTGGAATGATTTTCCTGATCTCTTCTTTTCCTAGAATCCCATCTTCGCCTAAATGCGGATTTAATGCTACCACTCCAATCCGCGGTCTTCTAATTTGAAAGATTTTTTTCAGGGCATCGTAGGTTAAAAGAATGGTTTGATAAATCTCATTAGAATTTAGCTTTTTACTTACGTCTTTTAACTGGATATGCCTTGTCACAACTACAGTCCTTAAATTCTTTGCCAAAAGCATCATCTCGAATTTTTTCGTATTGGTTTTTTTAGCTAAATATTCCGTGTGGCCTGTGATTTTATATCCGGCAAGATTAACGGATTCCTTGCTTATAGGTGCTGTGACGAGACCGTCTATTATACGTTTTTTCAGTAATCCTAAAGCGAAATTGATGTATTCCATTGAGGCCGAGCCGTATTCAGGTTTAATTTTACCGAACGAGAACCCTTTGTGATTCACGTTTGCCAGATCTAAAACATGGACATTCTCCGGCAATTTCTTTTTTGAAGATTTTAAAAAAGCGAATCTATCGCCGATAACCAAAAAATTTGCTAACAAGTTAATCCCTGGACTATTAAGCGCTTTTATAACAACCTCTGGACCGATACCGGAAGGATCGCCGATTGTGATTGCGAGGGTGAGTTTTTTATTCCTACGCCAAAATCTTTGGCGAAGGGATTTATTTGATAAGGATATACGCTTCATTTTTAAGCTTATCGATCCACTCAATAAATTTTTCCTGAAATTTTAACTCTTGAAGAAATTGGGAAATCTGGTCTTTTATCTCTTCTAGTGGTATATTTTTGTTTATAACTCGATCTTTTAATTTAACTAAATAAAAGCCTATATTGGTCTCGATCGGAGCCGAGACTTCTTTAATCTTTAATGCAAAAACTACCTTCTCTATCTCTTCGTTTAATGCGCCTTTTCTAACAATGCCCAGAGGCGGCGCATCAGAAAATCTTTCTCTAAGATCGGAGAATTCTGCATTCTCGTTTAATAATTTTAGTATTTTCTGGACCTTTTCGAAGGCCTCCTGATCAGAATTCTCTTTTCTTATAAAAATAGAATCTAAATCGAGTTTTTCAACATCCGTAAATTCCTCTAAATGCGCGTTATAATAATCGGTGACTTCTTGGGGATGGACAAATACCTTTGACTGAACCTCGTATTCAACTATTTCCCGCATTAAGATTTGTTCGCTAATTTTCGCTCTTAAATCTGCGGGGGTTAAGCCTTTCATCTTTAAGTAAAGATCAAATTCTTCATCAGAAGGAAACTGTTCTTTGATAGATTGGTACCTGGTCTCGATTGCGCTATTTTTTATCTCAGCACCTAGTTCTTTGCCTCTCTGAACTATCAGCTTATCTTCAATAAGTCTATCTACAACCTCATCTTCAATCTTTGCCATTTCCTCTTTGAGTTTTTCGCCTTCGTACTGGGAAGATAATTGTAAATAAATCGTGTTCAAGAAATCCTTAACGTCGCTTTCGGTTATTATCTCGTCGTTTACAATCGCAACCAGTTTATCCTCTAATGTATAAACGAAGTTAGGATTAAAGCATAAACCAATTAAAATAAAAATGATGATTTTAAGTAGATTCATTCGTTTTTCCTTTTTTGATTTTTGAAATTGTCTCCTTTAATAATCTGCAATATAAATCGAACCCAATACTTGATATGTATCCGTGCTGTTCGGTTCCCAAGAGATTGCCTGCTCCGCGGATTTGAAGATCCTCAAAGGCGATCTTAAATCCGGCGCCTAATTCATTATATTCTTGGATCGCTTTTAACCTTTTATGCGCCTCAGAACTTAATACTTTTTTATTGGGAAACAAGAAATATGCATATGCCTGGCGGTTAAATCTTCCTACTCGACCACGCAACTGATGCAGATCTGCAAGGCCGAAATTGTCTGCATTATTCACTATCAGTGTATTTGAGTTGGGAATATCTATTCCAGCCTGAATAATCATTGTACAAACTAAGATATCGATTTTTCCACGAAGAAAATCAACCATTATAGCCTCAAGCAACTTCGATGACATCTGGCCGTGGGCAACGGCGATATTGCATTTACGCGCAACTTTAGAGATCTTTTCCTTAATTTTTTCTATTCCTCTGATTCTATTGTGCACAAAATAAATCTGTCCGTCACGAGACAACTCTTTTAATACAGCCTGTTTTACAAGATCATCGTCGAACTCGGCTACAAAAGTTTTTATGGGTATACGGTTTTGCGGCGGAGTATTTATTACGGACATATCCTTCGCATCCATAAGCGACATATAAAGCGTGCGCGGAATCGGCGTGGCAGTAAGAGTCAAAATATCGACTAAAAGTCTTAAATGTTTAAGTTTTTCTTTTGCTTCTACGCCAAAACGCTGTTCTTCATCAATAATCAATAGACCTAAATCTCTAAATTTTATGTCGTCAGATAAAAGCCGGTGCGTGCCGATAACAATGTCAACCGTACCGTTTTTTAGGCCTTCGATAATTTCTTTCTGCTCGGATTCGGTCCGGAATCGACTGAGCATCTTGACATTTACCGGAAATTCTTTTAGTCTTTGGGAAAAATTATAAAAGTGCTGCTCGGCCAAGATAGTTGTAGGAACCAGGATTGCAACCTGCTTGTTGTCCATTACTGCCTTAAAGGCTGCCCTCATTGCTACTTCCGTCTTTCCATAGCCGACATCACCGCAAACCAACCTATCCATCGGTTGCTCTGATTCCATATCTTTTTTTGTCTCTTTCGTTGCTGAACTCTGGTCGGGGGTTTCCGCAAAAGGAAATGTTCTTTCAAATTGATTTTGCCAATCAGTATCTGCCGAAAATTGAAATCCTGGCAGGCTATTCCGTAATGCCTGAATCTGCAGAAATTCCAAGGCTAAGCGTTTTATACCTTTAGTGGTCCTTTCTTTAACTCTTTGCCATTCCGAAGAACCTAATTTGAATAGTTTAGGGCCGCGGTGTTGGAATCCGATATATTTCTGAATCAGATTCAGATGATCGGTCGGGACATAGAGCTTATCGCCGCCGTCGTATTCAAGAACAAAATGATCTTTGTATCCGTCCTTAACCAATAATTTATCGATCCCCATATATCGGCCAATGCCGTGCTGAGAATGGACAGCAAAGTCTCCCACTTCTAAATCAACGAAATTGTTAAGCGGGGTTTCTTCAGAGAAAAATCCCGGTTTAGTTATTCGGGAACTTTTCTTAGGTAAAATAATAACGGATTTATGTTCCCAGATGCGCTTTCCATTTATTACATTAAAACTGAATATCGAATTTATTTTATCTATTTCTAATTCAAGACGCAGGGGGCATTCAAAGCTAACAGGAAAAATATCAACAATCCCGCCGCGGATAGAAAAATCTCCTTCTTCAGAAACGCTCTGGATCCGCTTATAACCCAAATCAACCAATTCACGAGATAATTGAAAGATTTTTATTTCTTGGGATGTGTATAGTTTTAACGATTTAAACATTGAGCTTCTCGGTTTTACTCATTTAAGCGAAATCCGCCGAAGCTCGCCTTTTTCAATAATTCGGCGAGCGAAGACGGATAGATCACTTATTCTTCTGCCATGCAAGAACTAAAGGCGAGGCAATAAAAATCGTGGAATAGACTCCGGATACAAAACCTATGATTAAACTGAAGGCAAATGCATTTAAAACTTCTCCACCGAATAAAAATAAAGCCACAACTACAAAAAGTGTCAACAGCGTGGTCAGTAGGGTCCTACTCAAGGTTCTGTTGATGCTTAAATTTATTATTTCTTCTAACGACATCTTGTGATTCATTTTTAGGTTTTCCCTGACTCGATCGTAAATAACAATCGTATCATTGATGGAGTATCCCGCAATAGTCAAAAGGGCCGTCACGATCAATAAATCAATTTGCCTACCTGTCATGGCAAGAATCCCTACGGTGAGTAATACATCGTGCAATAATGCAATTATTCCTGCAATAGCGAAATTAAAATGCTTAAACCTGAATCCAACGTAAAGCAAGATTCCTGCTAAGGCATAAAGAATAGCCAGAATAGCGCGCTTTCGAAGCAACTGTCCAACCACAGGACCAACTTTTTCTATCCTTAAAATTTCGAATTTGTTGTCGGGAAATTTATCTTTAAAAACTTTCCCTACTGTTAAAGCCGTATCTTCTGATGTGCGGATAACCACTACCTCGGGATTATCTCTAAAACTCTGGATTGAGGAATCGGCTAACCCTACTTCGCTTAGACTGGCTCTTAAGCTCTCGGCCGGAATTGCTTTTTGAAATCTATACTCTTGTATCTGGCCGCCGGCAAAATCAATTCCGTAAGCGCTCTTTCCTTTGCTGAAAAATACAAACATTCCAATACAAATAACTAATGCCGAGAGAGCATAGCATATCCTTCTCTTGCTGATAAAATTTATCTTTTTATCTTTAATCAAATCGAACATAGGAATACTTTTAAACTTTTTAATCGAAAGAGATGCTTCAAAAATTGCTCTGGTGACAAAAATTGCCGTAAACATACTGGCGATAAGACCAATAGAAAGCGTAACAGCAAATCCCCTTATTGGACCGGTCCCGAATTGAAACAATAAAAAAGCAGCAATCAGCGTAGTTACATTTGCATCCAATATTGTCCTGAATGCTTTATGATAACCATTATTTATTGCACCAAACACGGATCTACCTGCTTTTAATTCCTCTCTAATTCTTTCATTTACCAACACATTGGCATCTACTGCCATACCCAATGTCAAAACAATACCGGCGATGCCGGGTAAGGTCAAAGTAACCTCTTGTTGCGGCAAGAGCACCCTTAGAAAACCTAAAGAACCCAAAATTATAATGAGATTTAATACTAAAGCAACATTGGCAATTAGTCCGGCCATAAGATAATAAAGAAACATAAAGACTAAAACCATTGCTCCGCCGATTACGCAAGCCAAGATACCGCTTCTTATCGAATCCCGGCCTAATAACGGTCCCACGGTTCTTTCTTCTTCGATATACATGGGGGCAGGTAAAGCTCCTACCCTTAAAACAATAGCTAAATCGCTTGCTTCCTGAAAGTCGAATCTTCCTGAAATCTGGGCCTTACCAGTTGGGATATGGTCGCGTATAGTGGGAGCTGAATGGATATTTCCGTCTAAGACAATTGCCAAAGGCCTTCCGATATTATTTTTTGTGATATCGGAAAATTTCTTGGCACCTTCGGAATTAAACTTCAAGCTGACATAAGGCTCACCAAATCCAGATTGATCAAACTCAACCTGAGCAGAAACGATATATTCACCGGTAATTGCCGCATCTTTTTCTAATAAAATTTGCTCTTGCTTACCTTCTGCTTCAACAGGCTTTAATTCATAACCTTCCGGGACATTGCCATCTAATGCCTGTTGAATCATTTCAATATCATCGCTTACTAACTTAAATTCTAAATGCGCGGTTCTTCCGATTAAGTCGACCGCACGTTGTCTGTCAGTAATACCGGGTAGCTGGACTATGATCTGGTCTTGACCTTGCCTCTGAATTGATGGTTCTCCCACACCAAATTCATTTATACGATTCTCTATGATTTCTTTCGCCCTCTCAACGGCATCTTTCTTCGCATCCTCTGATAGATTGGTCGTATCAACTCTCAAAACTAGATGCATGCCGCCCTTTAAATCAAGGCCAAGGTTGATTCTTTTATCCAAGGGAAACGCAAACCAGCTGAAAAATATTACAACCGCGAGAATAAAGACAAGTTTAAATCTAATCTGTTTGTTCATAATCTTTTAGCCTAATTGCTCTTTTTGACAACGCTTATAGAATTTTTTTCTACTTCCACTTTTACGTTTTCATCGATTCGGATTGTTATGGATTTTTCTTTCACGTTTACAACTGTCCCGTGAATTCCGCCCGCAGTAATCACTTCCTCATTCTTCTGAAGGCTTGCAACCATATTCTGATGTTCTAGCTGCTTCTTTTTTTGGGGCCGAATTAGCAAAAAGTAAAATACCCCAAATATTAAAATAAGTGGTAGGAAGCTTATAATTGGATTTGCTTGTGCCTGTCCCATTCTATTTCTCCTTTTTTATTATTTTTTTTACAGTCTCTGACGGTGTTGCGCCTCGTTTAAGCCAAAAATCAAGTCTTTCCCTATTAATGCTTACTAGCGGTGGATTCTTGGACGGATTATAGAAACCGAGCTCATCCAAAGATCTTCCATCGCGGGCTTTAGTATGGGTACAAACGACAATCCTGTAATGGTAACGTTTCTTTGATGTGTCACTTGATTTTCTCAATCTGATTTTAACCGACATCCCTTTCCTCCTCTCTCTGATGAATTAGATTCTAAGTTTTTCTGTGAAAATTTTTCGCTAAGCCTATTGCACAGATCTGTGCCTTTGCCTTGTTAACGGTTTCGAAATATTCTTTTTCAGGTTTTGAATCAGCTACGATCCCTGCTCCAGCTTGGATGTAAGCGTTTTTATCTTTAACGATAATGGTTCGAATAGTTATACAGGTATCTAAATTCCCGGAAAAGCTAAAATACCCAACACATCCGGCATACGGGCCACGTTTAATATTTTCAAGTTCATCTATTATCTCCATCGCCCTGATTTTAGGAGCGCCGGAGACAGTTCCTGCGGGAAATGTTGCACGAAGCAAATCGTAAATATCTTTATTTTTAGATAAGATCCCCTTAACGTTACTGACGATGTGCATAACGTGGGAATATTTTTCTATTTTCATAAATTCGTTTACTTTAACAGTCGATTTTTTACAGACCCTACCAAGATCGTTTCTGCCTAAATCCACAAGCATGATATGCTCTGCCTTCTCTTTTGCGTCATTTAATAAATCTTTTGCCAAGCGCTTATCTTCTGTTTTATTCTTGCCGCGATGTCTGGTTCCCGCGATTGGTCTGGTCTGAACCACTCTGTCCTCGCAACGGATCAATAATTCCGGAGAAGAACCTATTACATCCAGATTATCAAAATCCAAAAAATACATGTAAGCGGATGGATTAATATTTCTCAATGCCCGGTAAATATCGAACGCTGAAGTCTTTAACTTCAAATGAAACCTTTGAGATAAAACCGTCTGGATTATTTCGCCTTTTTGGATATAGTCTTTGGCTTTCCTTACAATATTCTCAAACTCTTTCTTGGAAAAGTTAGAATCTAGATTATATTTTGTTTGTCTGCCAGCGATGGCGCTAACTTCTAAATTGATTGGTCTTCTTAATCGATTTATGAGCTCATCGATTTTTCCAACAGTTGAATTGTAGATATCAGAGATCTTCTCAGGATTATTTTTTGATTTATCGTCTATAAACGCACAAGATACCACTTTAATTTTATTATTCAAATGATCAAATATAACCATCGTATCGGCTAAAACAAATACGGCATCGGGCAATTTTAAATCATCAATATTTTTGCTTCTGTTTTTTTGAAGTCTCGGTTCAAAAAACCGAACCATATCGTATCCTATATAACCCACGAATCCTCCGCAGAATCGCGGCAGGCCTTTCACCGGAACAAATATATATTTCTTCATTAATTTCTTTATCTCTTCAAGAGGGTCTTTTCTTGTAATAAATTTTTTCACACTTCCTTTAGAATTCTGTATCTTTGTAATCTTGATCGATCTATCCCTACTCTCAAAAATTATAGAAGGACTGTCTCCCAAAAAGGAAAACCGGGCAATCTTCTCTTCTCCTTCAACAGATTCAAGAAGAAAAGCATATTTTGACCTTTTAATCTTTACAAAGGCAGACACCGGAGTCTCTATATCCGCTAAGATCTCTTTATAAATCGGAATAAGATTACCTTTTTTAGCTAATTTTATAAATTCCTTTTTTGATGGATGGCTCATATCTTCCTAAAAAAACAACTCCTTTTGCCTGTGTGACAAGCGACACCTTTTCCTTTTTGTTCTACTTTTATCAATAATGCGTCGGCATCGCAATCAAAATAGACTGCTTTTACTTTTTGAAAATTCCCTGATGTCATGCCTTTAATCCAGTACTCTTTCCTTGAGCGCGACCAAAAACAGGTTTTTTTGAGATTTAATGTCCTTTTTAGGGCTTCACGGTTCATATACGCGAGCATAAGAACATCATTTTTCTTGTAGTCCTGGATTATTGCGGGGATTAATCCTTTCTTATCGAATTTTAATTTACTAATCTTTTTTATAGTAAGTTTTTTCATAATCTCACTTTAAGACCTTCCTTTTTCAAGAATTCTTTTACCTCTCTTATAGAAAATTCTTTATAGTGAAACACCGAAGCTGCCAGGGCCGCGTCAGCTGCGGCATCTGTTAAAACTTCAGCAAAGTGTTTGAGCTTACCAGCGCCGCCGGAAGCGATTACGGAAATATTTACTGAATTACAGATCTTTTTCGTAAGCTCCAGATCGTAACCGTCTTTTGTGCCGTCGTAATCCATACTGGTCAAAAGCAGCTCCCCTGCGCCTAGTTTCTCAACTTCCCTGGCCCATTTAATAGCATCTTTTTCAACCGGCGTCCTTCCCCCGTTGATATAAACCTGCCAGCTATCTTTTGTTCGTTTAGCATCGATAGCAACAACAATGCATTGTGAACCGAATTTATCAGAAGCATCTTTTACTAAAAGCGGATTTTTAACCGCAGAGGTATTTATTGAGACCTTATCTGCTCCGGCATTTAAAAGTATTCTTATATCATCGAGATCTCTTATACCGCCTCCGACAGTCAAAGGCATAAATACGCTCTCGGCAGTTTTCTTGACCACATCAAGCAAAATCGGTCTTTTCTCATGGCTCGCGGTTATATCTAAAAATACTATCTCATCTGCGCCTTCCTTATCGTAAAACGATGCGATCTCCGCGGGGTCTCCTGCATCACGCAGGCTCAAAAATTTTATTCCTTTTACAACCCTGCCTTCCTTTACGTCAAGACAGGGGATTATCCTTTTGGTAAGCAAAATTTTATAGCCTCCCGTAAATAAATCGAACGCTCATACAAGGCCTTGCCGATAATTACGCCAACAAGACCAACATTTTCTAAATCTTTTAGTTTATTTAAATCGCCTAAGTCAGAAATCCCGCCAGAGGCAATAACTGGAATTTTCACTACCTCTAAAATGCTTTTTATCCCTTTGACATTAGGGCCTGTTAAGGTACCATCTCTGGCAATATCAGTATAGATTATCCTTTTTACTCCCAGCTCCTGGAGTTCTTTTGCAAAATCGGTAGCATTAATCCCTGAAACGGAAGTCCATCCTTCCTTTACAACTTTACCATGAGTCGCATCGATACTGACAACTATTTTATCTGGCCAGCTATTAAGGGTTTCCTTCAAGAACTCTTTATCTTCTATGGCCTTTGTTCCCAGTACTACCTTTGAAACACCAATACCGATTAATCTTCCAATTGTCTCCATATCTCTTATTCCGCCGCCAACTTCAATCTGGATTTTGATATTTTGAACAATATTATTAATCAGCTCGAAATTCTTTAGTTGCCCCGTAGCAGCGCCGTCTAAATCAACAACGTGTAAAAGCTGGGCGCCTTGATTCCACCATTGTTTAGCTATCTCTGTTGGCTGATCGGAATAGACCGTGGCCTCTTTGAACTTTCCCTGCATGAGGCGGACAACCTTGCCGCCCATTATGTCAATTGCCGGAATAATAATCATTTTTTAAAGATTCGTAAAATTCTCTAAAACCCTCAACCCGATTGCCTGACTTTTTTCAGGGTGAAACTGTACGCCGAATATACTGCCTTTAGACACGGCGGAAACAAACTCTAAGCCGTAATCAGTGGTTGCAGCAATGATATTTTTATCTTGCGGTTCCACATAATAAGAATGACAAAAATACATGTTTGACTGTTCGCTGATCCCATCAAATATTTTTGAATCTTTCTCTGGATTTATGTTTATTTGATTCCAGCCGATATGCGGAACCTTTAATGACTTAAATTTCTTAACTGTCCCCTTAAATATATCTAAGCCCTTCACTCTTTTTGCCTCTTGGCTTTCCGTGAAAAGTAATTGTAATCCCAGACAAATCCCTAGAAAGGGCTTGTTTGATTTGATTGCCTTTTTAAGAGGATTAATTAAATCGAGTGACTGAAGCTTCTCTATTGCAACAGCAAAAGCGCCGACTCCTGGTAAGATAATCTTTTGCGCTTTTAGAATGTCATCTTTTGACTGCGTAATCTTTGTCGCGGCCCCAAAGGATTCCAATGCCTTCTGAACGCTGCGCAGATTTCCCATTCCGTAATCAATGATTGCTATCATTAGTCGATCCTACCCTTTGTTGAAGGAATCCCTTTTCTGCGGGGTTCAATTTGCGTGGCCTGATCCAGTGCAATACCTAATGCCTTAAAAATCGCTTCTAAGGCGTGGTGTGAATCCATCTCGCCAGCCACAGGAACTTTAATATTAAGAGAGATTTTTGCGTTAGTAACGAAACTGTCTAAAAATGTTTTAAAATCATCTGACTTTAAGTCTGCAAACTTTTCGATCAATTGATAAACGCCCTCGCCGACACTAAAAACTAGCATTGGCCGTCCACTAACATCAACATTAACATTGGCTATTATGCTATCCATTGGAACTGAGGCATAACCATATCGCCTTATCTTTTCTGCTTTTCCGATTGCCTTCTTAAATGCCTCTCCTAAGGCTATGCCAATATCTTCGACAATGTGATGCTTCAAATCGCCCCGTTTTAGTTCGAGCTCCAAATCAAAGAACCCATGAAAACAGAAAAGATCAAGCATATGATTCAAAGAATCAAATCCTGTATTTATTTTTGTTTTGCCGCTTCCATCGATATTTAGCTTTCCTATGATGTCAACCTCATTCGTCTTTCTCTTAATCGCGGCTGATCTTATTTTTTTATTGATCTTAGCCATTTTTTAACTCTCCTTTTTTAACTGAGCTTATTTAAATCGCGACCTTACTGATTCTATGTGGTCTTTTAAGCCTTCGATTTCGGCAAGTTTTTCTAACGGCTGCCTAATTTTTTCTAAAGCCTTTTTAGAATAAGAAATAATGTGATTTGATTTAACAAAGTTTTCGATGCCAAGCCCCGAGAAAAATCTAGCTGTTCCGGAAGTAGGCAAAACGTGGCTCGGTCCGGCAGCATAATCACCAACTGCTGTTGGACTATACGGCCCCAGGAAGATTGCCCCTGCATTTCTAATCTTTTTTACAATCTTTAACGAATTATTAGTTAATATCTCTAGATGTTCTGGGGCAATTTTATTAGCGATCTCTATCGCCTGATCTAAATTCTTTGCCAAGATTATGTAACCAGAACTTATTTGGCTTTTTACCTGTTTGATTAATGATTTCGAATTAGTAATTAAGATTGAAAGTCCTTTTAAATGTTCGCTCTGCGCCTTAAGGTCTGCTATAACAAAAGAGGGATTACTGGAACGATTGGCAATAACCACCAATTCTGTTGGACCTGCTAGCATATCAATGTCAACGTAACCATACAGCTGTCTTTTTGCCTCGGTAACGTAGATATTTCCCGGCCCGACGATCTTATCGACCTTCGGAATAGTTTTTGTGCCGAACGCCATTGCAGCAATCGCCTGTGCTCCTCCCACGCGGTATATTTCGTTAACTTTTAGTAAATTAGCAATGACTAAAATGTGAGGATTTACGCAACCATTTTTATCAGGAGGGGTTATCAAGACAATTCTCTTTACTCCAGCCATCTTCGCCGGAAGCACTGTCATGTAAACCGTAGAAACCAAAGGTGCTGTTCCTGAAGGAATGTATATTCCTACGGTATCTAACGGTTGAATGTTCTCTCCAAGGATGATTCCGTCTTCACCCCTTCTTCTCCAAGATTTTTTCAACTGTTTTTTATAAAATTTAGTGACGTTTTCAGTCACTATTTTTAATGTTGAAATAAAATCGGGAGTAATGGTCTGATAAGCTCCGCTTATTTCTCCTTCAGAAACCCTGAGCTGTTTTAGCGAGAGCCTGACATTATCGAATTTCTTAGTGTATTTTATTAATGCCTCGTCGCCTCCTAATCGGACATCATCAATAATCTTTTTGACTTTTTGCTCAATCCGCTTATTAGGAGTAAGGCTACGATTGTAAATTTTATCCAGCTCTTTACTAGAAAATCTTATGACCTTCATTTTTTCTTATCCTTTACTAATCCATAAACCTTGTTTAAGGCCTGGCTTAATTTATCTGTTAAATTCCCACCTGCCTGAGCCAGATCTGGCCTTCCGCCGCCGGTACCGCCTACGATTGCGGCAATTTCTTTTATCATATCAGACGCATTGAAACCCTTATCTTTTAGATTATCAGTTACGCCTAAAACAATAAGGGCCTTACCATCCTTAACGGAACCCAAGCAAATAACTGCAGATGTAAGTTTCTTTTTTAGCATATCGATGATTGAACGCAGTGCCCCAAAGTCAACGTCATCGACATTTTCAGAAATAATCTTTACTCCGTTTTCTTCCTTCGCCTTAGAAATTATCTTATCTAATGAACCCTTTATCGATTCCATTTTTATATTACTGAGCTTCCTTTCAGATGATTTAACGGAATTAATCAGCTTTGATATTTTATTCAATAAATTACTTGCGTCTGTCTTTAGCGTTTTTGAGAGCTCTTGCATCTTCCCTTCTTCTTGCTTGACTAATCTGTAGGCGAATTTACCGGTTGTTGCCTCGATTCTGCGTATACCTTGGGCGATTGAGCTTTCGCTTATTATCTTAAACAAGCCGATTTGACCTGTTGAGCTATCAATATGGGTTCCGCCGCAGAGCTCTTTAGAATAATCTCCGATAGAGATAATCCGTGATTTCTCTGCATACTTTTCAGCGAAAAATGCTAAAGCGCCCTCTTTTTTAGCCTGCTCAGTGGATTTTTCTTCGATTGAGACTGAATCATTATTCATTATGAATTCGTTTACCAATTCCTCAACTCTATCTAATTCTTTCTTGCTTAACTGTTTAAAATGAGTAAAATCAAATCTTAATCTGTCTTCAGCGACTAATGAACCTTGCTGCTGAACGTGTTCGCCTAATACCTGCCGTAATGCAGCTTGAAGCAAATGAGTGGCAGTATGATTTCTAGCGATGGAAAGCCGCCTTTCTCTATCGACTTCGGCTGAAACCTTATCTCCAACCTTAAGCTCTCCTTTTTTTGCGCTGCCGTTATGAACAATAACTTCATTAATAACCTTAGTGTCGACTATCTCAATTTTGGAATCTTTATCTTTTGAGATAATTCCTCTATCGCCAATTTGTCCACCGGATTCTGCGTAAAACGGAGTCTGGTCTAAGATAATCTTTACTTCGTTTAAGCCTTTTGTTGACTTTACTTCTTTATTATTCTCATCAAAAATCTTAAGAATCTTAGCGGTATCTTTAGCCTTCTGGTATCCGACGAATTTTGTGGGTTTAAGATCCATTTTTATTTCTTCCTCTTTAAAAACATCTTTGCCCATAGCGCTTGATTGTCTCGAGCGCTTTTTCTGCTGGTGCATTAATTGATCAAAAGTTTTTTTATCGATCGGCAATTTAAGTTTGTCCGCACTTGCCTCTGTTGACTCATAAGGATAGCCAAAGGTATCATGCAGCTCAAAGGCTAATTTTGCCATCTCCAGAGCTAATTTCTTATTATCGTCACACTCTTTCCTTAAATTTTTCATGCGCTCTAAAGAAACGGCATCCTGTTTCTCGACTATCTTTAAAAAAGATTCCTCTTCTCTTTTTATAATCTGAGAGATGTTCTCTCTCCTCTTTAAAAGCTCAGGATAAGCTTCTTTCATTGTATCCGCAATAACAGAAATTATCTTATACAACAAAGGCTTTCTTATACCAAGAGACCTGCAATTATTAACGCTAATCCTGATAAGTTTCCTAACTATGTAGCCTCTATCTTCATTAGAAGGATTTACGCCGTCGCAAACTGCGAAAGCAATCGCTCTTATATGGTCAGCGATTATCTTTATCGTTGTCAGTTGTCCCGCTTTTGGCCTTGTAATAGTTGCTTCTTTTTTAATAGAATCAATGATCGGAACGAATAAATCGGTTTCGAAATTAGTTAAAACACTCTGCATGACCGCAGCCAGTCGCTCGAGCCCCATTCCCGTATCAATGTTTTTATTTGGTAACTGCCCTAATGAGCCGTCTTCTTTCCGATTGAATTGAGTAAAAACCAAATTCCAGACTTCAGCAAAACGGCCGCAATCACAGCTGGGATTGCAATTCTTCTTTCCGCAACCGACACCTTTACCATAATCGTAAAATATCTCTGAACATGGACCGCATGGACCATTGGGTCCTTTTTGTTTTGCTTCTGATGGCCAGAAATTTTCTTTATCTCCCAGCTTGATAATTTTTTCTTTAAAAACTTTTATTTCTTTTGCCCAAATATCATAAGCTTCATCATCGTCTTTATAAACTGAGATCCAGAGTTTTTCTTTTGGTATCTTAAGCCATTCGGTCAAAAATTCCCAAGCCCAGTGAATCGCATCTTTTTTAAAGTAGTCTCCGAATGAAAAGTTACCAAGCATTTCAAAAAACGTATGATGAAATGGTGTCTTACCTACCTTTTCTAAATCGTCGGTTCGAAGACATTTTTGAGAGCTTGCAGCTCGTCGGAAATCACTAACTTGGCCCATAAATTGTTTTTTGAACTGATTCATACCTGCTGAGGTAAATAAAACCGTTGGGTCTCCGGCAGGAACCAATGAATCGCTAGCAACAATCTTATGTTTCTTGGTTTCGAAAAACTTAAGAAATTTATTTCTTAGAAGATTAGTCTTCATAGTTCTCGTATAACCTCATTTACGATATCTGGTGAAAAACCTCTTCGCATGAGAAAACCATAAACTCTCCCCTTTGCCTTGTCAGGTTCCAATCTTTTCAATTTTGATAATCTTTCTTTTGCTAATTCCAAGACTACTTCATATTCGTTATAATTATCTTTAATTTTATATTGGGCCTGCTCGATAATTTCTTCGCTAATACCTTTAGTCTTTAATTCAAAAAAAATGCGCCTTAATCCAAAAGGCTTCCTAAGGCGGCTGTTTAACCAACTGGATGCGAATGCTTCATCGTCAATTAAATCTAATTTATAGCAAAAATCAATTACTTGATCTATCGTAGTTTGAGAAAAATTTTTTTGTCTGAGCCTGTCTTGAATTTCTTTCTGACTTCTTGCTCTGTATTTCAATAGATGAAAAACTATATTTTTTGCTTTTGCAAGGTCATCTTTAGAACCCGGGGCCATTTTACTCTGCTTTAATAACAGTATAACCTTTTTCTGTACGCACTAACGCGTCGCCCTTAACAGACTTGATTGCCTTGTTGAAATCTTGGATATTTTTAATTTCTTTTCTATCGATTTCTGTGATTATATCTCCTGGCGCAAAACCCGCCTCATCCGCAGGGGTATTCGGCTCGACTTCTATAACGATTACGCCTTTATCATTATCTAATCTAAAACGATTTGCAATTTCGGGAGTAATGCTAGAAACGCTCAAGCCTCTCCATCCCTTCTCTTCTTCGGCGGCAGAAGATGATATTTTTGATAAGTCTTCCGGACGCGCGCCAATTTCAATATCTAAAGTCTTCATCTTGCCATCTCTCAAAACAGCGACCTTAACTTTCTTACCGACCTCGGTTGTCCCCACGAGTTTTAAAAGCGTTCTTACATCCGTTACGCTTTTTCCTGCAAAAGAAATAATAATGTCGCCGCTTTTTATTCCGCTTTTTTCGGCAGGGCTGTCTTCAAAAACGCTTCCAACGATTACGCCTTCTTTCTTATCTAATTTAAAATATTCGGCTAAGTCTTCAGTAACCTCTTGAACGCTCACTCCTAACCAACCGTAGAGAACTTTCTTGCCTTCGATAAGGCTACTCATTACTCGTTTTGCAACATTTGATGGGATTGCAAATCCCACGCCCTGATAACCTCCAGTAGTTGAAAATATCGCGACGTTTATCCCTACTACCTCGCCTTTGAGATTAACCAACGGACCTCCTGAATTCCCCGGATTAATCGCAGCATCGGTCTGAATTAAATCAGTATAATCCCTATCTCTCATAGACGTACGCGGTAAGGACCGGTGCAATGCGCTTATTACTCCGCTTGTAACAGTTGGCTCAGGATTCGGCATCATAATTGCAAACGGATTTCCGATAGCAAGAACCCATTGACCAATGTTTACCTCATCAGAATCTCCCAATTTAACAGCTGGAAGATTTCTTGCACTAATCTCTATTATGGCTAAATCGGAACGGGGATCAGTACCTTTAAGCTCTCCTTTGAATTCTCTTCCGTCAGGTAAAGTAACAGTAATCTTATCTGCTCCTTCGATCACATGCTCATTAGTTAATATGTATCCACTCTCATCGATAATCACTCCTGAGCCTAATCCCATTTGTTTATGAGGCATCTCTCCGAAGAAATCCTCGAAAAATCTCTTAAATAAATCGTCTTCAAAAGGAGTACCCTGAAAAGGTGTCCCAAATTGATATCTTCTTGGCCTCTGCTCTGAGATATGGACAGTGCTAATTGAAACAACGGACTGGCCTACATCTTTGGAAACCTTAACCATTGCCTCCTCGATCTCAAAAGCGCTGGTGTATGCTGATTCAGTGCTTGCCTTTAATTTAGGTAAAATATCCAATCTTGCTGCGACTAAAAGTCCGATTGTTATGCCGATTACCAAAAATGTTAAGCCAAAAAATAAATTTTTTCTTGACTTCATATCTTAATCCTCCTGAATTTAACCCTTTGTCTTTTCTCGTATTTCTTTCTCAATCCTATTCAAAACCTTTTCATGTTCTTTTAGATATTGACGGGCATTTTCTCTGCCTTGGCCGATCCTTTCATTCTCGAAAGTTATCCACGTCCCAGACTTTTTGATAATGCCGATTTCTGTTGCGATATCAAGAATCGTTCCGGATCTAGATATTCCCTCATCGTGCAGGATTTCGAATATTGCGACTTTAAAAGGAGGTGCGACCTTGTTTTTTACGACCTTTGCTTTTACGCGGCCTCCCGTGACCTGTTCGCCGACTTTTATTGATCCAATCCGCCTTAAATCAATTCTTACGGAAGAATAAAATTTTAATGCCCTTCCACCGGGAGTAGTCTCCGGCGAACCGAACATCACCCCGATTTTCATTCTTATCTGATTGATAAATACAACGCATGTCTTTGATTTACTTATTGCTCCGGTCAACTTCCTCAACGCTTGAGACATCAATCTTGCCTGTAGGCCGATCTTCAGATCTCCCATTTCCCCTTCAATTTCTGCGCGCGGCGTAAGTGCGGCAACAGAATCTATAACAACCAAATCAACTGCGTTAGAGCGAACCAAAGTTTCGGTAATCTCTAAAGCCTGCTCTCCTGTGTCAGGCTGAGATATCAATAAATCGTCGAGATTGACCCCTACTATTTTTGCGTATGTTGCATCAAAGGCATGTTCTGCATCGATAAATGCGGCCACGCCCCCGCTTTTCTGTGCTTGACTAATCACGCTTAAAGTAAGTGTGGTCTTGCCCGAAGCCTCAGGACCAAAAATCTCTACTACCCTACCACGAGGTAGACCTCCGATTCCAAGCGCAATATCTAAAGACAGAGCGCCTGTGGGCAAAGACGCAACGTCTATCTTGGTCTCCTGCCCGAGCTTCATTATCGAACCCTTTCCGAACTGTTTCTCAATCTGGCTAAGAGCTAATTCTAGAGCCTTTTGCCTGCTTGATACATCAGATTTCTTTTCTTGTGCCATAACTACCTCCAAATTTTTAGGATTATTTTAAAAATTGCAGAAACCTGTCCTTGTAATTAAATTCTCTTCTGAAGAAGTAAAGAAAATTATACATCAATGAGTAGTGAATGTCAAATAATTCTTAACTGTCTGAAATTTAAGCAGGTTAAGTATGCTAAGAGGACTCTGCAAACGTAGATTCTGGGGTCACCTTGATTATCTTGGCTTTTTGCAAGTTGTTTCTTTTTAAAGACTTTTTATTCTCTATCAGAATCTTTATGTAATTATCACAGTAGCCTTTTGCTAAGCCGGTCTTCCTGTCGAGGCTTGCTTCAATCAAAACAATAAGCTCCTTATTCAAAAATTGATTTCTGTATTCAAATGATTTTTCTCGTGCTAAATTTCTCAATAAATTCAATCTTTTCTTTACTTGCCATTCTTCAACTTTAGGTAATGAAAAAGCCGCCGTGCCTTGTCTTGGGCTATAGGGAAAAATATGCATTCTTGAAGGCGAAATATCTTTCAAAAACTCAAAGGTATTCTGAAAGCGCCTTTCTGTTTCATGCGGAAATCCAACCATGATATCTGTTGTGATAGCAATTTCAGGAATTGACTTTCTTATTTTTCCGACTAATTCTTTATAGTACCTTGCTGAGTATTTTCTATCCATTAATTTCAAGACTTCGTCATCACCGCTTTGAAACGGGATGTGTAAATGGCGGCACATCCTCGGCGAATTGGCGATTTTGCTAATAAGCTTATCGGTCACATCGCGAGCCTCGATTGAGCTTAAGCGAATACGGAAATCTCCGTCGAGCCCTTCAATCTCTTCTATGACTTTCAACAGGTCAACATTTCTCTTCAAATCTCTGCCGTAGGCGCCCAAACAGATCCCGGTCAAAACAATTTCCTGAAATCCATTATCGATTAAGCGTCCTGCTTCCCGAATTATGCTGGATAAATCCCTGCTTCTTGATGGGCCGCGGACCAAAGAAACCTTGCAATACGAACAGCGATTATCGCAGCCATCCTGTATCTTGATGAAGGCTTTGCTACGATCGGCAAAATCACTGATTTCACAATCCTGGTATTTTCCTTCCGGCAAGATAGTCTTTTCATCATCCCGAATAACAATGTCGGCAATCCTGTTTTTTAATGAATTAGAAATAATAAAATCTACTCCCGGAATCTGTTCGATTCTATCCAAGTCATCCTGAGCGTAACAACCCGTCACCACGAGAGTTGCTTTAGGATTTTCTCTTCTGCATCGATAGATATATTCTCTTGATTTCCTATCGGCGGTTTGCGTTACCGTACATGTATTTATGATATAAATATCCGCTTTTCCATTTGCCGTTTCATTAAAACCTTTCTTAATGAAACTTTCCCTTATCGCCTGGGATTCGTATTGATTTACCTTGCAGCCTAAGGTACAAAGCTTTATTTTTTTGTTCATTGATTTGATTTCAGGATATGACTAAGGACGGATATCGTGTATATGGCGGCGGTATCAACCTTAAGGACCCGCTGACCTAATGTAATCAGCTTTACACCAAGTGATCGAGCATGTTCTATTTCATCTCTTGTAAAGTCTCCCTCAGGGCCGATAAAAACTATTACATTGCTACCCTTGAAAGTTCTAAGCGCATCCTGGATGCTTGCTATTTTTTCGGGCAACGCAGGTAAAATCGCGATGTCATATTGCTTAATTAGTTTCATTACCTCTTTAAAAGACTTCATCTCTTCAATCTCGGGGATAAAACTTCTCTGGCTTTGCTCAGAGGCATTTATCGCTATTTGTCTCCAGCGATTCACCTTCGAAAGCATCCTATCCTTATTGAAAACTACCTCTGTTTTCTCTGTTCTTACTGGGATTATTTTACCTACTCCTAATTCTGTGCATTTCTCGACGATAAAATCAAATTTTTCCTTCTTAGGTATTGCGCAGGCAAGGGTAATCGAAACTGGATTCGCTTTTACTTCTGATATCTTTTCAATAGCAACCTCAATACCCTTTTTTTCGATTTTTTTTACCGTGCCTTCATAATCTTTACCTAAACCATCGAAAATCACAAGATTATCTCCAACATTAAACCTTAAAACATTTACAATATGGTGAACCTGTTTGTTATCGGTAATGATTATTTGTTTATCTTTTATAAATTCTTGCGGACAATAAAATCTATTATGCATAATTTAAAATTTTGGAGTGCTAGTAAGTAAGGTCGTAATATAGAGATGTAATCCTAATATGCAAAGTATAGCTCCACAGAATATCTGGAATATCTGGTAAATCTTTTCTTCATCCTTAAATAATTTAGTAATAAAACCGGATGCAACTACCAAAAAAATTAAAGGAGAAAGGACTGTTCCTAAGCCAAACGCAAAACTTAACGCCAGGGCTTTTAGCCAAGATAGAGAAGTCAAGCCTATATAATAAAGCACTCCGATTAAAGGCGCGCAAGGAGCAATGCCAACAACCAATCCGAAGAAAATAATGCTTTTTGTGTCTTTTTCGATAAGTTTTTTTCTCATCGATATGCAAAATTTAAACCCGTGCTCTTTGCCCAGAATTATTGAAACACCGATTAAAAGAATAATAGTTGCGCCGATGAAATAAATAGTTTTTATAATGTAGGCCTGATATTTTTGATAAAAGATCGCCTGGGAAAACAGACCAATCAAAATACCTAAAACCAAATATACAAAAATTCTGGATAGCGAGAAAATGATATAAACGCGCATGCTGTCTTTAAATCCTTTTTTGGTCGCGGCTGTGTAGCTTATCAATAACGGACCGCAACTTGCCATACAAGGCCCTGCGCCCAAACCAATTCCTGCGAAGAAAAGTGTCAGCATTAAACTAATCATTTACTTAACCTCCTTTTCCGAAAAAACCTCGGCGCTAAAAATAAGTATTTTTGTGGATTTATCCTTCCAGGCTCCCGGCGGCAGACCGGCTTTCTGACAGGTATGGTCCAAGAAGGTCTCCCTATCCCAGCCGTATTCGGTAGCCACCTGCGGCAAGAGCAACCCGGAATTAAATCCTTGACGGATAATAATGCCGTGTTTGCCGACTTCGATTTTATTTACATCTTTTATTTCCTCAAGCGGACTAAGCGCGGAGATATCTATCTCAATATCTTTTAATTCATCTTTCGTAACCGTCGGGAAACGCGGATCGCCAACCGCAGCCTCAATTGCCATATCAGCAATAACTTGATACAGAGGCGAATCAGAAACAATCCTTCCGATACAGCCCCGTAGTTGCCCCTTTTTAGTCAAAGTAACGAATGCGCCCTGGTCCCTTTTAAGCTGGGGATCGTCAACTTTAAATGAAATGCGTTTCCCGGTCTTGACGTAATTCTCCAATGAACCGCGGGCAATCTTAATCAAAGATACCTTCTGCTCTTTTGTCAACATATCCTCTCCTCCTGGATTACCGCTTTCCTTATATACAACGGCGCTTACATAACCCACAACGCCGCTGGAAAAATCTTTGGTCACATCTCCCGAATTAGCATATTTTAGGATTTTTAACTTAGCATCGTTTTCCTTAGCAAAGATAAGCACAGTCAAGACCGGACCCAAACCACAAAGTTCTGTCTCGCCGATCGAACACTTATTGCCAAGGCCTTTGTAATCAAGTTTCTCTAAATAATAAATTGCCTTTTTATCCATAAGATTTGCTTCTGCGTATGGATGATAATGAGAAAAATCTGTCGAGGCAATAATCAAAACATCCGTTCTTTCTCCCACGAGTTCAGTCAAGACAGATGCCAGAACCTCCGAATCCGATAGGTTCGGACTCCCTATGATAATCGGAACGATCTTAAAATTATCTAAAACCTTTTGCAAAAACGGTAGCTGGACCTCTAAAGCATGCTCCTTATCAAATGCTTCCGGAATAAAGCTGGCTCTTTCAATCCGGTCAATGATCTTTGATGCCAATCTCGAATCCACGTCAATATCGCCTAGCGGTGTCCGGAATTTTCCTTTCGGCCAGACGGAGATTCCGCTAAAACCATGATAATGGCTCGGCGCAATTACAATTACAGTCTTATAATCTTTACCCTTGATTGCTTTATAGCCGAAAGCTGCCACGCCTCCGGAGTAAATATATCCCGCATGCGGAGAGATAAGTGCGATGATATCGCCTCCGATTTTAGGAATCGCTGCCTTTTCGATGACTGAATCAATCTGGTTCGATAAGACTCCCGGATTGGCGGAATAAAATTTGCCGCTGACATTAGGTTCTTTTATCTCTTGGGCGCCACAGGAAGAAATAATCAAAGCCATCGAACAGGCGCAGAGAATTATTAAAGTTAGGAGCCTATTTCCAAATCCCAGAAATTTTTTCGCCGCAGAAAATACATCTTCCATTTTTTATATTCATCTCCGTAATAAAATATCCTTTTCTACCGATGACAGTTTTTTGGCATTTCGGACAATAAGTTGACTCAGCAACATGGCCTGCCAAATTACCAATATAGATATACTTTAAACCTGCCTCTTCTGCTATCTTTTTTGCCTTTTCTAAAGTCGCAACTGGAGTTGGCGAAAGATTGGTCAATTTATACATAGGATGAAACCTTGAAAAGTGAACCGGGACATCATCCCCCAAATTCTCCTTAATCCACAGACACATATCCTTAATCATCTTGGAATCGTCATTTAATCCCGGCAAGACCAAATTCGTTATCTCAACCCAAACGCCTTCCTCTTTTAAAATCTTTAATGTCCTTAAAACCGAATCTAAATGCCCCAGGGTAAGTTCGCCATAATATTCTTCACTAAATCCTTTTAAATCGATATTTGCCGCGTCAAGATATTTACAAAGTTCTCTTAAGGGTTTTTCATTTATATGCCCTGCCGAATGCATAACATTTAATAAGCCTTCCTTCTTTGCGATCTTGGCGATATCAAGCATGTATTCGTAAAATATCGTGGGTTCTGTATAGGTATAGGCAATTGATTTTGATCCGGATTTTTTAGCTTCACTTACAAGTTCTTCAGGACTCAAATCATATGTACGTACCTCTCCGGGACGTGCCTGGGAAATCTCCCAGTTCTGACAGAACTTGCATCTTAGATTGCAACCCACCGTTGCGATAGAAAACGAGCCGGTCCCAGGCAAGACATGAAACAGGGGCTTTTTCTCGATGGGATCGACATGGACTGCGCAGGGCTTTGCGTAGACCAGCGAGTAAAGAATCCCCTCGCGATTCTCACGCACACCGCAGAAACCTCTTTTTTTATTCGGGATAACGCATCTTCTGGGACAGAGTTGGCACTGGACGGATTTATTTTCCAGCTTCTGGTAATACATCGCCTCTTTTAAATCGGAGTTATCAGAAGCAGTCATCCTTGAATAAAAAGATAAGCCGATTAAAATCAACAGGACTATTATGGCTAAGATTAATCTTTTCATAATCTTTCTTCGATTTGGTGGGCCGAAATACATTATTTCGGCATCCACCAATCCTCTCATTAATGAAAGGATTGGTGGAGCAGATGAGATTTGAACTCACGACCCCCTCGTTGCGAACGAGGTGCTCTCCCAACTGAGCTACTGCCCCCGACGTCCCGACGATTCTTTCTTAATTTCTAATTATTCATCCTGACTGAATTTGTCAGGAGTCGGGGCTCCGACCTACGACATTTAAGTCGGAGCGTCGGAGCCCCATTTTAATTCTTTTATCTTTTATAATCTTCTCGATATAATCTTTTCTTTTTAGTTTTTTTAGGCGGTACTCTATATTACGCGCTAAAATTATACTATCATATTCTTGATAAAATTCCAATTCAATTGGCCGAATGTTTCGTGTTGCTTTTACATTCCCTCTCTTATGCTGCATTAATCTTCGCTTAATATCTATGGTGCTTCCTATATAAAGTCTATTATTTCTCAAGCTTCTTAAAATATAAACACAACTTTTCATAATTACTCTTCCTACTAAATCTCAAAAAGAAATGTCAAAAAACTTTGCCCCGACGTTATCCTGACGTTTACAATATACTATCTAATCAAATTTAACATAAACTAATTGTTTTGGCAAATGAAAAATAGCTCTTTAGGAAGGTATAAAAACTATTGGATTGCGGATGCACGAAGATACGCACCACTTTGAATTGTAATATTCGGACCGCTACCGGGTTCATCTTGTGCGTTTAAAGTAATAACGACTTCTCTTACTGCCCCGACTGCGGGCCTTCGCTCTATATCAAAACCGGTAATCCTGTTGGCAATGACCTGAGTAACTGAACCATCATCATATGTTATCTGATTACCGCTATAACAAAATTCTACGCTATAATCCTCATTAGCCATTCCATTTTCATCAGTATCGATTCTTAAGCGAAAACCAATGGGTGGTGTACATGTAACTGCCTGATCGTCAAATGCAGGGCTATCAAAATCTCCGATTGCCCTCTCAAGCTCTCTAATCATATACTCCATTGCCACGCTCATGTCGTTAAGCGCGGCAACACCTTCCTCGGCATCTTGAAAAAACCTCCTAGCCGCAATATCCAAAGACGTAACCGTAAGCAGAACTAGGCCAATAAGAGCTACTGAAATTAATAATTCAGCCAAGGTTACCCCGGATAAATTTTTTACTCTATTGATTATTTTATTCATCCCATTGCATTGTTATTTCAACTGAACGAGGACAGGTTAAATCGCAACCAGCTGGAGGATCAACAGGATATGCCACACGATCATAAACCAAATCAATATGCAAGTTTCCCGTGGGATTATAACCGAATAAAGGCTCACCATCAACCGGTACTCTTAAAGTAAGTGTCTTATCGCAAGGATAATCTCCGTTACTATGGCCAGCAACTCCATCTGTGTCAGGACAAGTAAGTAAATTACTGACGCTATCTGCCCAGGTGTCAGCCCTTACATATTCAAATAATTGTTCATTTACATGCCGGGTTAGGTTTGCGGCTGCCAGGCGGCGTTTGGAGCGGGCGATGAATCTATTTGCTGCCACGAAACTAGAAAAAAGCCCGGCTGCGGTAATCGCCAGAATAACCATAGCGATTAAAATCTCAACCAGGCTTAATCCTTTTTTATGCTTTCGCACTAAATTTAATTAAAAAATCAACTAAAAATTAAGGACAACTACTTGTGCCGTCCCAACATTCCGCAACTGAATTATCTAAGTCTATTTCCCAATAATGCCCTCGGAATATTCCACCATTCCTCGTTGCCCTAGCTACAAAATCAGTGGCATCAGCAGATACAATTACATAATCAAAGTTATTTGCATTCAAATCCAGCCCGAGATTTGTGTTAATGTCATCTAAATTAACAACTCCTCCTGAGCCATAATATACTGTATTTGTTTGTCTATATATTTTCTGAGCCGCCTGAACAAGGCTTATGTTAGTTTCTGCTTCTCTGTCAATAGAGCGTTCCATTGCCTTAGTGTATTGGGGTATGGCAATGCCTATGAGGATACCTAAAATAATCACAACTATTATAAGCTCCATCAAAGTTAATGCGCTTATTTTAAATTTCCGCATCATTGCCATGCCTCCCAAAGATACAAATATCCCACTCTTTGACTGCTGACTAATTTCAGTTTTGCTCAACTAAAGAAAACTGCTAATTCCTACAACTACTGAGATACTCCCGAAAACGCGACTGTTCCCTGCACGTTGCCGATTTCATCTATACTAACAGTACCATTTATGCCGGGATATCCAGGTGAAGAAGCCCTATAGGTAGCGGTAATGTCAAAAGTAGTTGCAGCTGCTACCATAGAGTAGTCAAAAAGTCTTGTGGAAACTGGAACTTGAGTCGGATCATCAACGTCCAGTAAACCCAAATCATCTAAAGTGACATCGTAATCTCCGTTTAGCAGTTTGTATCTTTCCATAGCACCCCGAAAGGCACCTAGTTGGGTAATGGCCTCAGCCGCTCTTGCTGTGGCAGTGGTTTTTGTAAATCTAGGTATTGCCAGCGAAACCAAGATACCGATAATGATTACTACGATAATCAACTCTAATAGCGTAAAACCCTTTCTCATTTTAAACACCTCCTTTTATTTTTAAGTTTTTTATTAATCTATAAATTAACCCGATAGACACATGCAAGTTTTTCACCTACTTTTGTCTCGGTATATTAAAAAATATTTTAAAAGAACACTTTTGCCTTTAACTTAGTGTAATCTTCCCCCGCCCATGGTAACAATGTCGAATATGGGAAGAAACATAGAGATTACAATAGTTCCGATTACTATTCCCATAAAAACAAGCATAAAAGGCTCAAATATTATGGCAAAGCGCTTCAGGAACGTCTCGATTATGCTTTGATAAAAATCAGATACTCTTTTAAGCATATTGCCCAGCTCGCCGGTTTCCTCGCCGATTAAAATCATCTGCACAACCATCGGCGGAAAAAACCCGCTTTCCTCCATAGGCTGAGCCACCAGCTTTCCTTCGCGCACGCTATTCTTTACTTTGTTTATTATACCAGCAACTGTAGCGTTGTCAATCATGCGTTCAGTAATTTCTAAGGCATAAAGCAAAGGCACGCCGCTTTCTACTAAAATCGACAAATGGGAAGTAAATCTTTCCGTGTACATGTCTTTGTAAAACTTTCCCATAATAGGCAAATTGAATAAAAGGGATTCGAATTGACGCCTACCGATAGGGGTCTTGGTATAATTCTTAATTAAAACTATTAAGGCGATTATAGCCCCAAGAATAAACAAAAACCTTTCTCTAACAAAACCAAAGGACTTAAGGACAAAATCAGTAAGGGCAGGCATTGGCATTTTCATACTACCGAAAATCAGATTAAACTTAGGAATTATCATAAATGAAAAAACCATAAGCGCTGCAATACAGATTACAAGCAGGATCGCCGGATACAGCATAGCCGAAAGTATCGTTCTTTCAAAATCCGCCTTCTGTTGCATGTAATCTGCTAATCGCTCTAGAACAACCGGTAAGGTGCCAGATGCCTCTCCTACCTCGGCAAGGCTCACCCAAAAATTATTAAAGACTTTAGGATGTTTTGCTAAGGCCTGGCTTAAAGACGCGCCTTTTTCCAGGTTTAATTTTACTTTTTGAATAGTGTCGGACAATCTTTTGCTTTCAACCTGAGTAGAGATTACATCCAGGCTCTTCAATAAGGTAACGCCTGCGTTTAGCATCGTAGAAAGCTGGCGCGCAAAAATAACTAAATCCTCTAATTTTATGCGGGAACGCTTAAACGTACGCTGGACCTTAAATCCTGTTGTCTTGGTTCCTGTTGCAGGAGAAACCTTGAGAACAAATTTGCCTTGTGACTGGAGTTTTTCGATAATGCTATCTTTATCCGCGGCCTCTTCTACCGCGACTTTCTTCCTACCGTCTTTGTCTCTTATGACATAGCGGAAATAGGGCATCAGATTACTCCTAACGTAACACTTAACACTTCCTCAAGGCTTGTAATACCAGCTTCGACTTTCTTTAGACCACTATCAAAAAGAGTCTCCATGCCTGTCTTTTTTGCAGTTTCCCGTATTTTGGCATAACCTTCTTTAGAATGGATTAAGGACTTTACCTCGTCATTGACCATCATGATTTCATAAATAGCGATTCGTCCGCGATAGCCGATCTGATTACACTGATCGCAGCCCTTGGCTTTATATATCGGCCGATTGCCTGATAATTTGACTCCGCCCAACTCGCTTGACTTTGGTTCGTAGGCCTCTTTGCATTTAGGACATAATTTTCTCACCAGCCTTTGACCTGCCACACAGATAAGTGAAGGCATCAAAAGATACGGCTCTACGCCTATATCCATTAAACGCGTGACTGCTGAAGGCGCATCATTGGTATGAAGAGAACTTAATACTAAATGACCGGTTAACGCTGAGCGTACGCAGATCTGAGCAGTCTCAAGGTCTCTAACCTCTCCTACGAGTATAATATCAGGGTCTTGACGCAAAAATGAACGCAAAGACGATGCAAAAGTCAGACCGATCTCAGGCTTAACCTGCACCTGGCTTATACCATTCATCCTATATTCAACCGGCTCTTCAATCGTGATGATATTTTTGCGCGGATCCATAATCTCTCTCAAAGATGCATACAATGTAGTTGTCTTTCCGCAACCGGTAGGTCCGGTCAAAAAGACCAAACCATAAGGGCTGTAAATCGCCTTTTTGAAATTCTCCAGCTGCTTTGCTTCAAAGCCGAGAGTTACCAAATCCAAAGGAGCTGAGCTCCTATCTAAAATACGAATTACTATCTTTTCACCATGAATCGTAGGAATCGTTGAGATTCTTAGATCAACTATGCGGTCTTCAAGCTTGACTATGAATGCGCCATCCTGAGGAAGGCGTTTTTCCGCAATATCAAGTTTTGAGAGAATTTTTATTCTCGAGATAATAGGAAGATGCAGATGCCTTGCCGGAGGAGGTATCTCATACAATGCGCCGTCTATGCGATACCTTAAATTGGTTTTATCCGGGAACGGCTCGATATGGATATCTGAGGCGCGCTCATCAATCGCCTGTCTTATAATCAGATCTACGAGCTTAACTACAGGCGCCTCTTCTGCCTTCGCGATTAGTTTATCTAAACTTAATTCCTCTTCATCTTTTTTTCTTTCTTCTATGCCTGTCTCAAGATAGTAAGAATCTTTTACGGCATCGCCAAGCATCGATCCTCTGGTACCGTAAAATTCTTCGATTGCCCGCAGGATATCTGTTTTGGTTGCAATAACTAAATTGATCTCGCAACCGGTCATCTTTTTTAGATTATCGATCAGTATTAAATCCAGCGGATCAAAAACAGCGCAGGTCAATGAGTTCAGATTTCTCGATAAAGGAAGGGCAAGATTTTTTTGAGCGAAATCCCTGGGGATTAATTCGTTTAGGTCTTGGTCGGCTGCGGGGGTTAGGAGCCCGGAACTCTTTGAAGCGTAGGGAATAGAAAGCTGTCTTCCTAAAGCCTCAATTAATTCTTCTTCGCTTATCGTTCCTAATTTTATTAAGGCCTCTCCTACGCGCAGATTCTCTTCTTCTTGAGCAGCAATAGCCTTCTCAAGCTGCTCCTTAGTGATTAGACCCTGTTTTATTAAAATTTCACCTAATTTAAGATACCGTGGCATATTTGACCCCTATATTTAAGTATAACACTAACGCTACCTTTTTTCAAATTCAGATAAGGCCATATCGACTTTTGTCTCTCTTGAGATAAAAAGGCTCTCTGGTTTAATAGGTTCCTGTTCTCTGACCGGCGGCAGATAGGCCATGGGTTTTCTTGACCTGTTTAAACCTCTACCCTTTACAATCCGGGGAGTGATAAAAATCATCAACTCTCTGTCTTCACCTCTTGATTTGTCTTTATGTCGAAACAGCGCGCCCAAAAAAGGAATATCACCTAGTATAGGAACCTTGGTTATTACCTCTGTTTCGCGATTACGAATTAATCCACCGATAACAATAGTCTCTCCGTCTTTAATCCTTAGAAGGGATTTAGTCTGTCTTCTTTCCGGATCTCTGTAGTCCTCAGACAAAGTACTCGTTGCGGCTTCACTCACAGTGGGTTCTATAAACATGGTAATTTCTCCTATTTCAAGACTCACCTGAGGGGTGACTCTTAAAGCAACTCCTGTCTCTGCTCTCTCTGCCTCTTCTGTTTGTTGGGTGGCTGAACCTTCTCCTGATGAAGTTAGATTCAGACCTATTGCCTCGTCAGTGACAATTTTGATCTCAGCAGTCTCGTTGCTTAAAGTCAGGATGCGCGGTCGGGCAAGATATTTTGTACTGGTGTCAGTAGTCAGAAGATCTAAAGCAATATCCAGACCTGCCATGCTTAAAGTACCCATAGTAAAATCGCGCGTAGCAGAACCGGAAAGACGTTTGATAGGAAAAGCATTGTCTCTTGATGGTCCTGAGTAAGTCACCCAAGATGTTTCAGTTGCACCCCAATCAACACCTAATTTATCCACCAGATTCTTGGAAACATCAAGCATCTCAACCTCGATCAAAACCTGAGGTGTTGGGACGTCCAGCCGCGCAATGGTGTTCTCGATAACTGGAAACTGACTGGGAAGGTCAGTAATGATTAAACTGTTTGTGCGAGGATCCTCAATTACCTTACCGACTTCGGAAAGCACGTTTTCAACTATCTGTTTAATCCCGACTTCTTCTGCCGTAGTTTCACCTACTGCGCCACCGCCGCCTCCAGCTCCTTCTTCTCCCCTTGTAAATTCCTCACCCCTTACTAATCCTTCGCTAATCTCGGCCCTTAGTCTTGAATTTGAAACCGAAGCATATTTAAGAAAGAAAATTTTAGTAGTGGTCTGTAAAGACTCAGGGGTCTCTTTTACAATGAAGATATTGCTTCCTTCTTGAATCTCATAGGTAAGATTATTAGCGGTTAAAAGCAATTCAAGGGCCTCCTCTACAGGGACATCTTGCAGAAACAAAGTGATTGTCCTATCTTTCAGTTCATCGGAGGCGATAAAATTAAGTTCGGATTGCTGCGAGAAGACTTTCAAAACGTCCTTTACATTAGCGTCCTGGAAATCCATAGAGATCCGTTTGGAATATTCCGGATGACCCAGTCTCTTGGAAACCTCAGCGCTTGTTAATGGTATAAACAATACTAGAAACACGCCAACAATAATTATTTTTGTAAAGATATTTTTCATATTACCTCCTGGTTTTTCCGGTATTTGCAGGTACCTGTGGTCTTGCGATAAAGATTCTATCCCTATATAGAAGCTTGACCCCATCCTTGCTTATTTCTAAAATCTTTGCATCCTGGAATTGGTCTCCGACTTTATACACCACGCCGTCAATGATTGCCTGCGGCAGATCAGTATCCCAAACCATACCCTGAATAATAAATCTGGGACCATCAGGGCCTTCGGTTCTTAGTGGCCTGGCCGGCCCCACTGGTCCGACCTCAATCTCTTTATCAGGAAGCCAGGACTTTAAGGGATCTCTGTATTGATCAGCAGTATAAACAAGCTGTGTCGAATCGGTTTCTTGGCCTTTAAAACTAAATTGTAAGCCTTCTGCAAAAATATTTAAATTTAATATTAATATAAAAGCTATAATTAAAAATAATACTTTTTTCATTTTCATTTTTTTAATGTTGCTGCCATTAACTCTAAAGAAAAATCGCTCTCTCCTTGCCTATCCGAAATACTTCTTCGTGCAGCCTTGAGACTCAATCTTTTAACTTTAAATATGCCTGTCTTCTCGATATCGCTAATCAAATGACCTAAACTATGGTAATCGGTCCTGAGCTCAACTCTTAAGGGAAGCGAAATGTATATTCCTTTATCAATTAATGCCTGCGAGTCTATCGAGGCGATTCTGACGTCATGTTTTCTGGCTATAGAAGACACTTTCTCAATCGCGATATCCGAAGTTAAATCGACCGGCAGATTACTCTTAAAAGTATTGAATTCATCTTCTAGGGTTTTAATCTCCCCAAGAAAACCGGAAATTTCCCCCTCTTCAGAAATCTTATTTTTTAAAACATTAATCCGCTGTAGTTGCGCCTTGTGTAAATTCATCGTTACAAATAATGTTAGAACAATAATGCCGATATTAGCCATAATATTTTTATTCTTGAATAGCTGGGATACATTAATCTTTGATAAATCTGGCAAATCCATTGTTACCTTCCGGTTATTCCGAACTCCGTTACTTCGAAATCTTCAATCGCTCTTTGTCTAACAAAATCCAAATTTATTTGACTGAAAGCATCTTTAAATTCTCTGTTTTCCTTTAAGTTATTAAGGAA
>JBDRFF010000043.1:0-2026 GCA_043819095.1 Candidatus Omnitrophota bacterium
GAAATCACTATCTGGCCAGGACAATTAATATTGGCAATCTCGGCCTTAGTTTCCCGGCAAATATTCTTTATTATTGCTAAATCCAATCCTAAAACGGAAGCCATCTTGCCAGGAGATTTTAAGGCCTCCTCTTCCATAAATTCGCCGCGTTTTTTCGCCAGATACACTGCCCCTTCCAAAGCTATTGCGCCTGCTGCTACCAGCGCAGAATATTCACCTAAACTCAATCCCGCCACATAATTGGGATTTGGGATTTGGGATTTGGGATTTGATTTAAACGCCTCCCAAGCAGCAATACTGGTGACTAATATCGCTGGCTGGCAATTCTGGGTCTGTGTCAATTCCTGCGCAGGCCCTGCGAAACAAAGTTTGGAAAGAGAAAAACCCAAAACCTTATCTGCTTTGTCAAAGACCGTTTTGCTCTCGGGAAAGGCCGCGTATAAATCCTTTCCCATACCTACATACTGCGCACCCTGTCCGGCGAATAAAAGAGCGAATTTATCCATTACCACTTTAGCAGGCAAGCACCCCAAACCAAGCCTGCGCCAAAAGCATCCAAAAGAATGATATCGCCTTTTTTGATTCTACCTGCTCTAACCGCCTCACAAAGCGCTGTCGCAGTAGAAGCTGAAGACATATTGCCGAATTTTTCTATATTCAGGTATATTTTATTTGCAGGTAAACCCAACTTCTTTGCCATAGCCATCAAGATTCTTACATTTGCCTGATGAGGAACAATCAAATCTACATCTGAACACCTTAAACCTGCTTTAGCTAAAGCGATCTGTGCTGATTCTGTCATACTTTTAACTGCTACCTTAAACAATTCATTACCCCGCATTTTTATATAATGGAGTTTATCCTCTATAGTTTTTTGACTAGCGGGATTCCTTGAGCCGCCGCCAGGAAGAAACAGTAATTCACCCAGTGAACTATCGCCTCCCAGGTAAGATGAAATTATTCCACCGGATTTGACCTCAGATAAGACCGCTGCGCCTGCCCCGTCTCCGAATAAAACACAGGTGCTCCTATCCTCCCAATCGGTAATAGAAGATAAGACTTCTGTGCCTACTACCAGGGCGTTCTTATATAAACCTGTACCAATAAACTGTTGGGCAACGACTATCGCATAGATAAATCCAGCACAGGCAGCAGAAATATCAAAGCAAACTGCCTTTTTAGCAGAAATTGCATTTTGTAGGATACAGGCAACTGAAGGAAATTGCATATCAGGAGTAATTGTGGCTACAATAATTAAATCTAAATCTTGAGGCTTTATCCCTGCATCTTTTAATGCGTCTTTGGCAGCATTTATAGCTAAGTCAGAGGCTGCTTCGTTACTGGAAACAAGACGCCTCTCTTTTATTCCCGTACGCGTAGTAATCCATTCATCAGAAGTATCTACCATTTTCTCTAAGTCAGCGTTAGTTAAGACCTTCTTTGGCAGATACTCACCTACACCTATTATACCTACTTTTTTCATATGTTTTTAGGGCTTATTGCCTCTAAGATTTTCTCGTTAAACTTTCGCTCCACCTCTTCCTTGGCAACCCTGATGGCATTTTTTATGGCTTTGGCATTGGAACGTCCATGGCCGATAATCACTACGCCATTCACCCCTAATAAAGGTGCGCCGCCGTATTCAGAATAATCCAACTCTTTTTTAAAACTCGAAAGACTGGGTTTTAAAAAAAGTACTCCTAATTTTCCTAATGGATTACTTAATAGGTGTTTCTTTAAAAAAACCTGCATGGTCTCCACCACAGATTCCGTGACCTTTAATGCGACATTACCCACAAACCCGTCGCAGACAACAATATCGCTTCTACCAGAGAATAAGTCTTTGCCTTCTACATTACCGATAAAATTGAGGTTGCTCTTTTCAAATAGCGCGCGCGTCTCTTTGATAACCTCCGTGCCTTTACTTTCCTCTTCCCCGATATTTAAAAGGCCTATTTTAGGGTTAGGCCTGTTTAATATGTAGCGAAAGTATGCATCTGCCATAATGCCATACTGTAATAAATGC
>JBDRFF010000044.1:0-15117 GCA_043819095.1 Candidatus Omnitrophota bacterium
TCAATTGGCTTAAATTTCCAATGATTAAGCAATTGGTATTCCTCTTTCTTCCCGTGATTACGTTTCTAGGAACGGCCACTTCTCCGGAAATAGAAAGCATTTCCTGTTTTAAAATATTGGCTGCTACCGAAGAAATTCCCTCAAGATTGACTAAAAAACAATTTGACTTCGGCGCCATTATGTCAATGCCTTCTTTATAGACATCCAAGCGCTTCATATATTTGTTTACGTCTTCGGGGTAATTAAGGGATAAAACTCTTAAATTCATTATGCCTGTTTCTTCTCGATATTATCGAAACCTAAAAGTTTTTTTACTTCATAAACGCTTAATATCTCTTTTTCCAATAATTTTTGTGCTAAGATACCTAGCTTATCTTTGTTTTTTGTTAGCAGCTCCTTGGCGCGACCATAGCACTCATCTATAATTCGGCGTACTTCTCCATCAATAGCTTTCGCTGTTGCTTCGCTATAATCCTTCTCCTCCATAATATCTCTTCCTAGAAATACGGGACCATGCATTTTGCCAAGCGTTAAATTACCGAGTTTTTCGCTCATACCCCACTCACAAACCATTTTTCTAGCTATACCTGTGGCTTCTGCAAGATCATGACTTGCTCCTGTTGTAATATCGCCGAGCATTAATTCTTCCGCAACTCTGCCTCCTAAAATCATTGTTAGTTCGCCTAATTTTTCTTTCTTACTAAAATATTGCTTGTCTTCAGTATGAGAAATAGAAGTGTATCCGCCGGCCAAACCCCTAGGAATTATAGAAATTTTATTAAGTGAGGAAAAAGAAGTAACTTCCGGTACTAATAAATGAACTAATGCATGACCAGCTTCGTGGTATGCTGTAATTTCTTTTTCTTTTTTAGAAACTACTCTGCTTTTCTTTTCGGGCCCCATCATTACTCGCTCAATGGCCTCCTCTAATTCTTTTTGTTCAACAAATTTTTTACCCCTTCTTGCTGCTAGTAAAGCTGCTTCATTACACAAATTAGCAATATCTGCACCTGAGAAACAAACAGTCTGACGGGCAATTAATTTTAAATCAACGCCGGGAGATAACTTTATTTTTCTTGTATGTACTTTCAAGATTTCTTCTCTACCTTTAATATCTGGCAGATTAACTACAATTCTTCTATCAAATCTTCCTGGTCGAAGCAGCGCCGGATCTAAAGTATCGGGTCTATTGGTTGCAGCGATTAATATAACTCCTTCTTGGGTATCAAAACCGTCCATCTCCACCAAAAGTGCATTTAATGTCTGTTCGCGTTCATCGTGACCGCCGCCGATTCCGGAAAATCTTAATCTGCCCACAGCATCGATCTCGTCAATAAAAATAATGCTGCCCTTACCAGAAATCTTAGCTGCTTTTCGAGCCTGCTCAAAAAGGTCTCTTACGCGTGAGGCGCCAACGCCCACGAACATCTCTACGAAATCAGAACCGCTTATGGAAAAAAATGGGACCTTCGCCTCTCCTGCGACAGCTTTTGCTAAAAGTGTTTTTCCTGTCCCAGGATACCCAATAAGCAAGACTCCTTTAGGAATCTTACCGCCGAGAGTCTGAAATCTTTTCGGATCTTTTAGAAATTCAATAACCTCTTTTAATTCCTCTTTTTCCTCATCCACGCCAGCGACATCGTTAAATGTCACCTTTGTTGCCTCAAGTTCCGTTATGACCTTTGCCTTGGATTTGCCAAATGACCAAATTTTATTTCCAGCCTGAGAACCCCGATACGCAAAAAACCACAAAAAGCCTATAAACAGAAGTATTGGCAATAACGAAAAAATCAAATTTGCCAGAAAGGTCCGCGGCGGCTGAACCGAAAAGTCGTTTATGTTTGTTTTAATCAGGCTTATTAATTCTTTGTCCTCTTCGGGGATATTAACAAAGAACTTAGACCCGTCACTGAATTGACCATCAAGACGGTTCTCGATTTTGACCAATGAACTGATTTTAGGCACAGCGGTATTTGCTTCTAGAATACTATAAAATTCGCTGTATCGTAATTCCTTAGGCGCTATCCCCATAGATAAGTTTGCGAGATTATAAATATAAAGCGCCACCAATGCTACACCAAAAGCAATAATGATGTTTTTCGTTAAATTGTTATTTTTCTTAGGTTTATCAGGTTTTTTGTTCAAATCCATAGTTTTTCTCCCTTTTTAATCTCTAGCCATTAATTATAACAAAACTGGAGATAAAATCAAGTGTTTCTTAAAGATATGATAATTCGTTTCTTGTCTTTTTGGGCTTTGATTCGGCGGGGTAAGTCTACGATTGAACCATAAGGTCTTCTGAATATTAAATCTTCCAACTCCTTCCAATGACTGAAGTTTAATCTGCGGGTACTGCCAACCAGCTGCACAATAGCCATGCGGATAACCATTCTCTGAATCGCCGGGTGGAATTTTGAAAATTTGTCTATATTGATGTCGATCTTTGATCTGATTTTTTTGATCTTCAGGTCTCGAAAAACTTTTAAGCTCATCCCAAATAAATATTCGTAATCAAGACCAATATTCTCAGCCATATCGCTTAAGATTTCATTGATATTGGTATTATATTCGCTCTTTAACAAAGGCATAAGCCTGTTTCTTACTTTGTTTCTGAAATAAATATCTTCCAGATTTGAAGAATCGATGCGGGGTCTTACTTTTATCTTTCTCAAATATCTGTCGATTTCTTTTCTCTCTATCTCGATTAAAGGCCGGACGATAATGAAGCCATTTATTTTCCTTTTTGGCAGGATCCCACGAAGGCCATAAAGACCAGTGCCTCTTAATATGCGCATCAACACAGTTTCAGACTGATCATCACGCGTGTGCCCTAAGGCAATCTTATTTGCCTTAAATTTTTTGGCAGACTTGAATAAAAACTTTAATCTTTCCTCTCGAGCGATCTCTTCTACCGACCCTTTCTTCGCTAGTCGTTTAATATTAATCTCGTCGGAAGTAAAGGGCAAATTTAATTTTTTTGCAATTGTCTTAACGAATAAAAGGTCTTTTTTAGAATCTTTTCTTAATTTATGATCTAAATGCGCGACGCATAAAGATAAGCCTAGCTCCTCTTTAATGGAATTTAAAATATAAAGAAGCGCTAAAGAATCGGGCCCTCCAGAAACTCCAATAACAATTTTATCGCCACGATTAATTAGATTGTATCTTTTGATAGTATGCTGAATTTTACTAATTCTTTTCAAATTAATTTTTTAAAGTAGTTGGTGACAAAATTTGGTTAGATAGAGAAATCTCCTAAGGAGAGGGGTAACCTAGTTTATTACAATAATTCGCTGCGCCCCCACAACGAATTTCCCCTGCCTCCGTAATAAATAAAGCATAAATACCGCGCTCTCTTTGTGCAATTCCAACAATTGTGCCGCCTCCCGGAGGATTCTCCCATTTCATAGGAGAAGTAGAAAGAAAAAACTTCATTTGTGGAATCTCAATATCTATTTCATTAATACTCATTGCATAATCGTTGTGAAGAGAGAAATATCTTATTTGCGCTCTGCGTATAGAACCTAAAATCTCCACCCCTTCCGCTGCCTTGGCTCTTTCCGCAACAAAGGTAAACTTTGGCATAGCAATTGAGACTAATATTCCAACGATTATTACAACGATAATTAACTCAATAAGCGTAAAAGCTTTTTTCATTATTAGTATTTTGGTGGCGGCCATTCGACTTTACTCGGAGTTGCCATTCTTAAATTTAATCGAAGAGTGGCGGCGAGTGGATTTAAACCACTGACCAATCGGGTATGAGCCGAGTGCTCTATCAGACTGAGCTACGCCGCCAAAATTTATTTCAGGAAAGAAAAAACGTATTGGTCTATCTTCTTTCTGTCTTCGGGACTAATCTCAGTAAATTCGACTCCCACATCGAAGTGCTGATTTTCTTTGCCGACTTGAAAAGGCCTAGTCCAGACAACCTTACCTTTAGCTGTAATTGGCATAGATTCCCCGCTTAAATAAACAGAGATTCCCAGAATACAATCGACTTCTAACTTCTCGTCGGCAATAATACATATCCCGCCGGCGCTGATATCTTTTGTTTTTGCTTCCTTCGCCGCTTTTATTTCTAAAACAGTGTACTGCACATCCACCGAAGTGTTTAGACGCGCAAACTTACGTTTTTCTTCGAATTTCTTTTCATTTTCCATATTTACCTCCGGTTCAAAAATTATTTTTTTCTATACGCATCTAAATAAGAATCGCAATAGATGTGTTTGTTCAGGATTAACTCGCAGGTTATCAGGGCATCCATCAATTCTTTATCCAAGGGGTCTAAAATTGCGGCGTTTAATCCTGCGCCTGCTGCCATAACTAAAAAAATTCGATTAATAAGACTTCTGTTGCAGGCGCCTTGCGAGACATTGCTTAATCCTACAATAATCTTGGGAGCGGGATTTGCCAATAATTTAAATTCTTTTATCGTCTCGATAACATTTTCCCCTTGCGCCTGAGCAACATTGACGGGTAAAACTATTGGATCTAAGAATAAGTCCTCTATGGGAAAACCCGCGTCTTGTGCAGACGCGGCGATTGTAGCTGCTAGTTCTATCCGACGATCCTTATCCTGTGGAACTCCTTTTTTATCTAAAGTTAAACCGATTAAATAAGCCTTATACTGTTTTGCCATAGGAAGCAATATATCCAGTTTTTCTTTATCGGCTGAGGTTGAATTTATGACTGCCTTTTTCTTAACCAGCTTTAGGCCGGCCTCAATAACTTTTGCTTTTGTGCTGTCTAGCGCCAAAGAAATATCCGCAACTTCCTGGATAGTTTCAACCAGCCACTGCATATCACTAACAGGGTCTTTTGATAAAGGGCCGCAATTCACATCTAAGGCAGTAGCTCCGGCCTCGACCTGCTTCTTAGCAACGTCATGAATCACCTTTTTATCTTTATCGGCAATCGCTTTGCCAATTTGTTTATACATTCCGTTGATAAGCTCACCGATAATAAACATCCTATCTCCTCATCAGTTCGTTGATAGTTTTTTGGACTTCTTCTATGGACTTGGGATGCCTCATGACTAAAATATCTGCTCCTGCCTGTAATAAAGCGGTGGCGGTTACAATCTCCCACGCCGGTCCGCGTACATTTTCCGGACCCCATTCGGGAAATTCCTCTTGTCTTGCCTTTGCCTCTTTTGCCCGCCAGGCCTCATGTCCCACAAGACAGATATATGGCATAGAAAGCATTTTATCGCCGCTAAGCGCTGCAAGCCGGCCTCTTTCCATTATCGAGTATGCATACTCCAAACCATATCCCAAAGCACCAATAGTTGGATTGATAACGATTTTATCCTGTGGAATCCCCATATCCGTAATTAGAATATTTAATTGCTTGGCAATATTAATGTCGATAGGAGATTCTGAGATTATATTATGCCCGTCGGCAAGACAAGACGCTGCTAAGGTTTTATAATTATCCTGAATGGCATCCCCGATAAGACAACGCTCACCCTTTGCGACCTCAGCGCATTTAGGCAAAACTGCATTGTCTTTTTCTACATCTGCGCAGCCAAGAATTATCAAGGGCTTATCAACCGCCTTTAGTATTGCTTTTACGATCTCAACTTCTTTTTCAATAGGATTATTACCAAAATCAGGATGCGCGCCCTGAAGTTTTAAACAAATCAACTCAGCTTTAAATTCCTGGACACATTTCTTTGCCCATTCAACCGGTTTGCCTAAAACATCCGCAAATGGCTCTTTGAGAACGTCGGGCCAATCCTCTGGATTGATGTCCCATATCTCATGAGCAATTATCGGCTGATTTGGGATTTCGCCCTCATCAAAAAGAAAGGGCAGTGTTGACTGGCCGCCAACCTTTATAACCGAAGAACGAGTCCCGCCTTCATCTTTTGTTGCGCCGATTGTTATTCCACTAATTGTATTTGACCAGTTTTCTTTTAAAAATTCTACTGCCATAGCTTCCCGCAAATCCTTTCTATTGACTTTATCGCAACTGATCCGTTTTTTAAATCTGAGACTGGCTTACCTTTTTCGCTTAAGCCTAATAAGTCTTTGTCTATAGGTATGGAATCCAGGTATTCTAATTCTTTTATTTCTTTATCAGTTTCAAGATTATTACTGCTACGATTTAAAAGTAAAAATTTCTTTGTGACTTTGATATCTAATTCTTTTATGAGATCGTAAATCCTTTTAGCAGAGCGAAGCCCTACCGCTGAACCGTCTGAAACAACTATTAAAATATCAGCGCTGCGCGTTGTTCTTCTAGATAAATGTTCGAGTCCCGCCTCATTATCAACAACAATAAAATCATAATTATCTGATATTTTTTTGACAATTCCTCTCAACAAATTATTTACATAACAGTAACAGCCGGGTCCCTCAGGCCTGCCCATCACCAAAATATCAAAACCCTCTGCCTCGGTTATATCTGTCTGAATTCGATAATCAATATAATCCTTTTTGCTCATACCTTGAGGTAATTTAGAAGGATCTTTTGCGACCTCGTCGAGAATTGCGCCGATATTTACTGTAGTCTCGAAGCCTAAATTAGAAGCTAAATTCGCGTTAGGATCGGCATCGACAGCCAGTATCCTACCTTTTTTGTTTTTTACTAGCCAGTTAATAATCAAGCTAGCAATCGTGGTTTTGCCTGTTCCGCCTTTTCCGCAAATAGCAATTGTATAACCCATTTTCAATTTTTTATTGAAGGAAATTTATCTTTGTCAGTATGCGGGAAGAACAAGGCCGCAACATACTCTTCCATATAACCAGGCTCAATGGATAATTCAAAATAAGTTGTCTTTCTGGCAATCTCATTAGACTTACGAAACGCATCAACCGATAATAATATCTGTCGGGCCCCTGCTAAAGAGCTGTTTCCGATAAAACTAAATTTTTCTCTTGGCAAATCCGGCAAAAGACCGATTGAAATCGAATTCTCAATATTTAAATATGTCCCGAACCCACCGGCAATATAAAACTTTTTAACATCTTTAAAATTCAAACCCAGATGCTTAAGCAGGGCTGAGGTAGCGGCAAAAATTGCTGCCTTTGCCCTTTTTAAATTATCGATATCCATCTCAGTAATTACAATATCTTGTTCATGAGCCGTGTCTTTCTTATCGACTAATACAAATTCATTTCCGAATTCTCCCTTACGAATCCGTCTATCTTTTATGCCTGTATCGATCTTTCCATTTTTTCCGATAATCTTTGCTTTCAATAGCTCGGAAATAATGTCAATATATCCAGAGCCGCAAATACCTAACGGCTTGCCTTTTCCGATCGTCGAATAACTGACTGTTAATTTTTTAGTCTCAATTGATAACTTTTGTATTGCACCTTTGGTTGCCCTCATGCCCGAAACAACGCCGCTGCCTTCAAACGCTGGCCCTGCTGAAGCAGCACAGCTTATAAGCCACTCATTGTTGCCCAAAACTATTTCTCCGTTAGTACCTACATCAATTAAGATGCTTAAATCGTCTAAATCTGACATCCCGCTTGCCAGTATTCCCGCTGATATGTCTCCGCCGACGTAGCTCGATACGCCGGGCACGCAGGCAATAAGTCCTCGGGGATTAATCTTTATTCCTGCCTCGGCAGCGCGAATAACAGGCACGAAATTCGCTGTAGGAACATACGGTTCTCGACGGATAAACGTAGGGTCAACTCTTAAAAGCAGATGGATCATAGTCGTGTTTCCTGCGCAAAGGCAGCAGGTAACATCGTTTAAATCGATATTATTTTCTCTGGCCAAATCCTTAATCATCGAGTTCATCCCATCAATAACAGCATGGTGAAGTCGCTCTAATCCCTCCTGCTTCTGGGCAAAGATGATCCTAGTAATAATATCCGTGCCGAAACTTGCTTGCTTATTAAAGGTTGCTTTTGTGCCAAAAATTTTTTTTGTATTTAAATCTATGAGTTGTCCTGAAATCGTGGTTGTCCCGATATCGAATGCGAATCCGAAATTTTTATCCGATGTATCGGACGGCTCCACTAAAACAACTTCAACGGTCTCGTTTCTCTTACCTAAAGTAACCGTAACTTTCCAGTCGCTGGAGCGAAGTAATTTTCCTAGTCTCCTCACATTAGAAATCCCCATCTGCATCACCGGGATATCTTGTCCTTTTCTTATTTCGCGGTAGACTCGCTCCAAATCGCTTATCTTATCTTCCAAACTTGGTTGAGGAATTTCTAAGAATACCTTTGTTGCCAATGGAGAATGCGAAAATACCTCTTCGCCTAAAATCGATTCGGCTTTGTCAATCTCTGCTGATTCCTCATAAACTCCTTTAAGACGAGAAAGAAATGCTTCCTCGTCAGTAATTTTATCCAAATCCAGTCTTGACTCAGGAGGGATCTCAACTTCCAAATCGCTCTCAACCAAAGTAAGGCATGCCAAATAATAGCCATGCTTTTTTTCTTCAGGAGAAATTCTTCCTGTTGGCTGTGAATGTACTATTCCTTTTTTAACAATTACCTTACACCTTCCGCATACGCCATCACCGCCGCAGCTTGAATTTATATGGACTCCGGCAGATATGGCAGCAGCAAGTATGCTTTTGCCTTTTTCGACTTCAATTGTCTTTTTATCAGGAAGAAATTTTACTTTGGATCTCATTTATGCCTTCAGGTTCTTTAAGAAATTTGTTATCCCGGCTGCTTCTCTTGGTCCGACTAAAACCTTCCAACCGGATTGTTCTTCTAAGTCTCCGCTCATCGCCGCAACATAGCCAGGAATAATAATCCGGCTATGATTGACTATTTCTTTTGCTTTTTGCTTTTCTAGAGTCTTTGAAATTGCCTCTGCAGTAAACTTCTCAGCCGCCCATGCAGTCAAAACCGACATTCCTTCTGTATCGACCGCTAGGATATACGAAGGGATCTTGCTCGATTCCACTTCTGATAAAACCGTATAGTAAGTTAAAGAAAAATTCGTAGTAACGAGTAAGGGTGATTTTTCTTCTGGTGTACCCACTGGATAAACTTTCGATTCTACCTGCAGAGGCTTTTGCGGATCAGTGTAAATATTTTGCCTTAAAGTTAAAAGTGAAAGCACAAGCCAGGAATCGATGCATTTTAAAATTACGATATTAGCATACTTAGTAAGCAGAGTCGCTGCAACGCTTACTTCCCTAAAAGGATCCGATTCTTCTACTAACACGATATTAGGATAACCGAACGGGCGATAATTTTTCTTCAAAGCCAGTCGCCTCAACTGCGTAAGTTCAGATATCTTCTTCGTCAATGGTTTATTACCAGTATCCAGAATAATATCAGAAAGGCCTCCAGAGCTAATCTTCGAACTTAAATTTGACAAGTCCTCAAGATCTTCAGAAGAAACCACTAAGCTACAACTGAATTCTTTTGCCAATTTTGAAATTTGCACATAATTTTCTTTTGTGGCCGAATATATTATCGGTCTTCTATCTTTTAAAATCTCTAATGATTTTCTTAGCGCGTTCTGGCTATTGCTCATCAGGACAAAAACTAAATCTGTTGCCTGAGTAGCAATTTTTATTTTATTGACAAAATTCTCATCGTCTTTGGTCTGTTTTATGGCAACTAAATTAACTTCTATTTCCTGACCAACTCTTTCAAATTTAAATTTATTTATCTTCTCGATTTGCTCCTTGAATTTATTCTCATCCAAATTATCCTCAAGTGAAAAACCAATCCAAGCAGGATGATGGAATTTCTCTTCGTGACGAAACATCACAGTTTCGTTTCCGATTTCCAAAGTTTTTTCTTGACTCCCTGACTTTATTAATCTGATTGGCGGAAGCGCAGCTGACTCTAAGTTCTGCTTCGCATCATCACCCACATGAGGACATTTATCTAGACTTACCTGCTTTTTCGCCAAAGCCATAGCAAAGGCAAGGCAAGTAGGAAAACCGCACTCTCGACAATTAGTCTTAGGAAGGTGCTTATAAATATCCAGACCTGATAAAGCCATTTTAAGATACTCCTCTTAGAATTTTTATAACAGCATCGGGTCTCATTCTAAAGATTTGCTTTGCAAATCTTATTGAATCTCTATGCGTTTTGAGCTCGTTTAATTTTTTAAGAATACTATTATTTATTCCTAGAGTAATACTTTTTTTATTTTTTTTATTTATGAATTCTACATTTATTTCCTTATTTGAAATTGTCCTAATATTGCCCTTTCCTAAGGTGCAACCCGAAGAAAGTTGTAATCCATCCACGAGACAGGAAATCGGTTTTCTATTGGGAATCTTAGCTTTGATCTCCAATCCAAAAAATTTTTTTGCATTAATTTTTTTTAAGCCGTATTCTCCCATAAACAAACCGAGTACTAACCACGGCCCTAGGTGACCATGAAATCTTAGAGCTTGATTTAAACTTGTCATCTATTTATGAGATTTACGAAATATCCCGCTCCGAAACCGTTATCAATATTAACAATTGTAACTCCAGGAGAGCAACTATTAAGCATAGTTAGTAGCGCAGCCAATCCCTCAAAACTTGCACCGTATCCGCAACTGGTAGGAACAGCTACTACCGGACAAGCAACCAATCCGCTTACTAAACTTGCCAATGCTCCTTCCATTCCCGCAACAACTATAATTGCAGATGCTTTTTTTAAATCTTTTTCTTTATCCAGAAGTCGGTGCACCCCGGCAACGCCGACATCATATAATCGCTTAGTTTTATTTCCAGTAAATTCAAGCGTTGCTACTGCCTCTTCTGCTACTGGAATATCGGAAGTTCCCCCAGTAACAACTAAAATTATTCCTTTTTTCCTTGAGAATGAACTAGTCTTTGACAAAAAAGCAATCTTTCCTAAACTATTATATTTTAATTTCGGGAAGGATCTCTTTAAATAACTATAAGTGTTTTTATCGATTTTCGTAAGAAGGAGAAGTGAGTTTTTCTTAAGAAGCTCTTCTGCAATCTTTTTAATTTGTGCCTTTTGCTTCCCTTGACAAAAAATAACTTCTGGGAAACCTCGTCGACGTTTTCTGTCTATATCGACTTTGGCAAATCCCAAATCTTTATATCGCTCCATTATTGTTTAAAGATGAAAAACAAGATAAAGGCAATAACTATTACTGCCAGGATATAGAAATCGTTGTAATAGAAAAAATCTGACAGTCTTTCCCTGGAATTATAATCTTTTTGTCTTCCCGCAGGCTTGAATTTTTTCTTTAATTGTTGGATTTGATTTTCGCGGAACCTTAAAAACTCTCCGGCAATTTTATAGGCAGGAATTTTACCTTCGTTAACGAGATCGATAATTTCCTTTTCAGTCAAACCCAAAAATTCAGAAGCCTCGCGAACAGATAAGAGTTTGTCTGCCATCTTTAACGAATCTTATCCGAAGCTACCCATTCCTCTATCTTTGAACGCTCGAATCTCCAGGTATTTCCTTCTTTAATTGCAGGAATCTTCCCGGAACTCGCCCAATCAAGAAGCGAGTCTCTGTCGATCTCCAAATATTTTGAAACCTCCTCAATGCCGAGAAGGTCCTGCATCATATCGCACTTGCCCTGGAATATAGCTCCTTCCACGATGTTCAATTTTGGAGTTTTTATCTCTCCCTCGAAGAAAGCAGTAGGAAGAAAAACCAAAGTCGTCAACGCTATAATATCACCTTTTACTTTACCTGCGACGATAATATTTTCTCCAATAATATGGGCATTTACACTTGCTGTTTCGCCGATAGTCAAGTTTCCTTTTGTCTGAAGAGTTCCTTCAAAATTACCATTGATGCGAAGATTCACTGGATCATTAAACGTTAGTGTTCCCTGCATACTTGCATCTACATCGAGGATTTTCTCGCTGGAATTCTTCTTAACCTTAAACGCCATTCTAGCCTCCTTTCATTATTTTTTCTTTATTTTTTTTGCAAATTCACTAAACATTGTTAATACTACGAAAACAATAAGCGTAGTAATGATAGCGGCTTTATAAAAACCGCAACCTATAGCCATGCCGACAGCAGCAGTAACCCAAAGACTGGCAGCAGTGGTTAAGCCCTTGACAGTGCCACCGTAACGGATGATAGTTCCCGCACACAAGAAACCAATTCCTGTGATAATCCCGGAAGCAATACGCGCGGGGTCCAAATTCACTATATCTTTATATATATCAAAAACATAGAGCGATGTCAACATAATCAACGTAGAACCTAAACAAACCAATATGTGCGTACGCAGTCCCGCCCCATGCTGTTTAATCTCTCGCTCCAAACCGATTAAACCACTCAATAAAACCGATAAAACTAAGCGGATTGTAACGTCTTGAAATCCCATTACGATCTACCTCCGTTTTTAAAAATACGATATCCTAATCCTGCTACCATCGCGGCATTATCAACGCACAAATCTTTTTCGGGTAAAAAAACCTTTATCCCTTCTGAAGCTGCTTCAACAGGTAATCTTTCTCTTAATCTCGAGTTAGCAACCACTCCTCCACCTAGAACTAATCTATTGATTCTCTTCTTTTTACAGGCAAAGATTGACTTTTCAGTCAAATTTCTAATTACAGATTCCTGAAAACATGCTGCCACCACGGATTTTTCGGCTCTTTTATTTTTCTTTACATAATACAAAACAGCCGTCTTAAGTCCACTGAAGCTAAAATTAAAAGAACCGGGAAGCCTGGCATAATTGAACCTAATTCTAAAATCTCGCTCGTTCTTTGAAAGCCTATCAATAATCGGTCCGCCTGGAAAACCCAAGCCTAAAATCTTTGCCACTTTATCAAATGCTTCTCCGGCTGCATCATCTAAAGTAGAACCTAGAATCTTGACTGACTTGAAATTCTTGACTAAAAATAGATTAGTATGGCCTCCTGAAATAACCAATCCGATAAAAGGAAACTTTGGTTTTTCCCCTCTTAAAAAACAAGCATAAAGATGCGCTTGAATATGGTTAATTTCCAGGAAAGGCTTTTCCAAAGAACAGCTTAGTGCCTTGGCGAAAGATACACCAACTAACAAAGAGCCAATTAGTCCGGGTTCGGATGTTACTGCAATTAAATCGATGTCCTTAGGTTTTTCCTTTGCTTTCTTTAATGCCTCTTTAACAACAATGTTTATTGACTCCAGGTGTGCGCGAGAGGCAATCTCCGGAACAATACCCCCGAACTTTTTATGTAAAGGCAGACTTGATGCAATAACGTTCGATAAAATATTCTTACCGTCTTTTACGACGGAAGCAGCGGTCTCATCACAAGAAGTCTCGATTCCCAATACTATCATTTATTGGACCAAATCAGAAACAAAAACTATTTCAATTTTTTTCTTATCGATTTTTGGAACAAATTCTTTAATAATCTCGAGTGTCAGCTTTCTATCGTGTCCGATTCCGATTGCCTGGCCGTCTCTCGCGGCAGCATCCAACAAAGACATCAATTGTCCTCTGATATAATAAGGATCGGCTTCGTTATCTAAAAAAATCGATCTTTTTGCGAATTTTAATTTCATCTTCTTGGAAAGCTCAGCACATACGGATTCTGGCGTCACAAAACTATCTAAGAAATAAAGCCTTTTTCTTTTCATTTCGTCGAAAATAATTTTCATCAAACCTTCATCTTCGGTTGCTTTTGAACCCATATGGTTAGAGATCCCTTTACAATAAGGGACGCTTTTAAGCGCATCCTCGATAATCTGATTGACTTTCTCTTGACTCATATTGGTCAAAATCATTTTTTTTTCAAGGCCCACCCTACGATATTCATGCGGTTCTAAAGGCAAGTGCAATATGATTTCTAAATTATTTGATTTTGCCTCATTTGCAATTTCTTTTGAGTGAGGCAAGAACGGTAAAATAGAAAGATTAACAGGAAAATCTACTTCTTTTACAAAATCTAGATTTCTCCTATTGTATCCCCAGTCGTCAATGACTATCGCTATCTTTGCCTTTTTGATCCTGGGAATAATTATCCTTTTGCGCAGAAGAAAAAATATTAAAATTGACTGAAATACCAAAAGAAATGCAAAAATAACTATTAATAAATCTTTATTTTTATTTTTCATTAAGATTGATAAGACTTACTCTGTCTCTTGCTGGTTGTAAATACGGATACCCTTTAGAAGATCTATTGCCCTGACTAACTGATAATCCGAATTATAGTCTGGTTTTGAGACTTCTTCTTCGTTCGGAACCTTGCCTTCTTCTATTTCTTCAAAAATTTCCTCAATGCCCTGCGCCTCTTTTAGCTCAACGATTTGTTGCTTTACTTCTACATCAGGCGTAATACCAATTCCGTTTATGTTTTTTTCAGAAGGAGTAAAATATTCGCTGGTAGTTAGCCTCAAGGCTGAACCATCCGAAAGCGGTATAACCGTCTGAACCGAGCCTTTACCAAATGTCTTGACTCCTAGAATTACTGCTCTTTTATAATCTTGCAGAGCTCCGGCAACAATCTCGCTTCCCGATGCGCTTCCTTCATTGACCAAAACCACAATCGGCCAATCAATATTTGGATTCTTAGAATTTGATCTGAATACTATATTTTGAAATTCTTTTCTACCTTTAGTAGAAACGATAATCTTATCGGCCTCAATAAAGCTATTTGTTACTTTTACTGCAGCATCCAATAGGCCGCCGGGATTGTTGCGTAAATCTAAAATCAGTGAATCTGCTTCTTGCTTCTCTAAATCAGACAACGCTTTTTCGATTGACTTTCCAGTATTTTCTCTAAATTCGACTAGACGGATATATCCAATTCTATCCTCGAGGATTTTCGCTTCTTTTACATCCTTAATTTTTATAATGGCCCGGGTAATTTTAAAGTTTAAAAGCTTACCTGCGTCCTCTCTTAAAACCGTGATATTTACGTCTGTGCCTGGCTTTCCGCGAAGCCTCTTAACAGCGTCCATTAATGTGTAATCTCTCGTTACTTCGTCCTCTATCTTTACGATGCGGTCCCCTGACTTTAAGCCGACTTTCCAGGCCGGGGTATCTTCTAACGGAGTAATAATCGTGAGGAGCCCATCCTTGATAGTAATCTCGATTCCTAAACCCCCGAATTTTCCGGTTGTCTCTACTTTTAGTTCGTTATAGGCATCAGGATCCATAAACTGACTGTGCGAATCTAAAGACCCCATCATCCCCTTCAATGCCCCGTATATCAAATCTTTGGACTCTGTCTCGGTGACATA
>JBDRFF010000045.1:0-2472 GCA_043819095.1 Candidatus Omnitrophota bacterium
GTTTGACGGCATGAAAGCCTGGCTACCAAAGGCGTGGATTTTGCGGACCAAGCGAAATAAAGACATATCCCGGGTCCATTTTTTTATTTATGGCTTAGCTCCCGTACCTACCTATGGGTAGACGTGATTCTTATCAAAGAAACCCAACGAGCTATTCTAATCATGTTTGACGGCACCAAAACATGGTTACCAAAAGCTTGGATTCTGCGAATCAAGCGTAATAAAAACAATAATACCGTAAAGATTAAAATAGCTGAATATCATTGGGCAAAGAAGTTGTAATTAGCCTAAAAACAGATAAAAAAGCAGCTTTTTCCAGCAATAAAAAAATAAATTGACAAATTTTTGTTAAAATGTTACTATTTTAGTATGTAAAACGTGATAAATACTGATTTTTGGGAGGTGTAAAATGATATATTCATTCGCATTCAAGAATTTTTGTTCCTTTGCAAATAAGGCAACTATTTCTTTTGAAGATATTCGCAAAGGCGTAGAAACAAAAAGCAACATGTTTAGTGATATCCTATTGGGCGATCGTTTAAGTAAGGTCATGATTGTTATTGGTCCTAATGCTTCAGGAAAAACAAGTGCGCTTAAGGCGTTAGCGTTTCTTAGTTGGTTTGTCCGCTATTCTTTTATTGGCTTGGAAGGAGAAAAAGAAGAAGTCCCCATTGATACATTTGCATTCTCGGAAGACAAAGAGAGTATTTCTGAATTTGAACTAGTGTTTGAACATAAGGCAAATGTTTATAAATATATTCTTCATTTATGTCGGACGCATGTTGTTAAAGAGGAATTATATCGTAAAGAAGAAACGCAACATTTCAATTATCTTTTTAAGCGTGATTGGAATCCACAAACTGGAAACTCGAACATCTCCCAACGCATTAATTTAAAAACGGAGGTCTTAAAAGAAATATTGCGGAAAAATGTGTCGCTTGTTTCCGCATCTGTCGCTATCAAGAACGATTTCCTTACGGAGATCGCTGAATTCTGGCAAAAGATTATAAGCAACGTTAATCGTATGGGTAAAACATGGGATACGTCATCTCTAGGCGAGCGAGGGTTGTTTGAGGCGACAGACGCATACAATAAAAACAAAGATCTTTTTAATAAAGTAGTACAATTCTTGAAAGATATTGATCTTGGGCTTGACGGGGTGTCTATCGAAGAAGGCGAGGCTCGTAATGCGAAGACTGGAGAGGCGAAGAAAATTTATTTACCGTATGGTGTGCATAAAGTAAATGAGAAACAATATAAACTTCCTTTTACTTTCGAATCGAGCGGAACAAAAAACATGTTTGTATTGCTTCATTTTCTTTTGCCAGCCATACAGCAAGGGGGGATAGCTGTAATTGATGAACTTGAAATAGATTTACATCCTCACGCATTACCGCAAATAATTGAATTGTTTGCAAATCCTGCGACAAATCCAAATAATAGCCAACTACTTTTTACCTCTCATTCTCTAGAAATTCTTAATCACCTAGAAAAAGAACAGATTGTATTAGTTGAGAAGAAACAAGAATGCAAAAGTGAACTGTATAGGCTTGATGAAATAAAAGGTGTTCGTCGTGATGATAATATTTATGCTAAATACATGGCTGGCGCATATGGCGCGGTTCCGAACATCTAAATGAGCCTGGCAAAATGAGCGCGAAAAAGATAAAATCGACTAAATACACAAAAACAACAATCTTAATAGTTGGCGAAGGCCAGACAGAAAAAGCTTTTTTGCAGTATTTAAAAGAATTATATGTTACCCGTGAGTCTGATTTTGTAATAAAAGTTGAGTGTGGCTCAGGTGGCGGCCCTAAAGGTGTTGTTCAGAAAACAGTGCGTTTACGTAGCAGCCGGGCTTACGACAGGTGCTTTGTGTTGGTTGATTCAGATAGGCCGTTAGAAACCGATAGTAAATTAGAAGAGCGTATGCACAAGAAGCCACCCATTGAAATACTAAAATCGACTCCTTGCATAGAAGGATTGTTTTTGGCCATATTACAACACCCTAATTTTTCTCAAAAGAATGCATTATCTGATAATTGCAAACGGGAATTTGAGATAAATTATATCTCAGATGATAAGAAGACGGATAAACGTTCATATGTTGATAGATTTACAAGAGAGATTCTTGATGAACGTCGAAAAAATATCCAGGAACTCGATGCTATTTTAAAAGCCATGCAGGTATAGAAAAAATTATGCTTGATCCTCTTTTCAAAAAAATCTCAGAAGAAACTGCGGTATGGAAAAAGAAAAATTATTTACATAAAGATTACCCCGCTGTATCTGAGATTTTGAAATTTGCCACATTAGAAGATGGGAGCCCTCCGTTATTTACGCCATGCCCAGATTATGGCCTTAGAGGCATATTGGTATCTAAGGCTGATCGAAAATACCCCACATATCATAGATTTATACAATAAGCATTATCCTGATGAAATAAAATTCTTGGAAGTTTTAGGAATACCT
>JBDRFF010000046.1:0-26430 GCA_043819095.1 Candidatus Omnitrophota bacterium
GTTCCCACAACCGAACCCATTGATACAATTACCTGCTTAGCATCTTCCAATCTATAACCTTCAACCAATCCGCCTGATTCTCTTCCGAAGACCTTCTTAAATTCCGAAGCGACTTTAGGAATCAATTCCAGAACTTCCTCATGTGTCTTCTGAATTGCAATACGCGTTTCCATATAATGTTCAGGAGTAGCTAAACATCCTAATGTAATCGGATCGCTGACATCCAGTTTATACAGAGGCTTATAGGGAGGTAAAAATTTATCGACCTGTTCCTGGGAAGGCATATCTACAACTTCTAAACCATGAGTTAACACGTATCCGTCTAAATTAACCATAACAGGAAGCATTACGCCGTGGTCTTCACTGATACGATAACCCTGAAGATGTAAATCAACCACTTCCTGATTATTCTCAGCGAACATCAAAATCCAACCGCTGTCTCTTACAGCCATAACATCCTGTTGATCATTCCAGATATTTATTGGCGCTGAAACCGCCCGGTTAGCGCAAGCCAAAACTAACGGAAGCCGCATTCCAGCAATATTAAAAATTACTTCGGCCATCAAAAGCAAGCCTTGAGAACTTGTCGCGGTAAAAGCCCTTACGCCTGTGGCAACTGCGCCTAGAACTGTCGAAGCTGCAGAATGTTCACTCTCAACATTGACGAATTCACATTTTAGTTCTCCGTCGGCAACGAATTGCGCTAATCCTTCGACAATATGCGTTTGGGGCGTTATCGGGTATGCCGAAATAACACCTGGTTTACACAGCTTAATAATTTCAGCTAATGCATATGAGCCTTCGATAAACTTTTTCATTTTTATTTTTCTCCTTTAATGAGCACACAATTTACGGAACGATAGTGAACATAAATTGTGTGTGCGAATTAACCTCCCTTCTTGCTTTCGCAAGAAAGCAGGGGGGTCACTTCAGCCAACGAACTTACGAGCGCTTCCGCTCCGTAAGTTCGGGCTTCATTGACCTTCAGGAATCATTTCAATATCTTTCTTAGGACAGATAAATGCGCAAAGACTACATCCTTTGCAATAATCCGGATCATTCTTGTATGCATTCTTTTCTTTCCCCGAGATACAGCCTTCAGGACAAATCATCACGCACATATTGCAGGCAATACAGTTTTTCTTTAAAAACTTCGGCTTAACATCAATCCGCCAAGAGCCGGTCTTATTACTTCTGCTTGATTTTGGTTTTGCAACTAAAGGACCGAACATATTCTCTCCTTCAATGAGCGCATAATTTACGGAACACAAATTGTGACGTAAATTATTTGCGCGAATTGAACCCCCCACCACTTTTAGTAATGGGGCGTTCTTTTTACATAAAACGTTTATCTTCTTTTCAAACCCACCATATTTAATCCCACAGTTGTTTCTAAAAGTGGTGGGGGGTCAAACGAAAACTTATAAGTTATTTCGCTCTACGATCTCTATAACTTATGTTTTCGTTTTGATAAATTCAAAGCCTCTTTTTGCTGCTTCGATATTTAAATCAGCAATCTTACCTTCAAAACGCTCTTTTATTGCCTTTGAAACCGAATCAAAATCTGTCTCGCCGGTGGCTGCAGCAAATGCACCGATCAAAGTAGTATTGCCCAAAGGCCTTCCGATAACTTCCTGAGCGATTTTGTTTGCCGGAACAACAAAAACCCTCTGTTTACCCTTTGCTTTTGGAGGTTCGATACCTTCTCTTTCGTTGACAAGGGCAATACCTTCAGGTTTAAATCCAGCAAAACAATCAAATCCACGCGTTAAGGTTGAATCGACGACAATAACATAATCTGGCTCATAAATTTGACTACGTAATCTAATCGGCTTATCATCAACCCTGACAAATGCATTCATAGGGGCACCCATTCTGGCTGCGCCGAAATGCGGGAAGGCATAGGCATATTTTCCCTTCAGGAATAACGCCTGTCCTAAAATAGTTGCGGTAGTAATTGCTCCCTGACCAGCCCGCGCGTAGATCTTTATTTCCTTCATTATTTTCCTCCGAATTAAGATTTAATGCTTGCCTATTATATTAAGGAAACGATATTTAATCAAGTTTAATTTAAATAATTCTAAGCGGTAAGACCGAATTTTATTCAGAAATATAGTTCTTGTAATCTTCGGGAAAGCTATTAGCTACATATTTTATAGTTCCTAATTTATCGATGATAACATACGTTGGCACGCCAAAAACATCGTAATCTTCGGATACCTCGCCATCTTTATCTAAAAGTATCTTAAATGTAACAGAATAATCGGCAGCAAACCGTTCTATCTTCGAGAGACTTTCAGCAATATCGATAGCTAAAATTTCTGTGTCATTTTCTTTCAATTCAACTTTAATACTATCGATGTATCTAATCTGTCTGCGGCAACCAGGGCACCATGTCGTCCAGAAAAAAAGTAAGACATTTTTTTTATCTTTAAAATCAGCTAGACTGATTTCATTGCCTTCGATATCTAAGAGGCTAAAATCAGGAGCTGGTTGATTCAAATCAAGCGAGCTTTCATATTGTCTACCCATAGCAGTAGCGTAATTAAAAATAGAAAGTAACACGAAAATAATCACTGAAATTCTTAAAATATTTTTCATAAAATTATCCTTCCTGCTTTTAAAATGAAATAAACTCCGACAATAATTAATATTAATCCTGATATCTTCCTTACTTTTAACAGCCAATTTCCTGCCTTGGGTAAACTCAAAAAGAACCCGCTAAATGTGCCCGCCAAAATAAGCAAAAGCCCCATTCCGTAAGCAAAAGTAAATAGAAGACTCGCTCCGTAAAGAATATTTCCCTTAGAAGCAATATAAACTAATATAGCGCCTAAGGCCGGGGCGATGCACGGACCAATAACCAAACCAGAAATTAATCCTAAGACAAAAACCGATAAAAATCCTTTGCCCTCTGGCTTTTTAATTGAAACTGAAGGAAAGGGTATTTTTAAAATTTCCATCAAAGAAAATCCGAATAAAATAAAAATAATTCCAACGATTAAATACGATAAAGGATGTGAACTTATGACGCCGAAAAGACTTCCTGTAAGAGCTGCGATTAATCCGAGAACTGAATAAGTTATGGCGATACCCGATACGTAGACCAGACTTAAAAGAAACCCCTTCAATTTTGTCTTAGCGCCTTTTATACCGATATAACCTATAGTCACGGGTAAAAGCGGATAAGCACAGGGGCTAAAACTTACCAATACTCCGCCGCCGAAAACTACTATATAATCAATGAAATTACCTTGTAGAATCATCTATCCAGTTCAGATATTTTTTATTTCCCATAAGAATAGGAAAAGCGATTATTTCGGGAACATCATAGCTGTGCAAGGACTTCACCAGTTTCTCTAATTTCCCAAAGAGTCTTTTCTTAGTTTTAATGATCAGTAAAATTTCTTTAGAGGAGTCTACCTTTCCCTGCCACCAAAAGAGAGAATTAACAGGATTAAGCAAATTAACGCAGGCGGCAAGTTTTGCCTTGATTAAAGCTTTAGCAATTTTATTTGCTTCACTCTTATTCGCGCAGGTTACGAAAACGACTATTGACATTTATTTTCCTAGTAAGCTATCTATTCTTTCTTTATCAAAGCCCACAATTACATTGCCGTCAATATCAAGAACAGGAACCCCCATCTGCCCTGAGAGTTTTATCATTTCATCTAATTTTGTTTTGTCGCTAGAGACATCGAAATTTTCGTACTTGATCGACTTTTCATCCAAATAAGCCTTTGTCTTAATGCAATACGGGCAGGTAGGCGTAGAATAAACTTTTACATTAGCCATAACTCCCCCTTTAATAAGCCCCAAACTTATGGAACGATAGAAAACATAAGTTTGTTGGGCGAATTAAACCCAGCACCTTTTTAATATTCATATTTCCTTTAAAAAATAAAATTTCTAACATTTTAGCATATAAAAGGTGCTGGGTCAAATTCAGACAAGCAATTTATGTTCATTGCATTCCATAAATTGCGTCTTCATTTGATCTTCTTAACTAATTTTGCCATCCTCTGACCGAATCTAACGCATTGTCTCGTGGCTCGCGCATCCGGAGCCCCAATAGCTACGGGCCCGTAGTGATCTCCGGAAGGATCACCTTGGATAATAATACCATGTATTAACAAAGCGTTCAAGATATCTAAAATTGTTGTTTCGTTGCCACCGCCGATGTTGGCGCTGGAGGCAAAGGCTCCGCCGATCTTGCCGTCCAGTCTCCCGTGGAACTTGACCGATTCATCAAGCAACTTCTTTATCTGATAGGCCATGGTTCCGTAATACGTCGGTGAGCCGATCAATATGCCGTCTGCCTTTTGTAGTTCATCTGCTTTGGTATCTTCAACTTTTTTTAATTTGTAATCTAACTTCTCTTTCTCAATGCCATCGCAAATAGCTTTAGCCATTTTCTCAGTATTTCCCGATTGCGAATAATAAATTACCAGAATCTGCGCCATCTCGCCTCCTTTTTAATTTACAACTTTAAGACCCTTTCTAAGTCTTTAAAGACCTCCCCTGCTTTACCAAATAGTTGATAATCGCATAAATAACTGAGTTCGCTTTCCTGTGTATTTATTTCTACAAGTTTTGCGCCTTTTTCTTTTGCCAGTAAAGGCATACCTGCGGCTGGATAAACCACTCCGGAGGTGCCAATCAAAAGAACCACATCGCAGTTATCTAATCTTCGATAGCTTTCATTTACCGTATCCTGCGGGAGCATTTCTCCGAATAAAACTATATCTATCCTAAATCGGCCGCCACAGGAACATTTGGGAAAAAATCGATTAAATATTTTCAGTAATTTTATTCTTGAGTTCTTATTTTCTCGAAGTTGCCTAACAATATCTTTCAATTTATCTCTTGAGATATTCTTTTTACTTTGGCATTTTTGACAGCGCAATCTATATGAATTCCCGTGAAGCTCAAAAACATCATTTGAACCGGCATCCTGATGTAAGTTATCGATATTTTGAGTAATCACGCAATCTAAAACGCCATTGTTTTCCATTTTTGCCAAAGCTAAATGCGCAGGATTAGGTTTGGCGTCAAAAAGAACAGAATAAAATTCATCAATAAATTCTACAATTTTTCCCGGACTCGCCGCAAACGTCGCTAAAAGCCCGGGAACATTTGCATAAATGTTTGGATCGTATTTGCTCCAAAGGCCATCTTCTCCGCGAAAATGGGGTATTCCGCTTTCTACCGAAATTCCCGCACCGGTCAAAGCAATAACTTTACCTTTCTCGATAAGCCTACAAACTTTTTCGATGGATGAGTTCTTCACTTTAACATAATAACTGACATAATTCTGCCAGTTTTATTTTTCTCTTTGCGATAAGAAAAGAATTTTTTGTTTTCACAAGACGTGCAAATGCGGCTATCGATTATATTTTTCTTTTTGACACCGGAAGATATTAGCTGAGTTTTATTAATCTTTGCTAAATCCAAAAAGAATTTTCCGTCACGCTTAATTAAACCTTTCTTGAAATTCTTTTTAAAATCTTTGCCTACCTCGTAACAACACTGCCTTATTGCCGGACCAAAACAAACAATTATATCCTTTGGTCTGCAATTGAACTTTTTCTCCATAATAAAAATTGCTTTTTTGGCAATATTGGCCTTTGTTCCGCGCCAGCCCGAATGTATTAAGCCGATGGTTTTTGTCTTGGGGCAAAATAAGAAAATCGATAAACAATCCGCTGTAAAAACAGCTAAAGGAACTCTGTTTTCATTACTAACTAAGCCATCACCGCTAATAGCGCTTCTATAACTTAACGCGCCTTTGCCCCTATGGCTTCTAGTTACGCCAACAACCTTCGACCTATGGGGCTGTTTCAGGCAAACTAGATCACGATGATTAATACCAATATTATTGAGAAATTTTTTTCTATTTTTTATACCTTGCTTAAAACCTAAATCAAATTCTCTGTCGCTGAAAGATACTATGATAGGAAATTTTTTTAGCCTTTTAAAAAAATATGCTGATTTGTGCGTGGTTATGTTTGAATTTTTCAATTTAAAAATTAGGTAGGATTATTTTAAAGCTTCTTTATAAGCGTCCCTTATACTGTATATTCCTGCGATACAGGCAATAGTTATTCCTATAACAAAAAGAATTAAGCCTAAAACCAACTCAACAACAGAATACGCTTGAAATAAAAGCCAGTGACCCGTAAATACGGCGCCGACAATAATAAGAATCATACTTAGCGCTGAAACAGACATAATGATTAAGCCTTGGTTGATCTTGCCGACGTAAAGCTGGCCTAATCCATTAAATAAAAAAGATAAAACCGCAGCTATCCCTGCGCGATGTCTTCTATCGTCCATTTAATTATCGTTTTCTTTCCACTCAGGAATTTTATTCTCTGGTTCTTCATGAGAAATCTCGATTATATCTTGGGAATCATCTTCTAAAATGGGAGTACGTCCTTTTTTATAATCGTAAATACGGCGTATCTTAGTATCTAAGCTCTTAAAACTTTTTTCTGTAATATCTCTATATTGACTCTCGAGCTTATTAATAGAAGTACCTAATTCCCGCTCAAATCGGTCTTTAAATTTATCGTAAGCCTTAGAAAACTGGTCGATTACATTAACGATATTTTTGGTGGCTTTTTCATAATAAAAATTCTCGAATGCCTGACGAATGACGCTTAGCATTGCATACAGCGTAAACGGAGAACAAAGGACAACCTTTTGTTTCATTGCATTATCGATTAATCCGGGAACATTTTCCTGGATGAATCCATAGACCTGCTCATTAGGAATAAACAGCAGTACAAAATCAAGCGTATTGTCAGTTAGATTAATGTACTCTCGATTTTGGATCTCTTTAATCCGATCGTTGACATTGCTTAAAAATTCTTTTTTGAAGCGATCTTTTTGAGCAGAATCGGAAGCATTAACCATCTGCAGATAATTATCGAGTGGAAATTTTACATCCATATTGATTTTATGCTTATCAGGAAGTAAGAATGTATAATCAGGTCTGGTGCCCGCTGAAGTCTGTTTTGTTTGCTTTTTATAATTTTTACCTTCGATAAGGCCGCATCCTTTGATAATATCTTCGGCCATACGCTCTCCCCATTGACCGCGCAATTTAACATTACCTAAAACATTCGACAAGTGAGCAGTCGTCTCCTGTAATTTGTTTGTCTCAACGGATGTTTTTTTTAGCTCTGTCTCTAAGTTTCCGTATTTGCGTGTACGATCTTCCTCAAATTCTCGCATCAATTTTTTGTATTTTTCCAGTTCTTCTTTAAGACCACCTACAGAGCTCTCAACTGCTTGCTTTCTTAATTCCAAATCTGATTTTGATTCATTCAGTTTATTATTAAATCGCTGTTCCAACGAATCTGTATTTGTTTTATGTTCTTGCCTTAACTGATTCTTTAAATGTTGAAATAGCAAGTATAGAATTACAACAGCTGCTATTAAAGTTATTATGTTCAAGAACAAAAATTGCATATTAATACCTCTTTTTAATTTTTTATTTACTGAGAGTTATCGTCTCTCCGTCCTTTATCTTTTTGAAAGCCTCTAAGTCGCTTGAGACTTTCCCGATCACATTCACTGCAGTCGCTGACCTAATCTGACCTGGCTTGCTTACTGGTGTCTGGCCGAAAAAAATACAGAATGCCGGACCCTGCGGCCAATAACCTAGATCGCCCAATTCAACTATTTCTTTGGCATAAGTATCCTCTAAATCCGCCATTACTGAAATATCAAAATATATTTCTTCTCCCCAAGTATTAACTCGAGATTCAATAGGCAGTTTATTATAAATTTCATCGCCCGTCTTAGAATCATTAAGCCCGGCGCGGACCTTTAACTTACCAACTTTGATAGTGATTGCTCTTTTCATTTAAACTAAAATCACTTAAAATTTTCGATCATATCGATTATTTTCTTAACCTGAGTGTCACTTTGTTTTTTCAAAACATCTCTTACAAAATCAGAAGCGGCAATTGCTTCCTCGGGCTGCATTTGACTGAATTTTATTCCGTATGAATAATATTTCTTTTTACTCTTCGGGACATAAGAACATTCTGTTTGCCAAACTATAATACCTCTTGCAGTTATGGGCTTTTCGTTTTCAGGAATATAAATCTGCAATTCCAACTGTGTATTTCTTTCTAGTTTATAGGGTATAACAATATTAATACCTGTTGAGCTCATATTTTTTGAAAAAGCAACCCCGCCTAATATCGGTTCTCTCAGAGTCTTGTATTCTACTTTTAAAGCAATATTGACTCTGAAAAGTTTTCTATATTCGAAAGTCGGCACTATAATCCTCCTTTTTAAGTCCGTTGTTCACACACCACAGAGCAATTGTATCACAAATCCATAAAGTCTTCTATTATAACTTTCTTCTTGGTAGTAATCATTTTAGTTATCATAAAAAAGATTTTCTACTTGTTTTTTAATTGCTTCGGCAATAGCCTCATAGTCATCAGCTATTCCAGTTTTTTTGCTGTCTTCGATTAATTTTTCTGCTTCGATAGGTTTCCCAAATACAATCTTGATAGGATGCAATCCTGGAAAAAGCCTGGTTCTCGGCCAGGCCTCAAAACTACCAATAATAGCAACCGGAATAATCTTTAAATCAATATCTAATCCTTTGATTAAAATTCCTATACCTTTTTTAAACTCAGTGGGGCTGCCCTGGAATGAACGAAGCCCTTCGGGAAAAATACAAAGCATCTTGTTATGGCGCAGAATATAGCTTGAGACCTGCAATGTATTCATCAGTTCTTTTGTGGGATCTATTGGTACAAGGCGAGCAGTTTTTAACCCCCAGCTAACCGAGGGATGCTCGAATATATTTTTATCACCCAAAAAATATAGATTAACAAGTGTTCTAAATGGCGATGAAGCCGCAACAACAAAACCGTCGAAATAACTGGCATGGTTTGAACAAAACACATAGGTGCCGTCTTTTGGTAAATTTTCTCTGCCCTCGATTTTAAGCTGGCAAAATATTTTAAACATAATAAATAAAAATTTCGGTACGAAAAAACTGAGCAATTTATCTAAAACTCCGGGAGAAAGTCCGATTTTATTAATTAGCTCTCTCGGGGGCGGAGCGTTTAATAAATCTTTCCAAGAATTAATTTGTTTTGAGACTCCTCCAGTGCCAGTTTGAGAAAATAAAAGCTCGCTAAGTTTTAATATTAATTCACGCACGGTAAATATCTCACCGATTAAACTATCGGGTATCTCGATTCCGAAAATATTCTGAAGCCCCAAAGCCAATTCTACCCTGGCTAAAGAATCAAGTCCTAAATCTAATTCCAGATGATCACTAAGTCTAATTTCTCTTCTTAAAGATAACTTTTTAGAAAGAAATTTTGTAACCTTTCTGCCGGCTTCGGAATTCAGAATATTGATATCTTCCAATGTTGGACTATATTTTTCCAGATCAAGATCCTGCATATTAATAAACTTATTTAGATACTTAGTTTTTACTTCATAGCGCTTTATCTTGCCTAATCGCGTCCTGGGGAGTTGGTCTTTTACGATTATAAAATCTGTTATACGCTTATAGGAGGGAAGCCGAAAAGAAAAATTCTCTATTTCCCATTTTATTTTTCTGTTAATATTTGCGTCGGCAATTTTTTTAAAGTATTCGAAATCAGGTACGACAACAGACGCAAGAACCTCATTGCCTTCGATGTTTTTCACCGATAACAGACAAATTTCTTTGATAAAATCGCTCTTCTTGAAATAATTCTCAATTTCTTCAGGATAGATATTTTTTCCCGAACTTAATACTATTATCTCTTTGATTCTGCCCGTGATAAAAAGATACCCATCCTTATCAATGCAGCCGGTATCGCCAGAACAAAACCAATTATCTTTCATGACATTACTGGTCTGGTCGGGATCTCTAAAATATCCCTTCATTACGTTGTCGCCGCTAATCAAGATTTCATTATTCTTATCTATCTTTACTGAAACACCGTCGATAGGCCTTCCTATCGAACCTAATTTATATCTCGATGGGAGATTAAAGCTTGCTACCGGAGCGGTCTCGGTCAAACCATAACCTTCCAGAATCGTAAAACCTAACTTAAAAAAATCTATCGCTGCCTGTCTATCAAGCTTTGCACCACCGCTTATTAAATATCGCAGTTTCCCCCCAAACTTAGAGTGAAGCGGCCTTAATGATATCTTAGCAAGATTAATCTTCGTCAACCGCCTAATTAACCAAAGTAGCTCCAAATAAAAACTTAAAGCTAACCTCTGCAGGAAGAGTAACTTTTTAATCTTCTCCAAAATCGAACTATAAATCATATTAAAGATCTCAGGCACGCCAGCAAAAATAGTTACAGCGTTTCTGCGCATGCAATCTAAAATATCTTCGCTTTTAAGACTGGCAGGATATACGATCTTCGCGCCCAAAAATAGAGGAAAAATAAGCGTACCTGTGAAAGAAAAGGCGTGATGAAGCGGCAGGATTGAAATAAAGCAATCTTTATAACTACAAATATTTAACTTTTCTAGGCTTTGAAAATTCGAGGAAAAATTTTTGTGCGTAAGCACTACGCCTTTCGGCTTACTTACAGTGCCAGAGGTATATATTATGGAGGCGGTATCTTCGAGAGAAACTTTAGGAAAATTGCTACTTAAGTTTACTTCTTTAGCAACATCATCGAATGAGACATACGGTTGATCGCAGTTTTTTTTATCGATTAAAACAATTTTCTCGATTTGTGCCAAATTCGGAAGGTTCTTCTCGAAAAAATCAATAAAGTCACTGGTCGTAAATACAATTTTGGCCTCACAATCAGTAAGTAGATTGCAAATCTCGAAACCCGATAGCTTTATATCTATGGGGATTGTTGCTGCACCAGAAAATAAAATCCCGAAATAAACAATGCCCCACTGTGGACAGTTATCTAGAATAATAGCAACCTTATCTTGCTTCTTTATTCCGGAATCAATCAGCCAGGAGCCAACATTTTTTGCAAGTCTATTAACCTGAAAATAAGTATATTCTTGCAACTGGTCTGGTTTTGTTTGGACGAAGGCTATTCGATCTGAATTTGCTTGGCAGACCTCAAGGAATTTATCATGCAACAAGAACCCTTTAGACATCTCCTAAACAAACTCTTTATTTTTTATTCTTTGATTAAAAATATCGCGGCAACGTTTACACAAAGTTAACTTATAAAAAACATAGACTTCTTCTTCGAGCTGTTTGGAATCCGTGTCTTTCATCTGCTCCAAGAGCTCCTTTATCTCTTGTTTCGAGTCTTTCTTAAGTTGCTCTTTGGTAATTTCAATTTCCGGTGAGGCAAAAAGCTCTATCTTTAGGACATAACGAGATTGCGGCTTATCTAAATTTTTGCCGCAAGAATCACAGACATATTTAATTTCTCTGTTTATTTCTCTTATGGGACAAATATGACACTGGGGCACTTTCTTGCAGATATCTTTACCTAATTTCACTATTAGCGCGTGATACTCGTTAAATAATTTCACATCGCAAGATAAATTATCCATAAAGATATTCTGGATATCTGAATAAGTAACAGATTTCTCGATTAGATTGTGTCTTAGAAAGACTCTTTTCGTATAGGCATCAACGACAAAAATGGGTTTCTCTCCAGCGTAGAGCAAAATCGAATCAGCTGTCTCAAGACCGATACCTTTAACCTGCAGGAGCTTTGCGCGCAGTTTGAGATAATCCTCTTCAAACATATTCTTCAAAGAACCACGATACTCTTTAAACAAGAAATCAACAAAGTTTTTAATGCGCTTAGCTTTAATATTAAAATATCCGGATGGACGAATAAGCCTGGCCAGTCTTTTTAAAGGAATATCCTTAATCTTCCTAGGCTTAAGAAAATTGCTTTTCTTTAAATTTTTGATTGCCTTCTCGACGTTGGCCCAATTGGTATTCTGAGTCAGAATCGCACCGACGATAACTTCAAATTGGGTCTGGCCCGGCCACCAGTGCTGCGGCCCGAAGCGAGAAAATAATCTTTGATAAATCTCCTCTAAAGTATCCTGGGTCTTGTTTTTTGTCATTGACGTATGGGGTTTAATTTAGAACTCAAAGATTTCTTTATACAAGTCAATTTATTTAAATGTATAAACTTTCCTGATTCTTTCTTTGACCTGCCAGGTACACTTAAGGCCTTTGGGGAAGGTAACCAAATCTCCAGACTTAATTTCAACTTCAACGGAAGGAGTTTTCACCGTAACTTTTCCTTGATAGATATAACAGATTTCTGTATCAGAATATTCCCAATCAAATGTTGAGGGATCGCATTCCCACACCGACCAATCTCCAATATTTTTGGGAGAAACCGGAATTCCTAATTGTTTTAGTTTTGCATTATCAGGTTTTTCGATTCTTATCTCGGACACCTTGCCTCCTTCTAAATCAATCCTAATTCCCTAAAATACGAACCTAATTTTTTTATAATAACATCTTTCGATTCCATAAAACCCGAGTTATGCCCTCCGAGAATCTTGAAGAACTCTTTTGGCTGGCTTGCTGCGTCATATAATCTTTGACCGAATTCAAAAGGCACAATTTCATCGTTTATGCTGTGAATAAAAATCTTTGCTGATTTTATTGTTTTTACTTTGTCAATCGAATTGAATTTTGTCTGAAACAAAAATGAAGGAATATAGGGATAAAATCTTTTGCCCATATCTTTAGCGGAAGTAAGACTCGAATCCACAACCAAACAGGCAACATCTCTATTAACAGCTAAATCAATTGCTACTGCACCACCTATAGATGAACCGAAGGAAACAATCTTGTCTTTATTGATGCCTTTCAGTGTCGCGAGATAATCATAAGCAGCGCGTGCATCTTTATATATACCTTCCTCCGACGGACGCCCCTGGCTTCTGCCGTAGCCGCGATAGTCAATAATAAAAACATTCAGGCCTATTTGATTAAGAATAGATATCTTTTCTAATCTATGACTGATGTTGCCTGCGTTACCGTGAAAAACTAAAATTGTGGCTTTTGCTTTTGGGTTTTTTACCAACCAACCATTTAGTGTCACGCCGTCTTCAACCTTAAAATAAATATCCTCGTAATCCAAGCCTATGTCTTTCGGCGTTGCCTCGATCGCCTTCATAGGATAAAAGATGCTGCGCATCTCAATATATCTTGCGTAGGCAAAGACAAATACGCAAAATAAAATTATATAAATAAAAATCTTTAACATAAGTTCAATCTTGATTTTTTTTGACGGCTGGATAGTATTGCCAATCGATTAATTTTGAGTCTTTATCAAAAAATAGATAGACCTTCTCCGAACCAAAAATCTCTTCGGGATGCCGATAGGCAAACTGCTCAGCTATGTAAGGATCACCTTCGAGTCCCTTCATCGATATTGGTTCACCGTAGCGAGAAAGAATCCGTCTGCGTGTTGTGCCTTTTTTTAGCCTTCCTCTTTCGTAATCCAAGAGTAAAACCTGAAATCTCTTTTCTTGTATTTTTATAGACTTCTCTTGTCTTGCCTGGTCATCCCCTAATCTTTTTAAGGTAAGAAGTTGATCCTTGTGTCTTAATATTGCACAACCGGATAAAAAAGCACAGAGAACAAAAAACAAAATTAATTTTTTAATCATAATTTCCTCCGTTTTTGGCGTTATCTTATGATCAGCAATATAAAAGCTATTACTACGCAAAGAATAATTACTGAAAATGCTATACTAAAGCCTGAGTATTTAAGCTTTCCCATAAAACCGGCTGAACGACGCAGACTTTCTCCGCAATAAAGACAAAGCAGGGCCTCGTCGTCATAAATCGGTTTTCCGCAATTAGGACAAATATATCCTGCCATTTAACTTTTTTCTTTAGCCTCACTATCTTCTTTCGACTTTAAATTTCTGTCTTTCTGAAACCAAAGAAGGTACGTTACTTCTAAAACTGCGAGCGTATTAAGCAATAAAAGGCATATAAACCATACCTTTTGTCTATTTCTTGCAGATTTCCAAAGTGCCACGCCTTTCCAGGGCAAAGTCCAGATTATTGCCAAGATTATCCAGAGATTAACTCTATCCATTTTTTATTTTACTTTTACAAAATATCTCTTATCAGATTTTCTACATATTCAGCGATTGAAGGAGCAGCTGTTAAGCCTGGAGACTCGATCCCGATGAGATTGACAAATCCGGGAAATCCTAAATCGCTTTCTTCTTTAATGACAAAATCTCTGAATTCTTCATCCTTAGCTTGAAGCTTTGGCCTTATTCCTGCAGTATCGGGAACCAAATCATCCGATTCCAAAAACGGCAAGAATGACTTTGCGCTATCTAAGAAATTATCTTTGTCATTCATATCAACATCATAATTTATCTGGTCCCTTTTGATGTATTTATCGTCGGGGCCCAAACGAAGACCGCCTCCTAAATCCAAAGTTGCATGTACGCCTAAGCCGGCGGATTTTGGCTTTGGCACAGGATAAATTAACCGATTAATCAATTTGGCCTTGCTACTATTTCCTAACCGGAAATATTGACCTTTGCAATATTTTAAGTCATATTTCTGTTTTTTAATATCGATTCCGATTTTCTCTGCGATTGAATCCGATTCAAGTCCCGCGCTATTAATTAATATACGCGCATTAAAAGAAAAATTTTTACCGTCCGTATCCCTTATCGAGACTTTATAACCGCCGTCGACCTTATTCATGCCTTCTACGTCTGAATTATAAACAACTCCCGCATTATTCTTTTTCATTTTATCAATGAAATATTGCATTAAACTATGCGAATCGATAATTCCCGATGAAGACGATTTTATTGCTAGTTTGGCCTTTATATTAGGCTCTATTTTTTTAATTTCGTTTCTATCAATAATCTCTAAGGCCTCTGCTCCGTTTGACTGGCCATTTTTTAATAAATCTTCTAAATCAGCAACTTCTTCGTCGCAAGTAGCAACGATTAATTTTCCTGTGCGCTTGTAAGGAATGTTATTTTTTGAACAAATCTCATAGAGTAATCTATTACCCTCGACGCAGGTACGTGCTTTTAAAGAATCCTTGGGATAATAGATTCCAGCGTGTATGACTTCGCTGTTTCTGGAACTTGTTTCCTGTCCAAAAGAAGAATGTCTCTCGATTACATAGACTGAGAGCTTTTTATCGGCAAGGCGCGCCGCAATACTTAATCCGATTACGCCTGCGCCGATAACAACAATGTCAACCTGCTCCATTACTTAGTGCTCGCGAATTTACCAATTATGATATTGGCAGATAAAATTTGTTTAATTTTCTCCTGAGATTTTAAAAATTTATAGGCTAATACCGGATCAAATTGTTTTCCAGCCTCTTTCTTTATCTCTTTTATGGCGTCTTCGAGTTTCATTCCTGCTTTATAACATCTTTTAGAAACCATAGCATCAAAAGAATCCGCTAAGCAGACGATCCTACCGAATAGGGGTATTTGTTCGCCTTTTAGCCCGCGAGGATAACCCTTACCGTCGTAGCGCTCATGATGCGAAAGGGCAATCTCAGAAGCAGCCTTTAAAATCGGCGAAGATGAATGTTTAAAAATTCTGGCACCGAACAGTGTATGATTATACATTACCTTTCTTTCTTCATCGGTTAAACTTGATTTCTTTCGCAATATTGAATCAGCTATCCCGATTTTTCCGATATCGTGCATTGTACTGGCATACTTCAAAAGCTCAATATCATATTTCATAAGACCTAAACCCTGTGCAATCAATACGGAATAATCGCTTATACGTATGATATGTTGGCCGGTATCGATATCCTTATATTCTGCTGCTAAAGCAAAACACAATATCGCCTCCATATAAGATTCTTTTAACTTCTTATATGCCAGGTTAATTTCTCTATGGATATTTTTTTTCTTCGGATTCATCAAGAGCTGATTATTTTTCCTTTCTTGCGATACAGATAGAAGCCATCTTTTCACCACCGATTTTATTTGGGAAGATTACTTCATTTGCACCGGCTTTATAAATCCTATGGGCTATTTTATCGTCGAAAGAACGGGCAACGATAAAAAGATCCGGATTTAAATCCCGCGATGTAATTACCACATAAAGATTATCTATGTCCGTAGAAAGCGCGGCAATCAAGGCTCCTGCAGATTTTATATTTGCTATCCAAAGAGGCTCTTCGGCCGTTGCATTTGCCTCAATAACAGGAAGCCTAGGGAACTTATCCTGAATCTTTCTTAAGCTATCCTTGTCGTTTTCGATTACAACCAGGTCCTTGTTGGCTTTTTGGAATTCCTCGATAATCGCCCTTCCCGTCGAACCGCCGCCGCAAAGAATAGTATGATTTCTCATGTGTTTAATTTTATCGAACATCTTTTTCCTCCTGAAATAATTTTTTAAATCCGATTCAACTAAAAAACTGGTTATTACTGCCGTCCAGCCTGCCAATAAAGTTACTCCTATAAATATTAATATTACGGTAAAAATTCTTCCCCCAAGGGACAATTGGCCTATTTCGCGGAAACCCACGGTAGAGATTGTAATTGCCGTCATATAAAAGGCATCCTGTAAATTCCAGCCTTCGATTAAAAAGTAACCCAGCGTTCCGATAAATGCTGTGACGAACAAAATTATTAACAGAAGAATCATTCTTTTTAAGACCACGGCGAAATCCGAGATCTTATTTTTAGTATCCATAAATCCCTCTTTTTTCGTTTATTATTTTTTCGTAGTAATGATTCCTATTTTATTATGCTTACAAGTATAAGCGCTAATGCCATTAAAAACATTCCCCACATTCTCAGCATGGGGACTGGTCCTTTTAGCCACCAATCCATGATTTCCTTGACTTGCTTTTCTTTGATGATTAAGAGATAAAAGCCTTTAAAAATTGCCATAAGTCCCATGGCATAACCAAAAGATCCAACCCTTAGGTCATCCATCGATAAGAAAAACAATAAACCAAACGCGATTGAGATAGCGCTAAAAGGCTTCATATTTTTAATTTTGCCAAACCTTTCATAAAATTTACATACGCGCTCCGGAAGAAGCATAAGCCCCATACCGAATACAGCCCACAACAACGCTACTGAATAAAGAAAGTACTGCATGCTAGAACCTCCTTTCGGTTAAAAACGAATGAAAAAATTAAAAAATGGATTATCAAATTCTCGAGATGCTTTTTTAAAGTAAAAATGCATTGATATTAAGCTTAAGCCGATCGAAATCAAGAATACCGCAACGATAATCGAAAGAAGCGGCGGATACATCACAATCAGAAAACCTGCCAAAATAAACAAAAGGCCAAAAATCATGAACTTCCTCCTTAAAAATTTACTACTTATTTATTTTCTGCTCAATCAAATAAAGCAGATTTACTACCTTGTTAAACGGAATATCCATATCCCTGGCAATTTCATCCTGCGTTTTGCCTTTAGAATAGTTTTCAAAAAAAATCTTTTCTTGCTCACTGAAAATATCGACTTTTTCAATAAATAGCTGCTTTGCCTTCTCTGAACAAGTTATAATCTTTCCGCCTCTTCCATTGCATTCGGAACACTTCTTGGAAAGGAAAGTGCCTTTTCCCATACAGATTAAACAAAGACCTACAAGATTAACGCGCATTATCCGGTTACCCTTGCTTCAACCATGCCGCGAACAGCATTGGTCAAGTATATCTTATCTGCATTTATTATATCATTTTTACACAAAATTCTCTCTTTTATAGGGATTTTTCTGTTTCTAAACAAATATTGTCTGTAAGTCCCGTTTAATAGCCCACAGCTAAGCGCTGGGGTATAAAAAATCCCATTTCTTTTAATTAAAATATTGGAGATTGCTCCTTCTGTAACTTGATTCTTCTCGTTCGTAAAAATTACATCATAAAAACCTTTGCGATTATATCTTTTATATTCATCATTATAGAGTTTTCTTTGAGTAGTCTTATGAAACAGAAAATAATCTGCAGAATTTGTTTTCTTTTTTGAAAAAGCTATTTTTGCTAAACAGTTTGATTCGGATAAAACCTTGACCTCTATTTCAATATTGCCGTCTTTTGATAAAAGCAATCTAATTCTATATTTCTTAGAAGGATTAAATAATCTTGCTCTGCTATTCAACTTCTTAAGAATAGCTTTTTTGTTAAATGGGAATCCGAAATAATTAGCCGATTCACTTAAGCGCTTTAAATGATAACCTAAAAGGAAGAACCCTTTAGGATATCGCCAGAGCATTGTTTCAATTAATTGAAAATCAGAGTAATGTTCAGTTAAGAATTTTGATTTCAGCTTACATTCTTCATATTCTTTTTTTGCGTCAGAATCCCAGACAATTCCGCTTCCAATGCCCATCTGGGCTTTCTTGGTCTTTTTGTCAATAAGGGCAGTCCTAATGGCTACATTGAAAACTCCTTTTTTATCCGGAGAGATAAAACCAACGCTTCCGGTGTATATATACCGAGGTTCTTTTTCCAAAGATTTAACAATTTGCATCGTGCGAATCTTAGGTGCCCCGGTTACAGAACCCGACGGAAAAATGCTTTTAAATAACTCATACCAACTTATATCTTTTCTTAATCTCGAATTAACTGTAGAGGTCATTTGCAACAATGTATCGTATTTCTCTACGTCAAATATACTTTTAGTATTAACGCCGCCGCCTTCCGAAACCCTACCTATGTCATTGCGGATTAAATCAACGATCATGATATTTTCTGCCCTGTCTTTCGGAGATTTTTTTAGCTGTCTGACCTTATCGTAATCCGAAGGCAAACTAAAGCCTCTATCGAGCGTGCCCTTCATCGGCCTTAAGGTAATTAAGTCTTTATTTCGATTAAAAAATAATTCCGGAGAAAGCGAAAGGATTTGCAGTTTATCACAGTCAATAAAAGCAGCATAATGAACATGCTGCTTGCGGCAAAGGTCAAGAAATAGATCACGACTCGCGCCTTGTAGAGAAAATTTATATTTAACCGTATAATTTATCTGGTAGGTTTGACCTGCGGCAATATAATTTTTTATCTTTGAGATATTTTTTATGTAATCGAATTGACTTATGTTAAGCCTTTTATTGATAAGAGAAAATTTACGAAGTTCGGCTTTGCAGTTATCCTCTAGGCTTAAGGAATCGTAAATAATCGGACTTTTATAGATTCCAAACCACAAAAAAGGAAACTTATTTTTGTTATCTGATTCTCTCTTGAGCACATCCTCAAAAAATAAACCGGCTTCATATGATAAAAATCCTGCTGCGTAATAACCCTTCGATAGAAACTCTTCTATTCTTAAAAAACAACTTCTTAGCTTAATGCCGTCAAAACAACTTATAATTTCAACTGGATTGATGAATAAATAACTTTTACCGGATTGTCTATCTTGTCTATTATCATAAAAGAGCATGTAATTTCTATGGTTTTTCAGGGAATAAAGCAGCTTATTAAGGTCTTTATATTTTAGATATTTCGTCGCATAATTGATCATGAATTTAGCTTCCTAACGAACTAAACCATTGTAAACGAAAAAATCAAAGATAGCCTGCGAGACCACCTTATGCCCAACTTCAGTAAGATGTCCGTCCCTATCAAAATATAATCCTTTTGCCTTATTTCTTTCAAATGCATTAAGAAGGTCCAGGTAATTAGCGTTTTCTTTTCGAGAGAAAGCGTTTAATAACTTATTAAAATGAAAATTCGGCTTTCTCGAAAAATACATCCGTGAATTAAGACCGTAATATGACAACTTAAGTTGTGCCTCGGGCGGAATGAGAACTATTAAAAAATCCGCATTATTAGCTTCGGCTAATTGTTTAATTGCTAGAATATATTTTCTTGATTTTTGCCAAGTCCTAATCCTGAAATTTTTGTCATCCAATAAAGTGTTGTCATCCTGAATGATAAAGAACTGATTTGCATCATTAAATTCGGGTAATGCTGTCATTTGTTTGTGAATTTCAGATTTTTTATAATATTTTATTCCTGCGCGGACTATAACTTGAAAAAACTTGCTTCTTTTTAAAAGGAATTTCTTAAACTTATAGGAAAGATTCTTAAATTTTGAATCTTTATAAGACGGGGGAGAACCTTCTAAATATCGACTCATAAAAAATCTATTTATCTTCATAGGCAGTCCATCTTCGCCGATTACGCTCATCGCGCCTACCTTATGATCTTCAAAAATATCATTTGCGAAAAGCTGTAGAATAACTAAATCGGGATTTAGCTTAATAAGCTCTCTTTTTAAATATAAATATTCGCTTATAGGAGAATAACCAGAGATGCCGGCATTTAAAACCTGATATTTCTTTTCACTCGAAGTGGAATCTTGATTTAATAATTGCTGTAGTTGTTCGCAAAAATTCTTGCCTTCTTCTACTTGCAGGGCCTCGGTAAATGAGTCGCCTAAAACTAAAATGCGAAACACATTCTCTGGTTTTCGAACAGAGATCTCTTCGCCTATCAATCCTAGCGCGTTTGTTTTACGTTTAATCGAGAATTCTTTACTGAAATCCTCTTGATAATTAAAGCGACTATTTGGCGCGTGGACCCTGCCTAGGTAATCGTCGGGAAGCAAAATATATCCGCCTTTTCCAGAAACAACAAGATAAATCCTCGTGCCTATTTCCGCAAGTAATAAACAACAAGCAATAATTACTAAAACAAAAATAAGATTGAAAATTATTTTTTTCTTTAAATCCTTCATTTTTTTCTACTTTCCAGATAATCCTCGATTATTTTTTTATGATCAAAGGCGTAATCGAGTTTCAATAAATCTTCGTATTTTACGATTTTTAATCCTTTAGCGTCATCGCCTGCCTTTGGCTTTCCTTTAGCTTTGGCGATAAAAACTGTTCCTACAGTATGAAAACGCGGATCGCGATTAGGTTTGGAATAAGTATGAAATTGCTTAATCTCAATTAGCTCCATGCCAGTTTCTTCTTTGGCTTCGCGTTTAACAGCATCCTCAAGGCTCTCGCCATAATCCACAAATCCTCCGGGTAGCGCCCAACCAAAAGGAGGATTACTGCGCTCAATCAAAATAATTCCTTCCGGTAATTCAATGATCGCATCTATCGTTGTAAACGGTCCGTCAGAAATCTTATGTTGAATGTATTCTAAATATCGAGTAGCATCTTTCTGAAAAGCTTGATAAGCCTCGTCGTTGTAAAGACAAAAAATAATTTCGGATAAACTTGATTTATTTTCGCGTAGATGCTTAAAAACTTCCTGAGCCATAATCTTGGCAGCGGCAACTAAGGAAAATCCGCCCACACCACATCCCAGAGCTGGGAAAGCAATGGATTCAATCTTAAGTTTTTCTGCAACCTTTAAGGAATTTGCACAAGACTGCCGAATTTTGACTTCATCCGTCTTAAAGTCCATTCCCATAGTGGCAGCATGAATCACATATTTTGCCTTTAAACTGCCCGCCGCGGTTTCAACTGCCTCACCGATCTTTATCGGACCTTTCTTTACTGCCTCATCTTCGATTGATTTGCCGCCTTTTTTCCGTATTGCTCCGGCAACGCCTCCGCCCATTACAAGTTTGTTATTAGCGGCGTTGATAATTGCATCGACATCTAATTCTGTAATATCAGCCTTAATAATTTTAACTTCGGTATCCTTTATTTTCATTTATATCACCTTGAAATCTTCTTAGCTATCTCCAATGCCTGTTTCTTTGTTTTGATTTTACCCTCGGCTTGAGCTTCTTCAACCTTACTTAAAATTTTACTAAAGATTGGCGAGGGTTTGAGCTTTAATTTCTTTATCAAATCGTTACCATTGATTAATCGTACCATGGGTTTTTCTTTTTGTTTCTTAAAATAATAATCGATTAGTTCCTTAATCAATTTCTCGTGACGCCTTCTGCTTTCGGGGTCAGTTAAGGGACCTCTTGTTGCCCTTTGATCGGCAAGAGAAATAAGTAAAATACTTATTCCCTCCTCTGCTGTATCGCGAAAATAGCGAAATATCGCTCTCTGCGTAGGCATTGATGTATCGGCAAGATAGCCGGGGCGCAGGTGCCAGAAGATCATCTTCTCTAACGCATCTCTTTCTTTTGTGGAAAGCTTTAACAGCTCGACAATATTGTCTGTAATTTCCCTACCGATTCTCTCATGGCCGTGAAAAAGAGTCCTGCCTTCTTCTCGCTTCATTGCCTTGGGTTTGCCGATATCGTGAAGGAGAGCCCCAAGTTTCATCAGTGCTTTTTTGGAACGATTTAAAACAACGTCCTGCTCAAGATAACTTTTCATATCTGGATTAACAATTATTTCTTCTTCTTTAAATAGTTTCTCAAGCTGTAAAACAGCCTCCAGCGAATGGCGCCAAACATCCAAATGATGATAGGCGCCCTGTTTGACATTGCGCATTACATTTATATGCGGGACTATCTTTTCCAAAACTCCATATTTATCCATCAATTTTAAATACGTAATAGAATCTTCCAGTTCTAAAATCTTGAATAGCTCATCCCGAATTCTTTCGTATGCGACCGTAGGGATCTTATCTTTAAGCTGCTTTATCTTATCTATTGCTTTAGGATCGATTTTGAAATTCAATATTGCAGCTAAGCTGAATGCCCGAACAATCCTTAAAGGATCCTCTTCCAAGCTAAATTTAGAAACCATTCGGATTATGCCTTTTTTTAGGTCCTTCAAGCCGTTGTAAGGATTGATAATAATCTGATTAAATTTAGCTTTGTTGATTATCTTATTGACATCCATCGCCAGCGTATTTATGGTAAAATCGCGACGCAATAAATCTTTTTCCAAAGTTTCATCCCGAAATTGCGCAAAATCCAAAGTAAAAGTCCTTCCGCCTTTATTATAGACAACGCGCGCGCAACCACGCTCTTTATCCAAGACAACAAAATCCGCTTTTAGCTTTTTAGCGACGGACCTTGCAGTCTTGATTGCATTCTTCTTTAAAGTAAAATCCAAATCAAAATCTTTTTTCTCTCTTCCTAAAACCAGATCCCTTAAGAAGCCTCCGACAAGATAGATTTGTATCTTATTTTTTTTGGCTATTGTTTGGATAATTTTTAAGAAGGGGTTATTTAGAAGTTTGTCGATGAAAGGATCCATTTGACCATCCAAAAAAAATTCATAAATTAAAGATTGAAGAACTTAACTGATAAGGTATTCGTATCCAACATTGCGACTGTTGATTTATCTGTAAGCCAGCCTCCGCATTCCCCGGGATTTATTATCAGTGTTTTACCGTCTTTTAACAATTGTTTTTTATGAGAGTGGGCACAAACGACTACATCGAAATCTTTAAGTTTCAGACCCCGCGCATCGTGCGTCAACACAATGTTTTTGCCCGCCTTCTTTAATTTTATTGGACCTTTTCTAATGCGGCCGCCGGATTTCTTGCGAAGGCCCTCAGTCTCACCGTCATTATTGCCGAATACTCCTAAATATTCGCAATTTAATTTCTCTAAAAATGCGGCCGTAAAAGGTGCCACATAGTCACCAGCATGAAGCACAAAATCGACTTTTTTAGAATTAAATAGTTTTACTGCTTTTTTTAGCTTTGTGAGATTGTCGTGAGTATCAGCAATTAAGCCAATTTTCATTACTCTTTAATCAGCTCGGCTTGTTTCAATACTTCGTCTTCCACAAAGATAGGCGAATCCATCCTTACGGCTAAAGCAATGCTATCTGAGGGGCGGGCGTCAACGATTCTTAATTTGCTATCTTGCTTTATTATAAGCTTGGCGTGAAAAGTATTCTCTAATAATTTATCAATGACCACTTTTTCTAATCTACCTTCGAGATTCTCGATAGTAGACTTCAGCAAATCGTGCGTTAATGGCCGGGGAGGTTTTAGGCCACTTAATTTCATTTTTATGCTCGAGGCCTCTAAGAATCCTATTATTATCGGGAGCCTTCGATTTCCGCCTTTCTCCTTTAAGACGATTACCTGCTCGTGCCTTTTCTCATCTATGATAATTTTATTAAGTTCGACCTCAACCATAATGCCTCTCCTCTGCTAATTTTCTTTATTTAAAATATCTTTGAGCTCTTTCATAAATTGACTAACATCTTTAAACTGCCGATAAACAGAAGCAAATCGAACATAGGCAATTTCATCAAGCTTAGCAAGTTTCTCCATTACCAGTTCTCCGACCTGTTGACTCGATACTTCCTGATCAAATTTTCGCATGATCTGTCTTTCGATTGCCTCTACAGTATTATCTATTTTTTCCATACCGACAGGGCGTTTCTCGCAGGCCTTGACAAGACCCGAAAAAATCTTCTTGCGGTCAAACGGTTCCCTGCGACCGTCCTTTTTAATCACCATTAGCGGCATCTCTTCAACATGCTCATAAGTGGTGAACCTTCTGCTGCATTTCAAACATTCCCGACGCCGTCTTATGGATGTGTTCTCCGAACTATCACGGGAATCTACAACTTTATTATTTTTATTTCCGCAATAAGGACACTTCATTATCTCTTTCGTTTCTTCTTAGACTTAAGCAATCTGATTTTGACCTTTGCCTCTTTTAACATATTGCGTGCCAGCTTATCAGGATATCCAGCAGAAATAATAATTTCTTTTACTTGTGCGTTAATAAGCATCTTCGCACAAATAATACAAGGTTGATTCGTGATATAAAGGATACTGTCTTTTATATCGATATGATGTACGACTGCCTGTAAAATTGCATTTTGTTCTGCATGCAAACCGCGGCACAATTCATGGCGCTGCCCTGAAGGGATTTTTAACTTTTCCCTAATGCAGCCTACATCGAGACAATGTCTCAGTCCCGACGGAACACCATTGTAGCCTGTAGCCAAAATCCTTTTTTCCTTGACGATAACTGCACCGACTTTTCGCCTTAAACAGGTTGAGCGAGTAGCAACTATATCTGCTACATCCGAAAAATATTCATCCCAGCTCGGGCGAGTGTATTGCTTTTTCAAACTCTAGTCCTTTTTCAAATCCGAATATATAGGAAATTTATTTAATAGATTTTCTACCTGCGTGATAACTTTTTTAATTGCTTTATCATCATTAACCGATGAAAGCACGTTGTCGATTAAATCGGCAATCTGTTTCATCTGGCTTTCTTTCATACCGCGCGTAGTTACCGCAGGCGTTCCCAGACGAATACCGCTTGTTACTACAGGAGATAACTTATCAAAGGGAATTAAATTCTTATTCACGGTAATACGCGCTTTATCTAAAGCTGCGGCGGCAACCTTTCCGGTTAATCCTTTGGAAGTTAAATCAACTAATAAAAGATGATTATCTGTTCCGCCAGAAACGATGCGATAGCCTTTAGCCGCCAACGTATCTGATAAAGCCTTCGCATTATTAATAACCTGTTTCTGATAAGTTTTAAATTCTGGTCTGAGGGCTTCTTCAAAAGCCACTGCCTTGGCTGCAATCACATGCATTAACGGTCCACCTTGAATTCCCGGAAAAACCTCGGCATCGATTTTTTTGGCGAATTTCTTTTTACAAAATATCATTCCCGCGCGAGGACCACGCAAAGTTTTATGTGTCGTAGTAGTAACGAATTCCGCATAAGGAATCGGCGTCGGATGCAATCCTGCAGCAACTAATCCAGCGATGTGCGCTATATCCACAAAAAGATATGCACCGACACTATCAGCAATCTCGCGGAATTTCTTAAAATCAATAATACGTGGATATGCGCAGGCACCAGCAAGAATCATTTTCGGCTTATGTTTTTTAGCTAAATCTAAAATCTCATCATAATCTAGCTTTTCGGTCTTACGATTTATTCCGTAGGTAACAATTTTATAAAACTTGCCTGAGAAATTATGCGGATGGCCGTGGGTAAGATGCCCGCCGCAGGCCAAATCCATTGCTAAAACCGTATCACCTGGTTTTAATGCGGCAAAATAAACGGCCATATTCGCCTGCGATCCCGAATGCGGCTGCACGTTAACGTGTTCAGCCCCGAAAAGCTTCTTTGCTCTCTGGATCGCTAAATCTTCGGCATTATCGACGAATTCGCATCCACCATACCATCGCGCCTTGGAATATCCTTCAGCGTATTTATTGGTTAATACCGAACCTTGGGCCTCTAAAACAGCCGGAGAGGCAAAGTTTTCCGAAGCGATTAACTCAATATTGTTTTGCTGTCTTTTAATCTCATCTAAAATTATTTTGTAAATCTTCTCATCTACCGATTTAAGATGCTTCACAATTAAACCTCCTCAGGACTTCTTAAAAACCATTTTTTCAATCTTAGATATCTGATTCACTCTTCTATTATGTCTTCCGCCCTGAAAATCCGTAGTAAGCCAAGTGTTTACAATCTGATTAACTTCACTTTTATTGATAAAGTCTGCACCTAAAGCCAAGATATTTGCGTCGTTGTGTTCTCGGGATAATCTTGCAGCTCTCCTATTACAACAAAGCGCTGCCCGTATTCCCGGGATTTTATTTGCGACCATGGAATTGCCGATTCCGGATCTACAAATCAATATTCCAGCCGAAT
>JBDRFF010000047.1:0-2642 GCA_043819095.1 Candidatus Omnitrophota bacterium
TGCCATTTGCGTTTTTTTAGATATCGGCGAGTCATATAACAGGGATAAAGACATTCTGGCAATCGGCGCCTGCATCCAGAATATGCTTTTGGCTGCGCATGCGCAAGGGTTAGCAACCTGCTGGCTGGGAGAGATCTTAAACCAAAAAGAAGATGTTCGCAAACTCCTGAAGCTTGATTTGGATTTAGAACTAATGGCAGTTATCAGCTTAGGACTTTCAGATGAGCAGGTTACACGCAGCTGTAGGAAAAGTTTGAAAAGCCTTATTATAAAAGAAATATAATTCATAAGTAGGTAGAGTCTAGGAAATAATATGAGAAAGCTTTTGATTATTTTGTTGTGTCTAGGGTTAGTGGGGTGTGCGATTGCACCAAAATCGTGCACATATAGTCAGGTCACTAATAAAAAAGTAAAAGAGATCAAAATAGGCATTACTACTAGGCCAGAAATCTTAAATCTGTTCGGAAAACAGACTGTTAAACATCATTTTAAAAATCAATTACATTATTTTAATACGAGATGTAAGCTAATAGTTTTTCGTGATTTTCTTTCAACAAATCCTTGTGATATGTGCCGTTCAACCAGACATTTAATTATATCTTTTGACGATAAAGGCGTTGTGAAGAACTATAAAGATATTAAGAAGTAAAAATCTACGAAATAATGAATAATCTAAACGAACTATTAGATAAATCAGTTGAGAAATTCTCCAAACGAATAGCTTTAATCTACGGTCAGAAAAAAATTAGCTACGAAAGCTTAAAAGAATGCATAGATAAAGTGGCCACTGGCTTGCAGTCATTAGACGTTAAAAAGGGCGAGCGCGTGGCAATCTTATTAAATAACTGTCCGGAATTTGTTATCAGCTATTTTGCCATCCAGAGATGCGGAGCAACAGTTGTGCCGATCAATCATATGTTTAAAAGCGAAGAAGTAAAGTATATTCTGGAAGACTCGCTTGCCTGCAGCCTAATTACCTCAACTGGTTATCTTGATATGGCGCTTCAGCTGAATTTGCGAATAGACAGCCTAAAGCATATAGTCACGATTACAAAGACAAAAGATCACGTTAGTAGTTTAAATGACTGGATAAAAGCTGAGATTAAATCTCCGCAGACAGTTCAGGTCCAGCCGCAGGATGCGGCAGTGATTCTTTACACCTCAGGTACAACCGGTCATCCCAAAGGCGCAGTGTTAACCCATGGAAATCTTATTTCCAATGCCTTGGCTTGCGTGAAGGCAATTAAGGCAAATCGAAAAGATAGTTTTATCTGTTTCCTGCCGTTATTTCATTCTTTTGCCGTGACAGTATGTATGCTTATGCCAATTGCATCTGGCGCGCGGATTGTACTAATGCGATCTGCCCGGCCGTTTAAAAGATTCTTAAGGTCAATTCGCAAAAACAAGGTATCTATCTTTACGGGGATTCCTTCAGTCTATAATATTTTAAGTGAGATTAAATTGCCGTTTTTCCTAAAATGGCCGATCATCCGGATTTTAAATCCCGTGAGGCTTTGTATTTCAGGTGCAGCAGCACTTCCGGTTGAGACATTAAAGAAATTCGAATCCAAATTCCGCACGCCATTATTAGAAGGCTACGGTTTGACCGAGGCATCACCCGTAGTATCGCTTAATCCCATAAAAGGCAAAAGAAAAGCAGGATCCGTTGGTCTTCCTTTAAGCGGGGTAGAGGTCAAGGTTGTTAATGAAGACGGAAAAGATGCTCCTATTGGCGAGCCGGGAGAATTATTGGTCAGAGGCCCGAATGTGATGCGGGAATATTTTCAATTACCCGATGCAACCCGTGAGACTCTAAAAGAAGGCTGGCTTTTTACGGGAGATATTGCTAAGATGGATTCTGAAGGCTACGCCTTCATCGTGGACAGAAAAAAAGATATGGTCAATGTGCGAGGGCTTAATGTTTATCCTCGGGAGATAGAAGAGGTCTTATATCAGAATCCCAAGGTAAAAGAAGCAGCGATCGTGGGGATAAAGGATCCGCACAGAGGCGAGATCCCCAAAGGTTTTGTTGTGCTTAAAGACGGACAGAGCGCAGACGGCCAGGAACTGATTCATTTCTTAAGACAAAGAATGGCATCTTATAAGGTTCCGCATAGAATAGAGTTCAAGGATTCGCTTCCCAAAAATACAACTGGCAAGATTTTAAAAAGGGTATTAAAAGATGAAGAAGAAAGCAAAATTAAAATCAGACGTTAAATATTTATCAAAACTTTGCCATAAAATCGCCAAAGAAAAAGGTTTCTGGGACAGCAAAAGAAACACCGGCGAGATGCTGATGTTGATTGTCACCGAAGTTGCCGAGGCAATGGAGGCGCACCGCATCAAGGACAGGGAGGGCTTTAAGGAAGAGATCGCCGATACATTTATCCGGCTGTTTGATTTATGCGGCGGTATGAAAATCGACATCACAAAAGAGATCGAAAAGAAAATGGTCAAAAACCGCAAACGGCCTTATAAGCACGGTAAGATCTGTTAAACAAAAAAGGAAGGAGTTGAGAATGATAAAAATTATTATAAGTCAGTTAATCGCTATCGGTTTTTATCTGTCGTTTGTTTTCTTTAGTTTCTGCGACGGTTTTAATGTCAGGCCTTTGAGAAAGATCGCCTGGGCGATAATATTT
>JBDRFF010000048.1:0-5737 GCA_043819095.1 Candidatus Omnitrophota bacterium
AACAACCCACGCACACACACCCGCCGGCACGTCAACAAATTCGCGCTCTACTATCGGATTATTGCCCTTCCACAGATGTATCAGACAGGAAGATATATCAAGACGGAATGGTTGCAGATGGCGAGGTGGGACAAAGAATAGTTGAGGAAGGCGCAAAATCAGGAAGCAGGAATTACGAATTAGTCGCCAGGCTCCTTAAGCGAGGAGCCATTTTGGTCAAGACAGAGGATTTCAAACTTGTCAAGGAAGAGCTAGACAGATTAGTCGCGCTAACTAGAGGCCAGTCAATTGCGCATAAATTAATCGCATTCATAAAATATAAATTAGCTAAAGATAGACTTTTAGATAAAAGAGATAAATTTATCGCAAAAAGGATAGATGAGTCGCTACGCCAGGATGAAATGGGCATTATCTTTATCGGCGCCTATCACAATATCAGACCCAAACTTCCTAGAGACATTCAAATCAAAGAGATAAAAGATGCGCGGAAAGTGAAAGAATATCAGATGCTGCTACCATTTTGTCATAAAAATAAAAAGCAGTTTGAAGACTTGGGCAAGTATCTTATTTCTAAAATAGAGGCGTAAATGGATTTATAGGAGCAGATTCGCTTGATTCAAAAGATTATTTATATCTGCAGTAAACGGCAATAGTGAGGTGTGCATGGGAGAAAAAAAAGAAGTTGTAAAGCTAACCGGTAAAGAGGTAGAAGAACTAAGAAAAGCTGTAGTCTCCGCACTTACAATTTATGGCAAAGAGGATCCGGCTACAAGGGTAGAGGGGTTACGTATTCTTAATGGCTGGGGGAGAATTATTTTCATTATCTCCAATGACGGCAAGAGAATAGGGCTGGAACTTACGGAAAGATGGGAAAGAGAACGGGTTCTGAAAGAAAGCTATAAGGGCGCCTATTCCTTAAAGGTGATTGATGTGATAAAACAGCCCAAATTAGCCGAGGATGATAAAATTCTGGCTACCCCGACTTTGATTAAGATTTTACCTCTTCCAGTGGCCAGGATTATCGGAGATTTAAGCAACAAGGAAAAGGTCCTCTTGGGTTTGGACTTGGTGGTAGCTAGGTGAGAAAAGCGCTTGGAAAAAATGAATGAAGAAATTAATCGATAAGGCCACAGAGAAGGCAAACACAAAAACCCAGCCATAGGGGAAACCATGATGCAGAAAGATAAAAGGCAGAAAGACGAGTCAAGAATTGAAATAGCCTTAAAGTATGCCAATAGTATCAATGCTACGCTAAGGGAGCCATTTTTGGTTTTAGATAAGAATTTACAAGTCATTTCCACCAACCAAGCTTTCTGTACCACCTTTGAGGTTGCAGAAAAAGAGATAATAGGCCGGTTGCTTTCTGATCTGGGTGATAGGCAATGGAATATTCCTAAGCTGCTTCAGCTATTAAAAGAAATTGTACCAGAAAAAAAAGCTGTGAAAGGTTATGAAGTCGAGTATAAATTTGAGCACATTGGCGAGCGAGCCATGACCTTGAATGCCTGTCAGTTGCGTGTCCCTAAGAAAATAGCAACAATAATAGCGGCAGGGGCAATAGAAGAAGAACTAATCCTCCTGGCCATCGAGGACATCACCGAGCGCAGGGAGATAGAAAAGGGGCTGGAAAAGACCCGCAAAGAACTGGTGGTTATTAAAAAAACCGCAGATGAAGTCAGTGAATTCGCCGAGAGTATCATCAATACCGTGCGTGAGCCCTTAATTTCTCTGGATCAAGGCCTCAGGGTGGTCATGGTCAGCCGCTCCTTCTGCGAATTCTTTAAAGTAAGCGCCGAAGAGACCGTGGGAAAGCTTATCTATGACCTGGGTAATAAACAGTGGAATATCCCTAAGCTGCGGGAACTGCTGGAAACCATTCTTCCCCAAAAAACAACCTTTGATAATTATGAGGTGGAGCACGATTTTTCAGACATTGGCAGGCGCATCATGCTTTTGAATGCCCGGCAGATTCAAAGAGCATCAGGAAAAGAGCGGATCATCCTACTGGCCATTGAGGACATCACCGAGCGCAAGCAGGCAGGCGAGAAATTGTTTTATTTTAAAAAGGCTGTGGATAGCGCTACAGATGCAATTGGTATGTCTACGCCTGAAGGAAGGCATTATTATCAGAATGTGGCTTTTACTAAGTTGTTCGGATTATCTGTTAAAGAAACAGATGGAGTTTCAGGGCCGCCAGCAACTGTGTATGCTGATGAAAAAGTGGGACGGAAGGTTTTTGACACAATGATGAGGGGGGATTCTTTTATAGGTGAAGTGAAGATGTTAGATAAAGATAGAAACGAAAAGGATATTCTTCTACGGGCATATTCTATTAAGAATGAAAAAGGTAAAGTTATCGGCCTTGTCGGTATTCACACAGACAACACCGAGCGCAAGAAGGTGGAAGAGAGTTACCGCGCAGCGATTCAGACCACCATAGACGGATTCTGGCGAGCGGACATGCAGGGCAATATTTTAGACATTAATGATGCCTATTGCAAAATGCTGGGCTATAGCTGCGAAGAAATGTTGAAGATGAAAATATCCGATGTTGAGGCCAAAGAAAGCCCGGAAGATATTCGAACCCATATCCGCAAGGTTAAAGAAACGGGGAAAGAGTGTTTTGAGACCAGGCAGAAACGCAAAGACGGCCCAATCATCGATGTTGAGATCAGCCTTACGTATCTGGAAAGCGCCGACCAGATGTTCGTATTCGTGCGCGACATCACCGAGCGCAAGAAGGCCGAACAATGGTTAAGACGCCTAGTTACGGTGGTTCTCGACTCCAACGATGCGATTACGATACAGGATTTTGAAGGGAATATCACCGCCTGGAACCATGGCGCTGAATTGATGTACGGCTATAGTGAGCAAGAGGCGCTTCAGATGAACATTGGGGTCCTCACGCCACCCGATAAAATGGCAGAGCAAAATGATTTCATCCGCCGGATAATAACGGGCGAAGTAATCATTTTATTTGAAACCCAGCGGGTGACCAAAGATGGGCGCGTTCTCGATGCCTGGCTGACGGTGACGAAACTGGTGGACGATACCGGAAAACCGGTTGGCATTGCCTCCACAGAGCGTGATATCACCGAGCGCAAGAAGATGGGTGAGCGGTTGTTGGCTGCTGCAGAAGAGTGGAGGACGACATTTGACTCTATTTTCGACATGGTTTCAATCCTTGATAAAGATCACAAGATTATCAGAGTGAATAAGTCTTTTGCTGATAGGCTAAAGATGAAGCCAGAAGATGTTATCGGTAAAACCTGTTATGAACTGGTTCATGGAACGAATGAACCCCTACCCACCTGCCCTCATAGAGGTACCTTAGAGACAAAGATGCCGCAACACAGTGAATACTTTGAGCCTCATCTTGACATGTACCTGGAAGTAACAACCTCGCCAATTTTTAATGAAAAAGGTGACATTGTTGCTTCAGTTCATATCGCACGAGATATTTCTCATCGTAAAAAACTGGAGAAAAACCAGCGGCTCTCAGAGCTGGGTAAACTTGTGGCTGACATGGCCCACGAGGTAAACAACCCGCTGATGATTATTTCCGGCAATGCCCAGCTTTCCTTACTCGATGGAACGCTTAATGAAGAGATCAAGGGCAATCTTAAAATTATCCACGAAGAAACCAACAGGGCCAAGGATATTATTCAGCGGCTTCTTAAGTTTTCAAGGCCAAGCAAGGGTGAGTGCAAAGAAGTAGATATTAATCAGAGTATCGAGTCTGTTACCAAGCTCATAGAATACCAATTTAGCTTAAGTGATGTAAGAATAAAGAAAGACTTAAAGCATGACCTTCCCACCATAGTAATAGATGAAAAACAGATTCAGGAAGTGCTTATGAACCTACTCAATAATGCGCGCGATGCCATGCCGGATGGAGGAACTATTGATATAAGCACCTCTTTAGAGCAAGATTTTCTCAGAATAGATGTTAAAAATTCAGGTATGGGTATGGGTGAAGAGGCTCTATCTAGGCTATTTGAACCGTTCTTCACCACCAAGGAGAAAGGAACAGGCCTAGGCCTTGCTGTATGTAATGGAATTGTAAAGGGTCATAATGGAGAATTAAAGTTTGAAAGCCAACCAGGGAAGGGCACCACCGCTACGGTACTGTTGCCTATTAGGGGGAGTGAGGAGTAATGCCTAAGATTTTGGTCGTAGACGACGAACAGAGAATAGCAGACATTTTAGAGAAGTATTTGTCCATGAACGGATTCGAGGTCATAAAAACCATAGGTGGCGAAAAAGCGCTGGAAACCCTAAATTCAGACGCAAAAATAGACCTGATGCTTTTAGATATGAAGATGCCCGAGGTAAACGGCATGGATATCATACGAAAGGCAAAAGAATTAGGTAAGGATTTTTCTATTGTGTTTCTTACCGGTTCAATTGACGTGCAAATATATCTTGATGAGCTAAAAGCCTCAGGACTTAGCGAGGAAGATGTCCTTTATAAACCGGTTGATTTACCTGTATTATTAGAAAGAGTAAAGAAAAAATTAGGAATTATCTAAAGGCAATGTTTTTGAAATAACAAATGTGCGCTTGCCTTCGTCCCCTTAATTACTAAACACCTTTTATAAATCCTTCGATTTCTCTCCCCTCGTTTCAGTCGGGACTTCGCAGAACAAGTTTTTTCGCCGCCGCCGATATAAAAAGGAATAATTTAAGAAAATTTTTGCGAGGTTCCCCGTAAAATTGCTTCGCAATTTACGGGGCAGGGAGGATGCTATAGTGTTTGGCGAATTTTGCCCCCGCCCAAGCGGGCGGTGCATTACCACTTACAGTGCAGCCAACTCAACCTGAAAAGCTGTGAAAAAGAACGGTTTAGACAATTTGTAGAGAACAAACCAAGGGTCAGCCGAAGGTACGGATGTAGACTTTTTTGGGCAAATTTTTATAAGCTTTTGATTCTTTTGACATTGCGATTTTCTTTCCGTTTCTGAAAATAAAAAATTAAAGGGGGCAAAAAGAGAAAAAGAAATTCTTTTTTGGAGCAAAGCACCGCCAATGGCAGGGGTGATTTTGATGTTTTTGCGTCTTGCCTTCGGCAAGCCGCTGCATCAGCTCCCTAGCTGCTGCTAAAAAGCAGCCGAAAAGGAAAATTCCCCACCCGCCCGAAACAGGCTATTGCCTGTTTCCTCCCGCCGCCATTTTAAATTCAGAAAGAGAACGGGGGGTGTTGATAATGGCGAAAAAGAATTTCAAAAAAGGTAATAGTCTTTTATATATTTAATGTTACATTACTGAATCGAAAAGATAAGTATGCATAAGGGAATTTTTTTGTATGTTATGTATAGGTTTTTCCCATGTTTATGGATAAAGCTCTGACATGGGTTTTTTATTTTAGGAGGCAGAGAATGAACAGGATTTTAGTTGTGGATGATGAACAGGATGTAGTTGAAGCGTTATTTCATACCTTGAAGCGCTGCGGCTACGAAGTAGAAACTGCCCTGACCGGAGAAGCCGGGATCGAGAAGACAAAAAAAAGTAAATTTGACGTGGTTTTGCTGGATATTAACTTGCCTGATTTAAATGGGATACAAGTCCTTGAGCAAATGAAGAAAGTTGACCCGGAAATTGAAGTGATTATGATCACCGGGTATGGTTCTATTGAGTCCGCTACCGAAAGCCTGAAAAAAGGCGCCTACGATTACATTCAGAAGCCGGTCAGCGGCGATAAAATTGTAATTTTAATAGAAAAGGCGATCGAGAAGCA
>JBDRFF010000049.1:0-20429 GCA_043819095.1 Candidatus Omnitrophota bacterium
GCAATCTGCAATGAGATCATAAACAGATACGAAGGAAAAATCGATGTGCAAAGCCGCCAGGGACAGGGTAGTGAATTCACTGTTTTAATCCCTAAAAAACACTTAGAAAATGCCTCATAGCGCAAGTGTAAATGGTAAACAAAAAAGCCTATTGACAAATCCCTTATTTTCTGTAAAATAAAGCATACTCTTCATAGACAAATTCAATACTCAATAAATATTGGTTGCTAATTAAAAATAAATTTAAATAAATATGCTCAGAAAATCGAGTCACTTGAGAAAACATTGTATAGTTTATCTGATTTTATTTTTATTTATTTCTGTCTGCACTATAGCGCTTGCCGAGGAAGGCGAAAAAGTTCCTGACCAAGAAAAATCCCACCCTTTTGTTCAGTTTGTAGAAAATATCTTCAAAAAAATCGAGTTTGTCACTGGGCTTACTACGGCATATGATAGTAATATTTTCCTCTCCGAGGATAATGAGAGCTCTGATCTTATAACTATACTTACTCAAAATATCTCGCTGGAACTGCCCGAAGACCCATATTATTTTGAGCTGGATTACACAGGAATCCTTTCTTATTATATGGAAGAAGGAGACAACATCCACAGCCATACAGCAAACTTCCTTTTTTCTTATAGGCCTTTCGATAATCTTTCTTTCGGCCTAGGTAACTATTTTAAAAAAATGCACACTAGGACGATCTCAACTGTTTTCGGTGACCGTTTATTGAGCAGAGGATACAAAGAAGACTCGCCTGTCTTTGAAATTAAATATGAACCTACAGAAAAAACTATGATAGATGTCGCTGCGCGATATTATTGGATCGATGCTGTCTCCCCAGATGATGATTATATTGATAGAGATCAACTCACTGGAAATATTGCTGTTAATTACGATATATGGTCTGATCTAACTGGTTTTATTGGTTATAGAGCTCAAGATGCGCACTTCCCGAATCTCTCTTCAAAGGACGCCATGGGACACAGAGGCTTCGCTGGATTTACTAAAAAATTCGATACCTTTAACATAAGGGCGGAAGTTGGCCAAGAACATAAAGATACTTTTTTTCAAGGAAATGACGCAAACACAGATTTTAGAATCGGGATCGATAGCACTTTTTCTACGTTTACAATGTTAAACCTTAATCTGACTTTTAACGAAGTATCGCCATCTGCGCGTAAAGAATATTTTCAATATTTTACAAACGCCATAGATATTGGCTTCTGGCGCTTGTTAAATCCCAAAACATCTATATCGACAAATGTTAGTTATAGGATACAGGATTTTGATTCTTCGGACGTTTTAAGCGGTAATGCGGCCGAAGACAGAAAAACTGATATTATTTCGGCAAGCACTTTTTTAACTAGAAATCTCAATGACTGGTTAAAACTTAATCTAGGGTATGCATTTACAAAACGAAATACAGATTTCGCCCAAGAAGGATACACGGATAATAGAATAAGTTTTGGATTAATAGCGAGCTACTAATGACTAAAAATATCAAAAATTTAATTTTAGTTTTTATTCTATTAGCGAGCGTGGCGACATCACTCGCCCAAGGTGAAGAACCTCTAACTCAAGAAAAATTCGCCGTTGAGTTAGTAAAGAATATGGGCCTGCAGAAACAGCTACCTGTCGCTGCTTTACCGAGTGATTGCGTAGCGCTTCTAGAAAGTTTGGGCATAGCTCCGCTAAAAGGCTGGGATAGGAAGGCCCTAATTACTGAAGACGATTATACAGTTATATTAGCTAAGGCCTTAGGAAAGGAAGATGTGGTTCATATCAAAGCTGCTCAGATATGCCACAGCAAAGTCGAGATTATTAACGAACGCTGGAAAGAAAATAATAATTTAACACTCGTGGAATTCCTTAAAAATGAAAATATATTCCCGGAATCCTCGCCCCAATGTCCTTACGGTCTAAAATATGAGGATAAAGACGGCGATAATAATGTAGATCACCATTATCACCCTGTAGTCTTCTACAAACGCTAACCAATCAGTAAAAAATCAATATTATATTTTGAGTTTTGAGATTTGATGTTTTAGATCCTTGGCAAGATTTTCAGCGATTCGGGGAACCTTGATGAGATTTTGTATTTGGGCATCTTTAATATCACTTAATTGCCTGAAGCCTTTTTTGTAAAGATTTCGTGCTCTTACACGGCCGATACCTCTTAAAAGCACCAAATTAATCAATTCGTCTTTGATTCCGTATTTTATTCTTTGTCTTAAGTTAATCAATGGTTCTATTGTATTCTTGAAGTCGAATAGTTTTGCTATTGAGCCGGCACAATATACTAACCATCCTGTTGTCTCGAGAAGTCGATGGATATCTCCCGGCCCGACATTAAAACGATCACAGATAATATCTTCTTTTTCTTCGTTTATCCAATCAAATAACATCCAACTCGTTTTGAGTATAGAAGAACTCGTTTCCGAATCAATTACAAGAGATGAATCATTTAAGGCCTCAGCAAGTAAGCCATCAGTGCCAGAGAATATATCTAATTTTTCATAATCACTTTTGTTAACTGTCAATAGCTCCATATCGGCACAAGAACAAATAAGATAAAACAATACCATCTCAGTGATCGTTTTTGTCCCGTTAATCTTCTTTAAACCATTTCTTAAAGCTATACCTGAAACAGGATCTATATAAAGCCTACTTACAAGGCTGCCGAAAGCTGTAGGATAAAACCTAAAACCTTTTCGCAGTATCAGATCATTGGATTCTAAAAATTCGAAAATGCTACTGACAATCTCAATTAAATCCTGAGTTTTCTTTTGATACGACAGGAAAGTGTGCGAAAGAAATTCAAACATCCCGTTTACATCATAGACATAGCCGCTGGCAACAGAAGATAATATATGAGTCCTCAGGATCTCTTCGGAACCTAACTTAGACGTTATCGGTTCTGGCGCTGCATTGATATATTCGTCTAAAACAGTATTAAATTCATTTAATGTCTTTGTCATTAATACTGATTCTCCTAATTTATCGTATTTTGGCCTTCCGGCACGCCCAGCGCATTGTTTGTATTCAAATACTGGTATCGGCACCGAACCTAAACCCGCTTGGTATCTTTTGTAATCTCTTATTATTACGCGCCGGGCAGGTAGATTTACTCCTGCGGCAAGGGTAGGAGTAGAACAGATTACTTTAATGAAATTCTGTTTAAAATATTGCTCGATTAGTTTTCTCTGTTTATAATGCAGGCCTGCGTGATGAAAGGCAACTCCGCTTCTTACAACATGCGCTAATTGCCTACAGATCTTAGTTGATTCACCTAAGGTAGTTTCTATCTTGTCGGCTAACTCTTTTAAAACTCGTTTTTCTTCGGCCGAAATGTGATTTGAAATTTGCTTGCATAGATTCCTGGCCACAGCTTGGGTTGAACGCCGACTATTTACAAAAACTAAGGCCTGACCGTTTTCCTTAATAGTATCCAGACATATCGCATTGAGTTCTTCGATACCTAAAACATTTATCTTTCTGCTAGAGCCATCCGGGAAATCAATACTATTTAAATAGAAGACGCCTTCTTTAAGCGGGACCGGCCGCCAATCGCTATAGATTAATTCTGCGTCAAGCCAACCAGCGATCTCGTCAGCGTTTTTAATCGTAGCACTTAAAGCCAGAAATTGGATATTTTTGTTCAGCTGTTTTAAACGAGAAGTCAAAATCTCGAGGGTCGGTCCGCGACGTCTATCGTCAATAAAATGTATCTCATCCAAAACTACAATATTTAAAAGTTTAGTTAACCATTTTGCGCGAAATCTAAGCAAGGAATCGACCTTTTCTGAAGTAGCGATCAGGATATTATAGCGTGCAAGGTAAATGCTGGGAATATCAAAATCTCCCGTAGCAATGCCTACTTTTATACCTAAGGGTTCATATTTTGATTTAAAATCTTCATATTTTTCACTTGCCAAGGCTTTAAGCGGAACGATATAAAGACAAAGTGAATTTCCCTTATTCTCTAAGATATTTTTTACCATACAAAGTTCTGCGATTAAGGTCTTTCCGGAGGCAGTAGGTAAGGCCAAAACAAGGTTTTTTTTCTTTAAAATACCTTTCTTTAGCGCAGAGATCTGGAATGGATAGAGCTTCTTGACACCTGATTTTTCTAGTGAATCAACTAATCCCTGCGGCAAGTCAAATTGAGAGACGATCTTATTCAAAAGCATAATATATTCTTTTAACATATGCTGGTTTGTTTGTCAACCCATTCGAAATACGTCGTTAATAAAAATAGTGATTTTTTTCTTGATTTTTTTTTCTCATGTTTGACACTGAGAGCCCCGCCTGTGGCGGTGCCGAATGTGTCAAATTTATCCGGATAGTTTTAATTTTTATTGACCATCGTTATAATTAAAGATATAATTTTAAAATAAGGTTTTTATGGAGGCAAAATGAAAATAATTGTGGTTGGTCCAGGGGCACTAGGATGTTTAGTCGCAGCACAGTTATCCAAAAAGACGGAAGTTGTTTTATTGGATAAAAATCCAAAGCGTGCAAAGGTTATAAACGAAAAAGGCATAAAGATTGAAGGTATCTCTGGTAACTGGAAAGCCAAGGTAAAAACAACGACTGACCTCGGTAAGATTACAGAGGTAGATCTGATTATTATCTGTGTTAAATCCTATGATACAAAAGGCGCTGTCAAGGCAATAAAACGTCTTGTAGGTCAAAATACATCTGTGCTGACCTTGCAAAACGGTGTGGGCAATATCGAAATAATGGATGAATTAATCGAACAAGATAAAGTCATTGGCGGAGTTACTAATCAAGGAGCGACTTTATTAGGAGATGGGCATATCCGCCACGCTGGCAGAGGTGATACGGTTATAGGCCGTATGGATGGTAAAATTCCTGTCCAAATGCGTGACATAAGAGAAGCTTTCAATAAAGCACAGATGCCGACAAGAATCTCAAAAGATATTAAAGCACTTATATGGTCAAAATTGATTATTAACGTGGGTATTAATGCTCTAACTGCAATCACAAGGCTTAAAAACGGCAAGCTCATTGAATTTGACGGCACAAGAGAGATTTTGAGACTGGCCGTCACAGAGGCTATGAAAGTCGCCAAAAGAAAAAGAATAAAACTAATTTATGATGATCCGCTGGCAAAGGTCGAAGCGGTCTGCGAGGCGACTTCTAGCAATATCTCATCCATGCTTCAGGATGTTCTCAAAAAGAAAAAGACAGAAATAGATTTTATAAATAATGTCATTGTACGTCAAGGGCAAAGCATTGGTATTCCTGTTCCAATAAATTCGGCACTTGTAGATCTAGTGAAAACTATAGAATCGAGTTATAGTCAAAGAGTGGAATAACCGTAATGAAAGCCGTTATCCAAAGGGTGAGAGAAGCCGAGGTAACCGTTAAAGGTAAACCAACCGGTAATATTGCAAAAGGTATCTTAATATTTCTTTGCGTTGAAAAAAATGATACACGAGTCGAAGCGGATTTTCTTGCTGACAAAATTTTGAATCTGCGTATTCTTGGGGATAATCAAGAAAAGATGAATCTCTCCGTCAAAGATACAAAAGGAGAGCTCCTAGTTATTTCCCAATTTACTCTGTCCGGAGACTGCAGTAAAGGCAGAAGACCGTCATTTGATAAGGCTGCTGAGCCAAAAGAGGCTGAAGAAATTTACGAATATTTTATCAATAAACTAAAAGAAAGTAATCTAAAAGTAGAGTCTGGAATATTTAGGGCTATGATGGATGTCCATTTAGTTAACGATGGGCCAGCAACATTTATTCTTGAAACCAAAAATAAGGAATAATAATTAATGTTTCCTAAAAAGTTCTTTTGGGGTTCGGCAACATCAGCCCATCAGGTTGAGGGAGAGAATATAAATAATGATTGGTGGCAATGGGAGCAAGGAAAGAAATCAATAGAGCCTTCCGGGAAAGCCTGCAATCATTACGAACTTTTTAGAGAAGATTTCGATCTAGCTTCTAATCTTAATCATAATGCCCACAGATTTTCTATTGAATGGAGCAGGATAGAACCTGCGGAAGGCAGGTTTAATCAGGCTGAAATAGAACACTATCGAAGCGTTATCAATGCCCTATTAGAAAGAAAGATAGAGCCTATTGTTACCCTTCATCATTTTACAATTCCGTCATGGTTATTTAATAAAGGGGGTTGGCTGAATAAAGATATAGTAAAATATTTCGAAAGATATATCGAGAAAGTAGTCGAATCATTCAGTCAAAAAGTAAAATATTGGATTACGATCAATGAACCGATGGTTTTGGTTCATGCCTCATATCTTACCGGAGTTTGGCCGGCTGGTGAAAAGTCTTTAATTAAGTCTAGCAAAGTAACCAAAAATTTAATTTCGGCTCACAAAAAGGCATATGAAAAAATTCACGAAATTTATAAGAATAAAAATCTGGGCCAGCCGATGATCAGCATTACAAAACATTTTCACCTTTTTCATCCTTGTCCCTATGGGATTAAATTATTAAATAAATTTTCGACTTTCTTGAGAAATAGATTCTTTAATCTTTATTTTTTAGATAAAATAAAGAGTCATATGGATTTTATAGGTTTGAATTATTATACTAGAGACCTTGTAAGCTTTACTGTTTTAAATATCAACGAATTATTTGGTCGCGACTGCACCCATATACATAATCACCTAGGCATGAGAAATTCATTAAAATGGGAAATTTATCCTGAAGGTCTGTTTGAGGTATTAACTATTTTGAAGAAATTCAATATTCCGATCATGATAACAGAAAACGGCATATGCACACATGATGATAATCAACGCTGGAATTTTATCAAAGAACATATCCAGCAAATCAAAAAGGCACTAAATAAGGGCATACCGATCATCGGTTATCTTTATTGGTCTCTGCTGGATAATTTTGAATGGAGAGAGGGTTTTGCGCCTCGATTTGGGCTTATCAACGTAGATTATTCTAATTTTAAAAGAACAGTAAGAGAAAGCGCAAGAGAATTCGGGAAATTTATTAACGCTGGAAAATAAAGTTTAAAATGCAATATTTCATTGATTTAATTAAACAATTTGATGAGCCGATTTTCTTCTTTATAAATCAATCAATAAAGATTAAGCAACTAGATTTGATTTTTCCCATAATTACTCGTCTTGCAGAGCCGATAACTTTTGTTTCGCTCTGTGTAATATTATTTTTCTTAGGTAAATACAGGGCTAAACTAACATCCGTTCTTATTCTTCTAGCGACTTACGCAACTTATATCACGACACTGACGTTGAAAGAAATTATCAATAGACCTCGACCATTGGATGCCTATTTAGATATTAGCGTAATGGGAAGTGTGAAATTATCCTCATTTCCTTCTACGCATTCTGCATTAATTGCTGCGATAGTTACGCTGTTGTGTTTCAAATACAAAAAATCAAGCTTTATATTATTGCCCATCGCTTTAGCTGTAGGGGTCTCAAGGATCTATCTGGGTCATCATTATCCTTCTGACGTAATTGCTGGGTTTGCCTTGGGGTTTCTTGTCGCAGTTCTTTTCTTAGGAATCGAAAAGCTAATTGAGGATATACAAAACTTATAAATTACATCGATTTAGATATGACAAATTTTGAAATCTGCAAAATATTCGAGGAAATCTCAAAAATCCTAGAGATAAAAGGAGAAAATGTATTCAGAATTCGGGCCTACGAAAGAGCAGCGCAAACAATAGAAAATCTCTCTGAGGACATCAGCCTGCTTATTGAAGAAGACAGACTTACCGACCTTCCTGGAATAGGAAAGGATTTATCAAGAAAAATAAAAGAGATTTATAAAACTGGGGAATTAAAATATTTACAGGATCTACGAAAGACGATTCCTGATGGACTATTGGAAATTTTAGATATTCCTTCGGTGGGACCGAAAACAGCTAAAATGCTTTACGAGAAATTAAAAATAAATAATGTCCGTGATCTAGAAAACGCGATCAAGAAAAACAGACTCAAGGGTCTTTTTGGCATAAAAGATAAAACTATAGAGAATATCCAAAAAGGTATAGGCCTACTTAAGCGCAGCAAAGAACGTATGCCGCTCTCAACAGCTGTAGAACTTGCAAGTTATTTTGTTGATTCTTTGGAGAAATTACCCGAAGTAAAAAAAATTTCTCCTGCGGGAAGCTTAAGGCGAATGAAAGAAACAGTCGGGGATATTGATATTTTGACCGTCTCAACGCATCCAAAGAAGATTATGGACGTATTCACAAAATTACCGCAAGTAAAACAAATAATGGCAAAAGGCGAAACAAAATCTTCGCTTTTAACCAAAGAAGATATTCAGGTAGATTTAAGAGTTGTGGAAAGTAAAAGCTTCGGAGCAGCACTAATGTATTTTACTGGCTCAAAAAACTTCAATATCAAACTCCGTCAGATTGCCCAAAGGAAAAAGCTTAAGGTCAATGAATACGGAATATTTTCAGTTAAGACAAAAAAAGAAAATTACCTAGCAGGAAAAACTGAAGAGGAAATCTTTGAAAAGTTAAATTTGGATTTTATCGATCCAGAGATGCGCGAAGATAACGGAGAAATTGAATTGGCAGCTAAGGGAGAGCTTCCCAGCCTAATTGAACTCGATGATTTAAAAGGTGATTTTCACGTGCATACAAACTACTCGGATGGAAGGAATTCTGTTTTAGAGATAGCGCAGGCGGCAAAGAAAAGAGGATATGAATACATTGCTTTAACAGACCATTCGCAAAGCCTAAGGATTGCAAACGGATTATCCATAGCCGGACTTCGAAAGAAAAAACGTGAAATAGAAAAAGTAAATAAAACTCTTAAGAATTTTACAATTTTATACGGAACAGAAGTAGACATTGATTCTAAGGGTAACCTAGACTATAAAAATGAGATTCTAGCTGAATGCGATATCGTTATTGCGGCAATACATTCTGGATTTAGGCAATCTAAGCAACTGCTTACGCAACGTATTGTAAAAGCCTGCGAAAACAAACACGTAGATATTATTGCGCATCCTACGGGAAGGCTCCGGGGTGCAAGGGACCCCTACGAATTAGATTTCGAGGAAGTATTTAAAACCGCAAAAGATACGGGAACTTTTTTAGAAATAAATTCATTTCCTAATCGCCTTGATTTAAATGATATCCATTGCAGACAGGCAAAAGAACACGGGATAAAACTTGCCATAAGTACTGATGCCCATGCAGCAGACCAGCTTGATGCGATATTTTTCGGAGTGGCTGTAGCAAGACGCGGCTGGCTTGAGAAAAAAGATGTTATCAACACATTGAGCCTTAAAGAACTATTCAAAATAAAAAAATGAAAAGCTTAAAAAATATTTATTTTGTAACGTTTGCATCATTTATATTTTTTATTTCTCTGGGCTGTTCTCAGCAGGCTTACTACAAAGACAGCAGATTTTTAATGGGCACGCTCATTGAGATTACCTGTCCTGACCAACAGGCAATGGAAATAGCGTTCGATGAAATAAAAAGAATCGATGGGCTGCTCAGTAAATTTAATCCTGAAAGCGAAGTCTCAAGATTAAATGCAGCAGGAAAACTTCAAGTCGGACCAGATTTATTGTATGTGTTAAAAAAAGCTAAAGAATTCTATCTTTCTAGCAACGGAGCATTTGATGTAACAGTTGGGCCTTTAGTAGATATCTGGAAGGCAGCAATAAAAAATAACAATTTGCCGTCAGATGAAGAGATTCAAAAAGCAAAAGTGTTGGTCGGTTTTGACAAAGTATTTATCGATAAATCAGACTCAACTGTAACTTTTTTAAAAAAGGGTTTGGAGATAGATTTGGGCGCAATAGCAAAAGGATATGCTGTTGATCGTGCAATCAAAAAAGTTTTAGACTTCGGGATAAAGACTTGTTTAATCGATGCCGGAGGAGATATGTACTGTTTAGGAAAAAATAGAGATGAGCCTTGGCAAGTAGGAATCCAGCACCCGCGCAATAAAAATGATTTAATAGATGTGGTACGGGTTGAAAATAAGGCAGTGGCTACATCGGGAGATTATGAACAAATGTTTATCTTGAAGGATGAGCCATATTCTCATATAATTAATCCTCAAACTGGCTATCCTGCTGATACTGGCGTTGTATCTGTAACAGTCATTGCTCCGTATTGCTTAAATGCAGATGCATTAGCTACTGCGATTTTCGCGCTAGGCAAGGAAAAAGGAAAAGTCTTAGCTAATTATTATGATGATATCGAAGCTATAATTTATACTGAGGAGGAAATTAGTGTATTCGATAGTTTCTAAAAAAACAATTACTTCTGAAGTAAAAGAGTTGGAAATCAACTCTCCTGAAATCGCCCAGAAAGCAAAGCCTGGACAATTTGTTGTAGTAATTGCTGACGAGAAAGGAGAGAGGATCCCTCTAACGTTAGCTAATTGGGATTCAGATAAAGGAACAATCAAGCTTATTTTTCAGGAAGTAGGTTTTTCTACAAAGAGATTAGGCCAACTCAATGTTGGTAATTCAATCCACGCTATCCTCGGACCACTGGGCAGGCCTACAGATGCTAAAAAACTTGGCACGGTTGTTTGTATCGGAGGCGGAGTAGGTATTGCTGAAGTCTATCCGGTTAGCCGTGCATTTAAAGAAACAGAAAACGAGGTTATCGGTATTATCGGAGCACGCACAAAAGATCTTGTTATTTTGGAAAAAGAAATGGAAGATACCTGCGACCAGTTTTATGTCACTACTGATGATGGTTCTTACGGACAGAAAGGATTTGTTACTGAAATTCTAAAGAAATTATTTCAAGCAAAAAAACATATTGATTTAATTTACGCCATCGGCCCGGTACCGATGATGTCAGCTGTTTCGGAATTTTCTAGACCTTATAAAATTAAAACTGTGGTAAATCTTAATCCGATAATGGTCGATGCTACCGGTATGTGCGGTTCCTGCCGCGTCAGTGTAGGAGGCAAGACATATTTTGCCTGCGTTGACGGACCTGAGTTTGACGGCCATTTAGTTGATTTCAAAGAACTGCAATCAAGGTTAAATCTTTTTAAAGGACAAGAAGAATGTCTCAACAAAAAATGCCCAAGCAAAAGCCCGAAGAGCGCATAAAAAATTTCTTCGAGGTTGCCTTAGGCTTTTCTGAAAAACAAGCGATACAGGAAGCAAAACGTTGTCTTCAATGCAAAAAACCGCTCTGCGTTGATGGTTGCCCAGTACAAATAGATATTCCTGCGTTTATAAAACTGCTCTCTGAGGGAAAGCCACAAGAGGCAATCAAAAAAATTAAAGAGAAAAATAATCTTCCTGCTATATGCGGACGAGTCTGCCCGCAGGAAACGCAATGCGAGGTTGCGTGTATTTTAAGCAAAAAATCTCAACCGATAAATATCGGCGCTTTAGAACGCTTTGCCTCAGACCAAGAGACAAAGACCAAGTCCCAAAAAACAACAAAGAATAATTTGAATGCTGCAAAAGTCGCTGTTGTTGGCTCTGGACCAGCCGGATTAACTGCCGCGGCTGACTTAGCAAAAATGGGCTATAGCGTAACATTATTTGAATCGCTGCATCAGCCCGGAGGCGTATTGATGTACGGGATACCGGAATTCAGGCTTCCAAAAAAAATAGTTATCAGCGAAGTTGATTATGTTGGGTCTTTGGGAGTCAATTTGCAAACTAATATTCTTATCGGGAAAACCTTCAGTATCGATGAGCTTTTTAAAAATGATTATAAAGCAATATTTATTGCAGTCGGCGCTGGCCTGCCGCAACTTTTAGGCATTCCCGGAGAAAACGCAAATAGAGTTTATTCTGCAAATGAGTTTTTAACAAGAGTGAATCTTATGAAGGCATATAAATTTCCCGAATACGCTACCCCGATAAATATCGGTGAAAAAATTGCTGTGGTCGGAGCGGGAAACGTTGCTTTTGATTGCGCTAGAGTTTCAATACGTTTAGGTAAAGATGTGACCTTGGTTTATCGCAGAAGCGAAAAGGAGATGCCGGCCCGAGCTGAGGAAATTGAGAATGCAAAAGAAGAAGACCTAAAGTTTAAACTACTCACGCAGCCTAAGAAAATTATCGTTGACGAAAAAGGTTTCGTAAATGGCCTGGAATGCATCAAGATGCGGTTAGGCGAACCAGATGCCTCCGGAAGAAGAAAACCTGTTCCGATTGAAAATTCAGAATTTATTCTAGATGTTGACACAGTAATTGTAGCTATCGGACAAAGCCCTAATCCATTGCTTGCGAAATCTACACCAAAACTAAAAACAAATGAAAAGGGAACGGTTCGTGTAGATGAAAATTTTATGACTTCAATACCGGGTGTTTTTGCGGGCGGGGACATAATTACCGGGGCTGATACTGTTATCTCTGCAATGGGTGCGGGCAAAAAGGCTGCCGTAGCAATAGATAATTTTATTAAAAAAGGAAGTTGAGATGGAAAGAAAAAAAGTAACAATTTCCCAAATCCAAGAAATGAAGAATAAGGGACAAAAAATCACAATGCTTACTGCCTACGATTTTCCCCTGGCTTCTTTTGTAGATCAAGCCCAAATCGATATAGTTTTGGTCGGAGATTCGGTTGCAAATGTTGTATTAGGTCTGGAATCAACCACTGAGGTTGGCATGACGGAGATGATCCATCATTCAAAAGCGGTCAGGCGTGGCGTAAAATATGCGCTGTTGGTCGGGGATATGCCTTACGAATCATATCAAATCAATCCCAAAGAATCTGTAAAAAATGCAAAGCGCTTTGTTGAAGAAGCTGGTTGCGATGCGGTCAAATTTGAGTGGTTTGAAAAGTGTTGCGAGGTCACTAAAGAGGTTATCAAGGCTGGTATTCCTGTAATGGGCCATATTGGCTTAACGCCACAGACTGCAGATAAACTCGGTGGTTTCAAAGTACAGGGCAAAGACGCGGATGCTGCTAAAAATTTAATAACCCAAGCTGAGTCTTTAGAAAAGTTGGGTTGTTTTAGTATTGTTCTCGAATGCGTTCCAGATCTGGTTGCCGAACGCATTACAAAAAAGATTAAAATTCCCACCATCGGCATAGGCGCGGGTATTCATTGCGACGGACAGGTATTAGTTACACCCGATCTGCTTGGACTTTTTGAACGTTTCAAACCAAAATTTGTTAAACAATATATTAATCTTGCGCCAAAAATAGTCGAAGCATTAAAAAAATACAAAGAAGAAGTGCTAAATGGTAATTTCCCCGCAAAGGAACACAGCTTTTCCATTAAAAAAGAAGAATTAGACAAGATTTGATGCGCAGTCCAATACTAAAAAAAGTTCTGGCGAACCTTGAGCGAGAAACAAGGGTAATTTTTTATAAAAGCACAGGTCCAGGGGGGCAAAGGAAGAATAAGAAAGAGACATCTGTAAAGCTTTATCACATTCCCTCTGGCTTAAAAGTTATTGCAACAGAATCTCGTTCGCAAGCCAATAATAAAAAGCTGTCTTTTCGCAGATTAAAGAAGAAATTATCGGAATTCTATAAAAGAAAAAAGAAACGCATACCAACTTCAATGCCTCGGGTAATAAAAGAAGATGTTTTAAAGCGAAAAAAGCTGCGTTCAGAGAAAAAGAAGTTTAGAAAAAAAGTTGAGATTCCCGCTGATTACTAAAAACTTTAAAAAAAATTAAAATTTACTTGCATTTTTAGTAAAACTTGTTATAAATAAAATTGTAAGGTAATTTTTTAAAAATGGATAAAACAGACAACAAATTAAAACAACATACACCATTCGGATACGAACTTCTTTTGGATCTTTATAACTGCAAACTCGGTGCCTGTGATGACCTGGCGCTGTGCTATAAATTCCTCGATGAGATCGTCGGTCATCTCGGCATGGAAAAACAGGCGCCACCAAGCATTTTTTTCACTGATGCAACAAGATTCCCAGATAAGGCAGGACTTTCCGGATGGGCGCCTCTTGTAGAAAGCTCGATAGTCATCCACACATTGTCTCCTAAGAATTATATCTCCATTGACGTTTACTGCTGTAAAGAGTTCGATACCGCGAAAGCAAAGCGTTTTGCCCGTAAGTTTTTTGAACCGGAACGCATGGACGAACGTTTTCTTGAGCGCGGAATCGACTACCACACATTTAAAAAAAGCAAAAAGCAACAGAATTATTCCTGCATAACAAAGTAACTGAAGTCAACTAAAAAACTTCAAAAAGACGATAAGAAATCGTCTTTTTTATTTTCCTAAAAAAGATTTTCTTTTTCACGTTTTGTTATTATAATATAGTGGCTATGAAAGATGGTTATGAAATCAAAATCGCTACAAGACCGGAAGAGATAGAAGCTGCCCAAAGACTAAGATTCGAAGTCTTTAATCTAGAAGTAAAAAGGGGTGTGGAGTCTTCTTCATCAACAGGCCTAGATAAAGATAAGTACGATCCGCTTTGCGATCATATAATTATCCTTGATCCTCAAAAAGAAAAAGTAATCGGAACATACAGAATGCTTTTAGGTTCGAAAAGCGTCAATGTCGGTTTTTATTCAGAAAGCAAATTTGATCTAAAGAATATAATGAAATTAGATGGACAGATTCTTGAACTTGGCCGTTCTTGTATTCATAGAGATTATCGAAACCAGAATGTTTTAGACCTATTGTGGCAAGGTATCGCTGATTACATACTTCAACATAAAGCAAAATATGTATTTGGTTGTGCAAGTCTACGCACAACCGACCCAAAAGAAGTATCCGAGATATTTACATTCTTGAAAAAAAGGTTCTATTCTGATGAGAAATTCCGTGTTTATCCTTTAGAGAAAAATATATTGAACGGTTTGGATCTAGATTCCAACAAAGATGGAAAAAGAATTCTTAGAAAGCTCCCGCCTTTAATTCAGGCCTATCTTAAACTCGGTGCTAAGATTTGCGGTCTTCCGGCTGTAAATCCGGAGTTAAACACTACTATCTTGTTTATGCTTTTAGAAGTGGAAAATATAAATAAGTCCTTTAAAAAACATTTCTTCAAGACCAACCCCCAAGAATGAAGATCCTTGATGTCCTTAGAGGCTCAATTAAACTCTTAATATGCATTCTTATCATTTTTATTTATATATTATTAGGATTATTAATGTCTCTGCTTTTATTTGTCTTTCCTATTCTGCATTGGAAAGTGATAAGTCGATTAAACAAAATCTTGATTACAGCTCTTAGACAAATTCTAGGTATTAAAGTAATTATCGAAGGTAAAGAACACGCTTCAGGCAGAAAGAACTTCCTCATCATCAGCAACCATTTGACTTATATAGATGGCATAGTGATGGGTAGTTTGTTCCCCGTTTTATTCGTTTCTAAAAAAGAGGTTAAATCTTGGCCTCTTTTTGGCGTAATGGTTTCATTGGCAGCTACAATATTTATTGACCGCGAGAGAAGAAACGAAACTCCTGTCTATGTGGAAAAAATATCCAATATTCTAAAGAATAAAATCAATGTTATGATTTTTCCAGAAGGAACCTCAACCGATGGAACAAGATTGCTTTCCTTCCAAACTGCGTTTTTTAGTTCGCCAATAATTTCTAAAACACCCGTATTACCTATCGCGATTCGTTATCTTCAGATCGATAACCAAAAAATCTCCGAAGCAAACAAGGATATGGTCTATTGGTACGGAAAAATGCCATTCTTTACGCACTTATGGGAAGTATTAAAACTAAGAAAAATTGTCGTAAAAGTAAAAATCAATCCCGCGATCGATAGCACTAAATTTAAAAAGGATGGTTCTAGACGCAAAGAATTAAGCACTATCTGTCATGATGTTATCAACAAGGCAATCAAAAACATAAAAAGTTAATTCTTGCAAAAAAATAGTTTTCTTGATATAACTTAATTTATAAGAAAGGAGGCATAATATGGCAGGAGCAAAAATGGTAAAACAATTAAATATAACTACACAAGACAAACCTGGTATGTTAGCAGAGGTCAGTGACGCAATCGCTTCCCAAGGAATAAATATCGAGGCAATCTGCGCTTACGTTATGGAAGGTAAGGCAATCTTCTACGTCGTCACCAAAAATAACACTAAGGTAAAACAGACCCTAACTGCAAAAGGCTGGCAAGTAGAGGAAGAGGACGTAGTTATGGTAGATCTAGAGAACAAACCAGGCGCATTAAGCCAGTTATCTGTTAAGCTAAAAGCCAAAAATGTCAATCTAAGATATTGCTACGGCAGTGCCTGTTCCAGTACTTGCCCGTGCGTATTTGTTGTAAAGGCTGACGACAATAACAAGGCTCTTGAAGCTTTAAAATAGAGCATTTTTCAGCATAGATTAAAGCTGATTTTATTTTCAAGAAAGCTTCAAATCTCCCTACTTATTTCAATTATTTTAAATTATTTAAATTCTTGAATTTTGGAATTTTTTAATATAGAATAAACGTCTATGCCAGAAATAAACCTAATGGATAAAATCGTATCTTTATGTAAAAGAAGAGGTTTCATATTTCAATCTTCCGAGATCTATGGCGGCTTGGCAAACAGCTGGGACTACGGTCCATTAGGCGCTGAATTGAAACGCAATGTCAAAAACGCCTGGTGGAAATCAAACGTCCAGCAACGCGATGATATAGTGGGCCTTGATGCAGCAATTTTGATGCATCCAAAAACCTGGGAGGCATCAGGACACTCAGAAAGCTTCACGGATATTTTAGTTGATTGCAAAAGTTGCAAGAAAAGACTCCGTAAAGATAAGATCAAAGACAAATGCCCTGAATGCGGCGGTAAAGAATTTACCGAAAGCCGGCCATTCAATCTGATGCTTAAGACCTACCTTGGGGCATTAGAAGATAAGGCATCTATGACGTATCTTCGCCCGGAAACCGCACAAGGAATATTCGTTAATTTCACGAATATCTTAAATACAACCAGAAAGAAACTTCCCTTAGGAATTGCCCAAATCGGAAAAGCCTTTCGTAACGAAGTCACTCCGGGAAACTTCACATTCCGCACCCGAGAATTCGAACAAATGGAAATTGAATATTTTGTCTCACCCGAAGAAGCTGACAAATCTTACAAATATTGGGTTGATGAAAGATTCGATTGGTATATCAAGCTTGGAATCAATAAAGAAAATTTAAGAAAAAGGCCTCATGCAAAAGACGAATTAGCACATTATGCGGTTGGCTGTACAGATGTAGAATATAATTTTCCGTTTGGTTGGTCTGAGCTCGAAGGCATCGCAAACCGAACTGATTTTGATCTAAGACAACATGCAAAATTTAGTGGCAAAAATTTAGCATTTGCCGATCTGAAAGAAAACGATGGTTATCCTTATATCATCGAACCATCTGGTGGTATCGACAGAAGTGTCTTGGCATTTCTGGTCGATGCCTACCGCGAAGAAACCGTCAAGAAGGAAAAGCGCATTGTGTTAGGGCTTCATAAAGATCTAGCTCCAATACAAGTTGCGGTATTGCCACTTCTCAAAAATCGTCCCGAGATAGTCAAAATGGCAAAAAAGATCGCTTGGGACCTACGGACCTGCTTTAGGACTACTTATGATGATACAGCTTCAATCGGAAAACTTTATCGTCGGCAAGATGAAATCGGAACGCTTTATTGCGTAACCGTTGATGTACAATCTTTGGATGATAAACAAATCACTGTCCGCGACAGAGACACCATGAAGCAGGACAGAATCCCAGTGGAAAATCTAAAAAATTATATCTTCGAAAAACTTTATTAAATTAGGGAGGGGGATTTAACAGGAAATGTCAAATAAATATGTTTACTTCTTTGGAGGCGGAAAAGCAGAAGGTAAAGCAGAAATGAAAAACTTACTCGGTGGCAAAGGCGCCAATTTGGCTGAAATGGCTGGACACAAAAGCCTGCGACTGCCCGTTCCGGCAGGATTTACCATCACAACTGAAATCTGCAATTATTATTATAAAAATAAGAAATCTTATCCAAAAGAATTAAAAAAACAGTTAGAACAGGCCTTGAAAAAAATCGAAGTTTTAATGAAGAAGAAATTCGGCGATCCTAAAAATCCCCTTCTTGTATCGGTCCGTTCCGGCGCAAGAAAATCCATGCCTGGAATGATGGAGACAGTTTTAAATGTCGGCTTGACAGAAAAAACAATCCTCGGCCTTATCAAACAGACCAAAAACGAACGTTTTGTTTATGACGCTTACAGACGCCTAATAACAATGTATTCTGATGTCGTTATGGAAAAGGCTGCCGGAATTGAACCAAAGTCAGAAGCTCTGGGAATCAGAAAACAGCTTGAAAAAATTATGGCTGGAATCAAAAAAGAAAAAGGTGTCTCGCTTGATACTGATCTAGACGCTGATGATTTAAAGAAGATCTGTTCGTTATATAAGAAAAAAATAAAAGATGTATTAAAAAAAGAATTTCCTGACGATGCGATGAAACAGCTCTGGGGAGGGATAAGCGCAGTATTTCAATCATGGAACGGTAAACGCGCTATCAGCTACAGAAAGATTGAAGGCATCCCTGCTGAATGGGGAACAGCGGTAAACGTTCAGACAATGGTCTTCGGCAATATGGGCGAAAATTCAGCTACCGGCGTTTGCTTTACTCGCAATCCAGGAAACGGAGAAAATAAATTTTTCGGAGAGTACCTGATTAATGCACAAGGCGAAGATGTTGTCGCAGGTATCCGAACGCCTGCTCCGATTAATTCCTATTCCCAGAGTGAGCACAACAAAGAACTTGCAACGCTTGAAAAGACTATGCCCAAAGTATACAAACAATTATACGATATTCGAAGTCGATTAGAAAAACATTACCGAGACATGCAGGATCTGGAGTTTACTATTGAGAACGGACAACTTTTTATGCTCCAGACTCGCGTGGGCAAGCGTAATGGCCCAGCTGCAATAAAGATGGCTCTGGACATGTATAAGGCAAAACTAATCAATAAAGAAACAGCGATAACTCGCGTCACGCCTACGCAATTAGATGAACTTCTTCATCCGATAATCGATCCGGTTGCTGAAAAAACAAAAAAACCTCTTGCTAAAGGTCTTCCTGCAGGTCCAGGCGGAGCAAACGGTCAAGTTGTATTCAGCTCACAAGAAGCAGTCAGCTGGGCAAAATCAGGAAAAGATGTTATTTTAGTCAGAGAAGAAACAAATCCCGAAGACGTAGAAGGCATGCGGGCGGCAAAAGCGATTCTAACTGCCAGAGGAGGAATGACATCGCATGCAGCATTAGTCGCGCGCGGATGGGGAAAATGCTGTATTGTCGGTTGCAGCGTAATCGAAATAAATTATGCCAATAAATCCTTTAGCATCAATAGTCAGATAATAAAGCAAGGCGATTGGATTACCTTAAACGGCACAAAAGGCAATATCTACGAAGGCAGGCTTCCTATGATGGATGCCACAAAAGAAAACAAAGTCTTAAATGAATTTCTAAAACTATGCGACTCGGTCAGAAAACTGGGAATCCGCACAAACGCAGATACGCCTGAAGACGCAACAAAAGCTCGAGCCTTCGGCGCAGAAGGCATCGGTCTTTTTCGAACAGAACACATGTTTTACGGAAAAGGCTCGGAGGAGCCTTTATTTAAACTTCGTAAAATGATTGTCTCGAAAACCGAAGCAGAAAGGCGAAAAGCACTCGATGAACTTTTTCCTTATGTCAAAAAAGATATGAAGCAAACTTTGGAGGCGATGGAAGGCTTCCCGGTTACCATCAGGCTTCTTGACCCGCCTCTACATGAATTCGTGCCCAAGCAGAAAAAACAACTGGATGAGTTGGCCAAAAATTTAAATATTACAATCGTTGAACTTCAGAAGCGCGCCGCTGTTTTACACGAAAGTAATCCGATGATGGGACACAGAGGTGTGCGCTTGGGGATCACATATCCTGAAATTAGCGAGATGCAGATTCGCGCTATACTCGAAGCAGCAGCTGAACTAATCAAAGAAGGGAAAAAAGTAAGCCCCGAAATAATGATCCCAGTTGTCTGCGATGTCAAAGAATTAATTGATCAGTTTAAGATTATCAGAAAGATCTACAGAGAAGTCTTAAAGAAGTTTAATTTAAAGAAAGTTCCTTATCTGGCTGGAACGATGATCGAGATTCCTCGCGCAGCTTTAGTGGCTGATAAAATTGCGGAAGTAGCTGAATTCTTTTCTTTTGGCACGAATGATTTAACACAAATGGGTTTTGGTTTTTCCCGCGATGATATCGGCGGCTTTGTCCCAGATTACATCGAAAAGAAAATTTTGCCAAACGACCCGTTTCAATCGATCGATAAAGACGGAATCGGAGAACTTATTAAAATCGGAATAGAGCGAGGGCGCAAGACGCGCAAAAAACTAAAAGTCGGTATCTGCGGAGAGCACGGTGGAGATCCTGATTCAATTCAGCTCTGCCATGACCTAAAGATGGATTATGTAAGTTGTTCTCCGTTTAGAATACCTATCGCCCGGTTAGCAGCAGCACAGGCTACGTTAAAGA
>JBDRFF010000050.1:0-15930 GCA_043819095.1 Candidatus Omnitrophota bacterium
AAAAAAACCCGAAGTTTCCTTCGGGATTAAATTTCAAAATCACTTTATTTTCCTTCTCCCATCTAGACTGTAACTATTGGTCCAAGAATTACACTTGGTCTGGTCCGACGTTACATCGGACCTCGTGGACTTTTACCACCAGTTGGGACTTTCACCCATCTCCCGAAGGTTTGTTTAATATATCAAACAAAATTATTTATGTCAAGTGAAAAAAAAGAAGAAACTTCTATTGATATATTCGAATATTTCAAATATAATTATAGCTAAATGGCAATGTTAGAAAAAGCTTTAGCAAAAATCCTTACAAAGAAACGTAAGACCTTATCGGTTGCCGAATCCTGCACTGGCGGACTTATCTCAAACAGACTCACCAATATCCCGGGTAGTTCGAAATATTTCAAAGCCGGAATTATAGCTTATAGCAATGAAGTTAAAATCCGACAGTTAAAAATTCCTTCCCGCATTATAAAACAAAAAGGCGCAGTTAGCAAAGAAGTTGCTACCTATATGGCGAGAAATATTAGGAAAATTACTAAATCTGATTTTGGATTAGGCATTACCGGTATTGCCGGACCAACAGGTGGAACAAAAACAAAGCCAACTGGATTAGTTTATATCGCCTTATCATCAAGACAAAAACAAATCAATCGAAAATATAATTTCAAAGGAAAACGGAACCTCATCAAAAGGAAATCCTCTACTGCCGCAATAAAATTGCTCAAAGACTTTCTAATCAAGAAAAATGCCTGAAACAATCCGCGCCTTTATCGCAGTAGAATTAAATAAAGATATTCAAGAAGGCCTTGCGAAAATACAAGCCGAGCTAAGAAGCGCCCGCGCGGATGTGAAATGGGTCAAGCCCGGCAATATACATCTAACCTTAAAATTTCTCGGTAATATCGATCCTGACTTAGCCACGAAAATAAAACAAATTTTAGAAGATTTAGGCAAAAATCATAGAAGTTTTTCCGCAGACTTAAATGAATTGGGTGCTTTCCCTAAACCAAAAAGCCCTCGAGTGATTTGGGTAGGTATGCAAAAAGGCAAAGACGATCTAATTTCAATTGTTGAACATTTGGAAAATAGATTATCTGAAATCGGAATTGCTAAGGAAGATAGGATTTTCCATCCCCACGTTACTATTGGTAGACTAAGAAGCCCTCATAACCGCTCAAAATTAGTAGAAATGCTTGAGAAAAATAGCAGTATCCCCGTCTTAAATTTTACTGTTGATAAGATCGTACTTTTTAAAAGCACATTGACGCCGCAAGGATCGATCTACGAACCTCAGGCTGAGGTGAGTTTTAAGGCAAGCTGAATAATCAGATTTGTATAAATCCCCGCAATAATATCGTCTAACATTATTCCTTTGCCTCCTGAAAGCTGTTCAAATATATTAGCTGGGGGCGGCTTTATAGCATCAAATGCACGGAAAAGCAAGAAAGCGCTTATTATCACGGGAAAAGTAACGGGGAGTAAAAAAAGAGCGATAAGCATTCCGCAGACTTCATCTATTACAATCTTTCTGGGGTCTTTTTGATTAAAAGCTTCTTCAGATTTCCCGCTTACATAAAAACCCAGTATTAACAATAAAACCAAAACGGTTAAATAAATTATATAATTTGCGCTTATTAAAAAAAATATTAATAATCCTGCTAAACTACCGGCTGTTCCGGGAAGCGGTAGATAACCTAAATTAAAAAAAGTAGCAATTAGCTGAATTACTTTCTTAGTCATAAACTAACTTTCTATTCCTCCAAAGATACGATAATCCAGAAATAAGTGTCAATACAACGGTAGTTGACATTAAGATAAATATTCCTAAGCCGCACCAAAATTCAAAATTTTCTGTCCAGGCCGAAAATTGAACCATAGCCGCCTTAAAAATCAAATACCCCAAAATTAAAAATATTGCCACCATCTGTGAAACAGTTTTATGTTTGCCACCTTTTTCCGCAGCTAAGATTTTGCCTTTGGTTATGGCAAAAAGCCTTAATCCCGTAATGATAATTTCTCTACTTATAATCAATATCACCATCCAGGCAGAGACAACCTGCAATTGAACAAACGCCAAAAAAGCGCCTAAGATTAAAAGTTTATCCGCTATGGGATCCATTATTTTGCCGAAATTCGTGACCATATTTTCTCTTCTAGCAATATAGCCGTCATAAAAATCGGTTAATGCAGCAATAGAAAATATTAACAGGGCAATTATCTTATATACCAGGCCTTTGGGAAATATAAAAATTAGAAAAACAAAAGTTAAAATAACTCTGAGGATTGTTAATTTATTGGGTAAATTCATATCTTGTCCCCTACTAAATCGTATTCGTATGTATCAGTAATCTTAACTTTTACCAAATCTCCTGGTTTAAGCTTGCTCTTCGAATATACGTAAACCATACCGTCTACTTCCGGTGCATCAGCCTGGGTACGACCTAAAAATAAATTATCTTTAGAGTTTTCCGCTTCTTCATCAATTAATACTTCCATTTTTTTTCCTAAGACCCTTGAATTTACTTGCGCGGCGATCTCCTGCTGCTTAGTCATTATTATATCTAATCTTTGCCTTTTTGTCTTATCTGGAATCTGTTTTTTAAAACTAAAGGCCGTTGTGCCTTCTTCTTTAGAATACATGAATACTCCCAGCCTCTCGAAATTAACTTCTTGGATAAAATCTAACAACTCTTTGAATTCCTTATCTGTTTCTGAAGGAAACCCGACTATTAAAGATGTTCTTATCGCTAACCCGGGAATCTTTTTGCGTAATTTATTGATCAACGATATTATTGCTCTTTTATCAGTATGTCTATTCATCAACTTTAGAATTCTATCATTAACATGCTGAACAGGCAAATCAATGTATTTACAGATACGCTCATCCTTACTTATTAATTCCATAAGTTCATCATCAATATGCGCCGGGTAAGTATAAAGCAGGCGAAACCATTTTATGTTCTTTGAATGTTTTAGCAATTGTTTGAGTAGCTTTGTCAATGAAGGTTCTCCGTAGATATCAATCCCGTAGGAAGTTATATCCTGTCCGATTATATTTATTTCTTTAGTAAACTTTTTATCTAAAAGCTCCGCTTCTCTAAGGACCTCTTGGATCGGGCGGCTCTTAAATTTACCCTTTATCTTTGGGATAACGCAGTAGCTGCAATTATTATCGCAACCCTCGCAAATCTTGACATAGGCGAAATGCTTAGGCACAAGATTATATCTTTGCGTAGGAAATCTATTTAATGAAAGTCTGCCAGTAAGAGCGTCGATCTCTTTTAAATCCGGGATTAACTCTTTACTATAGCGTTGGGGAAGACAACCGCTGACAATAAGTTTCTTGAGTTTGCCTTGTTTTTTTAAATCGGCGAGCTCTAGAATAGTTTCGATGGATTCTTCTTTTGCCTCTTTGATAAAACTGCAGGTGTTGACTATTGCTATATCAGCCTCGGGTATGTCTACGATCTTGTAGCCTTTTCGCTTAAGGTTTCCTAGGATAACTTCCGAATCTACTAAGTTTCTCGGGCAGCCTAAGCTGACGATCCCAACCTTTGGCTTTTTATCTTTTTTCATTTATATGAAAAAACTACTGATGTTAATATCTCTATCGATTTTTGCCGATAGAAAAACCGTTTCTGGTAATTACGATATTTTTAATGACCTGGCCTTTTCTTCCAAGGGAAGGTAGAATTTCTCCATTAATCTCTACCTCAATGGCACCGGCGTTTCCCACGGAAAGCTCAATCTTTTCCTCTGCCTGCCAATTATCTGACATGCCTTTTGTAAATATCCCACGATAAACCAATTTTCCGTCCAGCTTAACCTGCAACCAACATTTATCTTTTGAGAGCACGGTTAATTTTGCAAACTTGGCTTTTTTGGTTTCTTTAACAGCGCTGGGAATTACTTCTTTAATTTTTTCTTTTTCAACTACTGCGGGTGTTTTAGCTCTTCTTCGTTTAAGACAAGATACGAATGATGTTAACAAAACAATTGCTGTTAAAGCAATTAATATCTTTTTAATCAAGGCGGGATTTAACCTAAACTTCAACCAATTTAAATCTATTTTTTGCTTGGGAAACTCTTCTGCGATAGGCTCAGGCTTCTTAGGTGAATATAAGCCTATAAACTCTTGTAATATAGATTCTGTATCCAATCCTAAAAATTGACTGTAAATCTTCAAGAAGCCTTTTATGTAAACAAGACTGTATTCCTGAAACCTGTCTTCTTCTAACGCCTCTATGATGCTGGTGTGGATCTTTGTCTTCGCATAGACGTCTCCTAGGCTTATCTTCTTTTTCTCTCTTGCGCTTCTTAGTCTTTCACCGATAGATCCTTGACTCATTTCTCCTGATTATCCTTTTCTAACCATGAATCCTTATCCACTAATATTTCCCTAGGTTTGCTGCCTCGAAACGGACCGACAATACCCTCCTGCTCCATCATATCAATAAGGCGCGCTGCTCTTGTGTAGCCGAGCCTTAACCTTCTCTGCAATATAGAAACCGAGGCATGGTTCGACTCTAAGATAAGCTTGACCGCCTCATCGAATATTTCATCTTTTTCTAAATCCAAATGGATAGTTTTCTTTTCTTGTTCTTTCATTAAATTTTCATCGTAAATAGGCTCTTGTTGTTGACGGATAAAATCCACGACTCTTTCTATTTCCTTGTCCTGAATTAGGCTTCCCTGTGCACGGATCGGTTTTGCATCTCCCGGCCTTAAGAAAAGCATATCCCCCTTGCCCACAAGTTTATCCGCACCGTTCATATCCAAGACCGTGCGAGAGTCAACTTTTGATGCAACCATAAACGATATCCTTGCCGGAAAATTCGCTTTAATTATTCCAGTAATTACATCTACTGATGGACGCTGCGTTGCTAAAATCAAATGGATTCCCACGGCTCTGGAGAGTTGTGCTAATCTCGTAATAGCATTCTCTATCTGGACAGCAGCAATCGCCATGAGGTCGGCTAACTCATCAATAATAACCACAATATAAGGAATTCTTTCTTTTTTAGCATTATAAGCCTCGATGTTCCTGACACCGGTCTTTGCCAATAATGAATATCGTTCCTCCATTTCATTAACTACCCAGTTAAGGGAATTCGAAACTTTTTTATGATTAGTTATTACCGGACATAATAAATGAGGCAGTCCGTTAAATGAGGCAAGTTCCACCATCTTGGGATCGATCATAACAAATTTTAATTCCTGCGGCGTAGCGGAATAAAGCATAGACATAATAATCGAATTAACGCAAACCGTCTTTCCGGAACCAGTTTGACCGGCAATCAAGAGATGCGGCATACTATCTAAATCCGCTATTAGAGGCTTACCTGCGGTATCTTTACCTAATGCCAAAGCCAGTTTAGAATCAAATTTGCTAAAAATATCTGTGGCTAATACCTCTTTAAGATAAACTATGCTTGACTGCGTATTAGGCACTTCAACGCCGACTCTATTTTTTCCTGGAATCGGAGCAACGATCCTGACGGTCGGCGCCTTCATCACCAGGGAGATGTCGTCGGATAAACTAACAATCTTATGAACCTTTACCCCCGGCGCAGGCTCAAGTTCATAGCGGGTAATAACCGGGCCTCTTTCTATATCTGCTACTCGCACGCTAACGCCAAAATCAGCTAAAGTCTCTTCTAAGACCTGCGCATTTACCTTTAGGTCTTCTTTTAACTGACGTGAAGAAAACGGCGGTGGATCATCAAGCAGATCCATTGTAGGCAATTTATATTCGCCCACAATTCGCTCAGGTTCTACTTTAACTTCAGGTTTTTTCTTCTCCGTAAATCCTTTAAAGATACTTGGTTTTGGCTGTTTAAAATCAATTTTAGGAGGTAATTTTGTTTTTTCTTTTAAAAGCGGTTCTGTAATTTTTAGTTTTGGTTTTTCAATTGGGGTCAAAAGTTTATTTTCTTTGGTCTTAAACCATGAAACTTTTGGAAATTTGAAACTTTTGATGTTCGAGATGACCCTTTCAAAGAATCTGGCAATAAAAGGCGAAACTAAAACCTCGGCCGTAATAACAAAAGAAAGCAATCCCAGGGTAAAAAGGATTATAAAAGAACCGGTCTTTCCGAAGTATTTAACAAGAAAATTTGAAAATACTAAACCTACAATTCCGCCCCGATAAAACCTGATTTCACTGGCTTGATTTCCTATTATGCTAAACAAAGAACTTAACGCCAATAACAAAACCAGGATACTGAATATCTTGCCGATTTTAAACCCGGTCTCCCGGGATAAAAATTTATTAAAACTCCAAAGAAGAAGCAACCCTATAATGAAATAAGAACTCAAGCCCAAAGGAAAACGCAGGCCCTCTGCCAAATAAGCGCCGAATATACGAATAAGATTATCTGTGGGAACATTAGGGGTTGAGGTATAAAAAGGCAGGTCCTCTTTATGATAAGAAATAAGGCTCAAAAAAATCAACAAAGCAATTGCAAAGATTACAATTGCCTTTATTTCATTTAAATGCTGTTTTTTCATTCAGCTTGTTTCTTGCTTAAATTAATTCTGCCCATATCATCGATACTTATGAGTTTGGCTTTAATTTTATCTCCTACGCTAACCACATCAGAGACTTCCTTTACAAATTCTCCTGATAACTCTGAAACGTGAATTAAGCCTTCCTTTCCGGGAAATAACTCGCAAAAAGCCCCGAACGGCATTATTTTCTTTACGATTACCTCATAAACCTTGCCTGTCTCAGGATCTTCTGTCAGGCCGCGGATAATCTCAATGGCTTTTTTAGAAGCCTCGGCATCGGTTGAGGCCACAAGCACCGAACCGTCATCTTCGATATCTATGGTAACGCCGGTATCATTAATTATCTTTTTGATTGTTTTTCCGCCCGGACCGATTAAGCCGCCGATCTTATCCTGACTGATCTTTAAAATGGTGATGCGCGGCGCTAATTCGGATATCGATTCTCTAGGCTTTTCTATAACAGCAACCATTTTCTGCAAAATCAAATCTCGCGCTTCCTTAGATTGCGCCAGCGCCTTAGTCACAATATCAATACTGATGCCTTTGATTTTTAAATCCATTTGTATTACGGTTATGCCTTTTTTAGTGCCGGCAACTTTAAAATCCATATCCCCGAAATGATCTTCTAAGCCCGTAAGATCTGTTAAAATCATTGCCTTGTCATCTTCTTTTATCAGACCTAGCGCAATTCCTGCTACGGGTTCTTTTATGGGCACGCCTGCATCCATTAAGGATAAAGTTGAAGCGCAGACCGAAGCCATACTGGACGATCCATTAGACTCGAGGATCTCAGAGACAACCCTTACCGTGTAGGGAAATTTCTCCTTATCAGGCATAACTGCCTTTAGCGCCCGCTCTGCCAAGGCACCGTGTCCGATTTCTCGCCTTCCAGGTCCTCTTACAGGCCTTATTTCTCCTACGCTAAAAGGCGGAAAACTATAATGCAGCATAAAAGATTTGTAGCTCTTGCCTTCCAACGCCTCGATCATTTGTTCATCCGAACCCGTACCCAGAGTTGTTACTGCAAGACTTTGCGTCTGTCCGCGGGTAAAAAGACCAGAACCATGTGTGCGAGGCAGTACCCCGACTTCACAACTTATCTCTCTAACATCAGTGTGAGATCTTTTATCGACTCTGTTTTTATTCTGCAGAGTGAATTGTCTGACCTGCTGTCTTTCGACCTCAACCAAAGCTGCCATAATTTCGTTTTCTTGAGTCTTTGCTTCTGCGACAGGAAGATCAGCCGGAACTGAATCTTTAACCAGCTCTTTTGCCAATAAATCTATAGCTTCTTCTCTTTCTTCTTTTTTTCCTAATTGGTAAATTTTGGCTAATTTTTCTTGAGAAAGATTTTTTACCTTAGTCAATAATTTCTCATCAATGGATTTTAATTCGACCTCCACCTTGGGCTTGCCGCAAAGTTTTATGAGTTCTTTCTGGACTTCAATAGAAGTCTTCAAATGTTTGTGCCCGAATTCAACTGCCTCAAGCACTGTTTTTTCATCGACCTCTTTTAAATTTCCTTCAAGCATGATGATATTATCTTGCGTGCCCACAATAACCAAATCCAAGACTCCCTTTTCCCTCTCTTCATAAGTAGGATTAAGGATAAAATCTTTATCCATCAACCCTACCCTACAGGCGCCGATAGGTCCCTCGAATGGTATATCTGAAATTGATAAAGCCGCAGATGCCCCTATCACTGCTAATGTGTCCGGATCATTTTCAGCGTCGCTGGATAAAACGATCGCAATAATCTGGATCTCGTTTCTCCAACTTTCAGAAAAAAGAGGCCTTATTGGTCTGTCGATTAATCTGGCTGCGAGTATCTCGCCTTCTGAAGGCCGGCCCTCTCTTTTAAAGAATCCTCCGGGAATCCTGCCTGCAGCGTAAGTCTTTTCTTGATATTCCACAAACAAAGGAAGGTAATCAATTCCCTCTTTCGGCTTTTTAGAAACACAGGCAGTAACTAATACAACAGTCCCGCCGTACTGAACCGTAACAGAACCGTTGGCCTGCTTAGCCATTTTCCCTGAATCAATAATTAGTTTTTCTTTCCCGAACTCAATTTCTGTGCGTTGGGTATCCATAAGTCTTTAAGCCTCTCTATTTACGAAGTTTTAATTTGGTGAGGACCTCTTCGTATCTTTTTGGGTCTATCTTCACAAGATAGTTAAGCAGCCTCCTGCGTTTTCCAACCATACACAAGAGTCCTCTGCGGGAATTGAAGTCTTTTTTGTGCTGTTTAAAATGCTCGTTGAGGTAATTAATCCTCTCAGTCAAAATGGCTATCTGCACTGCAGATGAACCAGTATCTTTCGAATGCAATTTAAACTCACCGATTAATTTTTCTTTTTTCTCTTTTACCAATGACAATGTTTCACCTCCGATGAGCCCCGACGTTACGTCGGGGCGAATTGTCCCCCCCACCACTTTTAGTAATGTAGCGTCCCTCTTAAATAAACACTTATCTTATTTTATAAACCCGCCCTTTCCAATTCCACAATTATCTCTAAAAGTGGTGGGGGGTAAATTCAAACTCACAACTTACGTTCACGTTGTTCCGTAAGTTGTGTTTTCATTTATTATACACAATTAACATTTTAAGTCAAGAAAATTAGAAATCAAATATCCGGAGAATTCTAAAATATCTCTAATATTTTTTTAACACCGCGGCAGGGCAAATCTGACTGTAGGCGCAGAAATTGCAGGCAAGATATGCTGGCTTTGCACCAAAACTCCCACTGCGAATACCTTTGGCTGCGGTCTCGATTTTGTCAATAACAGAATCAATATCTTTCTGACTCTTTTTTGCTCGGCCAATAAGTTGCGATTCTAAAAAATATAATTCTACCCAGTCAGGAATATTATTAAAAATTTTCTGATAAGCTAGGCTATAAATATCAAGCTGCAAACTCTTTTTTGTCTTTTCGTCTGCATCTTTTTGCTTCTTGACCTCTGATGTCTTAAAATCAATAACCACTTCCTCATTTCCTCTTTTGTCGATCCTATCCCACCTGCCCACGATACGGATATTATCAATCAGAAAAGAAAATTCTTTTTCAATATAGCTCGGGATGACCTTATTTTTTTTCTCTATTTTAAAGAAATCCTCAAGGGCGCGTTTGCCGGCAGATAACCTTTGCTTGTAATGCTCCTGCGAGAGGAATCCTTCGGGCCTAAATGAATCTTCAAAAACTGCGATAATCTCGTCTAATTTTGTGGAAACTTTCCTTATCCTATTTTGATTATACCTCTGGACCGCATCATGCATTGCTTTACCGTAAATTACCACTTGATGCTCCAGGATAGGCACCCGTAAAATATGTACATATTTATACTTTAGCGGACAGGTAAGATAATCATCGATTTGATAATAGCTTAGATTCAAGATCTGTTCATCAGGAATGACCCCGGTGGTTTTTAATTTCGATTCAGGCTTAGGCGCGTGCCTTTCAATCGCCTCAATAGCATCGACTTTGTGTACTACCTGCTCTTCCTGGCTGCCCAAAGACTCAAGGACAAATTTACTTATCTTTCTGGTTTTTTTTGTTCCATAATCTCTGGCTGAAGTCAGAAATAATTCTTTCTTTGCGCGCGTCATTCCCACGTAAAAAAGCCGCCGCTCCTCCTGGATATGAAAATCTCCCGAGGGTAAAATATCTTTTATCAATTCAACCGGAAACTCCAATGTCTCGTGCCTGCGCGGCCAGGGGAATTTACCCATTACTAAACTTACCAAAAATACTACATCAAACTCCAGCCCCTTTGCCTTGTGAATAGTGAAGACATTAATCGCGGAAATATCTAAATCGGCTTCGACTGTTGCCGGATCATCTCCGGCCTGGACCAACATATCCAGATAATTCACAAAATATATCACGCGGTCTTCTCTGGCCACGATCTCAAAATTACGCACCATTTCGAAAAATTTTGCGATATTCTTTATTTTCTCTTCGTTAACCAGGCTGGGATTTTTTACTAATTTCTTAATATATCCGCTTTCGGTCAAAAATTTATATAAAAGCCTCCCTGTTGTGTGGTCTCTTGAAGTCTTTAGGAATCCAACGATATCTTTGACTATTTTTTCAACTGTTGCCCTGGCCTCGCCAGATATTGATTTAAGCTCTTCTATTCTATCCAAAGATTGAAACACGCCGAATAAACTCACTTTTCTGCGGCTGGAATAATTCATGCACAATGTCAGATCCACTATAGGAAGCTTGTAGATCTCAGAGCTTGCCAGATAATAAAGGCTTAATGAATCGTTTAGGCTTGCGATTAATCGCAAAAAAGCAATACATAAGCGGACTTCTTCCCGGGAATACAACCCCTGATTTCCGCTGAAACGCCAGGGCAGGCTGTGCATATTAAATGCCTTTAGGAAAGGATCAGCGTCGGAATTAGACCTTACCAAGACAGCAAAATCCTCATAATTGTATTTTCCCGACTCAACTTTTTCCTTAATGACTTTGGCCACCTCATCTGCTTCGGAAGAGACTGTATCAAAATGCAGGTGCCTGGGGCTTTGCCCCCCTTTTACTTTTCCGATAAGCTGCTTATTAATCTTTGCCTGGACCTCCAAGCGGTCCGGATTATTATTCTGGATCAATCCGTAGGCACTATCAAGTATTGCCTGGGTTGAGCGATAATTCTTTGTCAGAGGGATCTTTTTTGCTTTCGGATAGGTTTTTATAAAGTTCAAGATATTGCTTACCGCGGCTCCCCTCCATTTGTAGATAGATTGATCATCGTCTGCCACGACAGTTAAATTTTTATGCGATGCTGCCAATAACTTGACTATCTCAAATTGCGCATAATTTGTATCCTGAAACTCATCCACCAAAATAAATTTAAATTGCTTCTGATAATATTTCAAAATGCTTGGCCGCTTGCGGAACAATTGCAGGGTGAGAAAAAATTGGTTTCCAAAATCTACTTTGCCTTCCTGGGCAAGAAGTTCCTGGTATCGTTTATAGCAGCTGGCTATTTCTAATTGTTTGGCAGCTTCTTCAGCCAGGGCTTGGTCTTTAATATTTTTTAGAGATTGTTTCTCTAATTTCTTGGCGTAATTAATATATTCATCCGGTGAGACATCCTCGTCTTTGGCGCGGCTAAACAAGGTCAACATTGCCATAATAAATTTCGTGGGGTTACTTAGCGGCCGATAATAATCCAGAGGAAAATCAAAGATATGTTCCTGGAAAAATACAACTGCTTCCGGTTTGGTGAGTACTTTAAAATCAGGAGTCAGGCCGATCTCCATTGACTTTTCTTTTAGAATGCGGTCTCCGAAGGCGTGAAACGTCTGGATCCAGGTATCAGTAAAGCCGTAAGGCACTAAAACATCCACGCGTTCCTGCATTTCAATCGCTGCCTTATCCGTAAAGGTAAGAGCAAGGATCTCTTCCGGCTTTGCCTGTTTTGACTGGATAAGATACGCAATCCGGCGGGTAATTACAGCGGTCTTGCCGGTTCCGGCTCCGGCGATAATCAACAAAGGCCCCTTGCCGTGCGCGATCGCTTTTTTCTGCTGGGGATTCAGTTTTTCTAAGATTTTATCCTGTGAGTTAACCATTATTATTTATTTCCTTAACGCAGATTGTCGCCCCTGGATTCCGCTCGGGGCAGACAGGCCTGAAATGGATTTTTTATTTGCCTTCAACCAATAAACAGAATTCTTTTGCAAGAGGCGCTATTTTTCCGTCTTCATAGGGAAATTCTTTGCAATAGGCCGGCTTTAGATTATAATCAACCTTGTGTATGGAACATAATCCGCTAGCAGTAAGAAAGGAACAGGGACCATGATCGTAACTTGTATCAGCTTTATATCCGGAAGGAAACTTCTTATCTTTCTTAAAATGATAAAACTCACCCGGCAACCCAAGAGACGAAATCTTCAAGGCCTCCCTTAAATCTACCCATGCTCCCGTTTGGCAGCAATTCTCTTTCTTGGGACATTCTAAACAATTAATTTTCTTCATATTTAATGAGCGCATGACTTACGCGACTACGGGGAGCGTAAGTCATAAGCGCGAATTATCCCGAGACCCTGAATGGGTCGAGGGATTAATGAGTCCCTATATCACTTCTGGCGCGAGGGATCTTTAAATGAGCAGACAGTTTACGGAGCCCAAGCGACGTAAACTGTAGCCCCGATTTATCGGGGCGTCTGCGAATTATCCCCTGCTCAATCCGAAGGATTGTGCAGGACTAGTCCTGTAGAATTCTTCGAATTCTGCAGGGCCGAAGCCTACGCAGTAAATTTTGGGAACCAAAATTTACAAGTGCTTAGCCCCTTCCTTAAAAGGTATTAGGAAGGGCTACCTCTCTGGGGTTAGGCGAGGGATCTTAATTACCTCCCTAGTACCGGTCCTGGTTTTTTTTTATTTTATTCAATCGAACAACTTAGTGAAACGTTAACATTGATCGCTATCTGTCCGGCCACGAGCGTAGTATCAGCACCGCCTCCCATATCTGATTCTACATTCATCATCTGACGCATTTGACTACGAGGAGACATATAACTGGTGGAACTTGAAATTGTAGTATAATCCTTGATCGAGACACCTGCTGTAGTTGCAATCGCCTCGGCATTTGAGATAGCGTTTTGGACTGCTAATTTCAGAGCTTCTCGCTTACCATCAGAATCATCTTGTTTAAAAAACATCACTTCTGATATTATATTCACACCGTTGTTTAATGCTGTATCAATAACTGAGGCTGCATCGTTAGACAATACTTTTGGATCATCGTTTTTAAGAAGCACAGTAAAATTCTGTGTGACTTTATATCCAATAATATTAGGCAGGCGGCCCTGTCTAGTGGCGTCGTACTCCTTTTCTTTCACCAAGGACACATTATAGCTCGGGGCCTTAGTTTTCATATCTTTGATCTTTAGAGACTTTAGGGCGTCCATAACCTTTTTTATATTTCTGGCGTTTTCATCGCGGGCGGCACTGATATTTTGACTCATGGTCTCAATGCCCAAAAATACCCTTGCGCTGTCCGGATTGATCCAAATTCTTGCTTCGCCCCTGGTACTGATCAACCTGGGGTTTTCTTCTTCGTCTGCGCAAACAGAATAAACCGGAATCAAAGTAAGCAGAAATATAAGCGCAGTTACTAATAACTTTGTCTTCATATTTCACCTCCGTTTTTTAATTTATTAAGAACAAGCCCCGCGCTTTAAGCAGGACAGTACTTCCTCTTTAGCATCCTGAGTACCGGTCCTGGGTTTACCCCCACACCAACTTTCATATTTTTCCCTTCAGTAAAGTTGGTGTGGGGGTTTAGAAATGTAATTTTCCGTAAACTAAGGGGCCACGGTAGACAAACGCGATACTGCCATTAAAACCGCCGGTGTCTAAGTCCACATCAAAATCATAATAGGCATATGTTAAACCAACAGAAAAATGTTCAAAGGCATCATATTCAAATCCTAACAGGCCATTAATAACACTTCCGTCTTGATTATCAACGTCATACACAAACCCTTGAAGTTTTCCCGCGGCAACAAGCTTTTCAGTAAGTCTATAGGCAGCATGTATACCGAACGTTGGCACTATCAGTACGGCGTCTTCTGTTTCAGCTACGCCTCCTGTTGCTTGGACTGAAAAATCAACAGGTACAATATCAGCAGATACCCCGATGCCGAACTCTTTTTCGCCGTCATTTACAAAAGAATAATCATATCCTAGCCGGTATACTGACATATCAAGGGAGCTGGTCATATCCGTACCGAACGTAAATGTTTGATCACCAAAATTAATATTTTTGCCAAGATTCCTTGTGCCATCCCGATCGATATTATAATACATGAATTCCAAACGATGTTTATCGTTAATACGCCACATAAGATGGGCGAAGGCTGAGGCGAGCTCATCCTCTAAGCCAAACAACTTTTCAAAATCAACCGTCGTTCCTTCCCGGCCATTATCTCCGTCTAATTTTACGTCGGTATTAAAATTTGGAAAGATGGCTCCGGCGCTGATCTGTAATTTATCGGTGAAAAAATAATGGGCATCGCTACTTGATGAGTCACCTTCAGCAAAACCGACTATGCCCGCTCCTAGAATAGCCAAGACACATACAACCGTTAACAAGTTTCTCATTTCTCCTCCTTTAATGAGCACTTGACTTACGGAGTGAAACGACGTAAGTCAACTGCGCGAATTATCCCCTGCTCAATCCGAAGGATTGTGCAGGACTAGTCCTGTAGAATTCTTCGAATTCTGCAGGGCCGAAGCCTACGCAGTAAATTTTGGAAACCAAAATTTACAAGTGCTTAGCCCTTTCCTTAAAAAGTATTAGGAAGGGCTACCCCTCTGGGGTTTGGCGAGGGATCTCAAACTCAATTTGGGCAAAGTCCCAAGCTATGGCTGCTCCGTTGACACATCAATTTCCATTCCCATACCAGGGTCTACCGTTGGCATTGATATTTTTTTGTAATCCTCAGGAACCTCAAATAACGAATCATCTATCGGGCCTTCCTTGATATTTTTCAGTTCGGTTATACTTACCTCGCCGTGAGGACTGTTGTAAATAGTCTTTATTGAATAACCCAGCTTTTTAGAACACCACTCAATGGTCCTCTCCTTTGTGACATGATTAATGATTTCATATTTGTCACAGACGTAGCCATTGATTGTCTCTATGCCTAAATCTTTCTTTTCTGAAGCTTTATTAAGTTCCTCAAGCTTGCCGCCGAATAATATGTCCATAGCAGAAAAAGCTTGCTCACGAGAAGTTTCAGTGCATATCTTTTGTTCAGACCTTAGATGATACACAGAGCCTGTTTCAGAATCTGAAATGATAATTATTTTTTCGCCATTCCTCAAGTCAGTTTCTGTGCGCCTCTTACTCCCTTTAACAAAAATTCTACTCTTCTCCTTACCATTATTGCTATCGACAACATCCGCTGTGAACTCAGATGCTAAGGCCAAGGTCGCGAAACCTAACAAGCAAATCAGGACTGTCAATATAAAAGATATTCTACAAATAGATCCTTTCATTCTTTCTCCTTTTTCTTATTCTACAACAATTTTACTAATCCTGCATCTACAATGAGCGCACAACTTATGGAACGAAAGCGCTCATAAGTTGTTTGCGCGAATTATCCCCTGCTCAATCCGAAGGATTGTGCAGGACTAGTCCTGTAGAATTCTTCGAATTCTGCAGGGCCGAAGCTTGCGCAGAAAATTTCAATGAAATTTTCAAGCGCTTAAGCAAGGGATTACCTCTTCCATTTTCCAGGGACACCCTCGTGTTCAACTCGGGGAACGTTGTTAATGCTCAGTAATTAGGTAACTCTTTTGGTATGGTATAATATAACCAAAGGAGGCCTAATGCACTACTCGCAACAAGTTATTGTAAAGCGCTGGATTCCCATTTTACAAGAATATGAAAAAACAAAAGCTAAGA
>JBDRFF010000051.1:0-4558 GCA_043819095.1 Candidatus Omnitrophota bacterium
AAGCAAAAAAAGCCACTTTCGAGATATTGTCATATCTTGAAATGGCTTTGCTTTTCTTACAATGCAACTATTTGATTTTAATAGAAGATACGATGTTTTTGGTAGGTTGTTGTTAGGGTAGTTTGGGTTACCGTAAAAATCTAAACGGAGAGGCAGGGATTCGAACCCTTTTGTATTCAAAATCCTCTTCTCACCACATTCTCCACCACATAAATTTATCATAATAATATCATCAAATTTTACTCACTTCAAGCACTTTTGTTTGGCCATCATCCGTGCTGTGGCTGTAATGGTTAACTATGACATTTATATCCTTAATACCGGAGATAGCCATAACATCCACAATAGGAACATTTGCCTTGCCGCATTCGGTTAAAAACCTATGCCGGAAATAATGTGGGGTAACTTCCGTTTCCAAAATTTGCTTACTTGCCATTTTAAGATAACCCCTTACTTTATCAGGCGTACACCTTCTACCAAACATATTAAGAAAAAGATAAGGCTCTTTGTATTTTAAACCTGTTTTATATGCCTCACTCACAATCTGCTCTAAGTCCTGATCAAGCTTTGCAAGAGGAGCACTTTGTTTCGTTTTTGTAGTCTCAGCCCTTATGTTAATCCTTGCGGGTTTAAGCCCTTTCCATTCTACGTCTTTGCGCTCTATAAGCGTTGTTTCATTAATTCTTCTTCCTGTTCTACTGATAAAATATAAAAGACAGTAGTAATCCGGCCTTTCTTTTTTGATAAATTGTAATACCTCTTTAATCTTAGTATTAGGAATTACAAGATATTCTTTTTTATTACAGTGAGGCTTTTTCAATTCCCTTAAGGCCTCTGTCAACTCCTTACTACAATATCCGAGTCCATAAAGGCGACTTATTATGGCTTTGACAAAAATTAGCTCCGACCTCCATCCTTTAGGCCTATCAAGCTCGTTGACGTAGTAATTTTTGTATTCTCTAAAAAACGGCAGGTTTAATTGATTAAAACTTATTATCTCAGGAAACCTCTTGCTTAGAAAATCATTAAATAACCGGTTATAGGTCTTGGAATAATGATGTATAGTCTTGCGAGGTAAATTATCTGCAACTAAATCGGCATGTAATCTTTCCCAAGCATCAGAGAATCCAGCATTAAGACGCTCTCCATGATCTAGTAACGTAGATACACTCTTACGCCTCTCTGCTATATCCTCTAATTTCTTATTATATGCTTCAGTTAGAGAAGCGGCATTAATACGATACTGATACCTTTTACCGGCAATCACATAGTTAACTTCGTATTTTTCTGCCTTAATTATTTCTCTAATGCCTGAAATCTTTGTTCTCATTTAGATTTGGCCCATCTTTCGATTTCGTGTTTAAAACCGCATAACTTTTTCCCCACTTTATGCAGAGGTATACCAGACTCTTCTCTCCATCTTTTTCGCTGAATTGTATTAGACGAAATACAAAAAAGCCTTGAAATATCCCCCACAAATAAAATGTCTTCTTTTGTCATCTTATGCCCCTTGTGTAGAGACACATACCGGCGCAATACCGATAAGCGCCGGGTGTCTGTTATTTAAATATTATCTTCAGCTCTGTCTGCACAACGTCTTTAACAAACCCTGAACCTTTATTGAATCTCTCTATCTGGGTAATAATTTTCTTAACAATATCCGCGTATCTTTCTTTCTCCTGTCCTGTTAATCGCTGCCGGCTAAATTTAATTTCTATCATTTACCTGCCTCCTTTTTTAAACTCTAAACTCTCCAATCTCTTATTCATTTTCTAATAACATGACTAATCAAATGATTAGTAAATGGGCAAAAAAAAATTACACTATTCCTGCTTGCTTAAGAACTTTTCTATATGCGCTTGAAACATTCTTTCCGCGCTCCCAACGTGATATCGTTATAGTAGGAATATCCAATTGCCTTGCAAGCTCTTCCTGAGTCAGCTTGTTACTTTGGCGATATTGTTTCAGTTTAGCTCCTATTTCTTGATCTGTCATTGTATCTTTTTATATCATATGATTAGTCATTTGTCAAGTCTTTTTTTAAAAATCTTTACAACCACTTTCACCCCTTAGTTAATCGTGCACTTCCCAATGCCCGCCCTTATCGGGGCCGATACGGCACAAGCGTTTCTGCTCTTTTAAGGATCGGATAATCTTTTCAATGCCCGGGATACTCATATCAAGAGAAGCCGCTATTTCCGGAATAGTTACAGAAGGATTCTGAACGATAATTTCAATAACTTTCACCTTACTTTTCACCTTACTTTTCACCTTACTTCTCTGACCGCCAGCCAACCCCTCGCCTTCCTCCCATTTCGGCCGGTAAAAAACTACGACAAAGCCGGTTTTAAGCCGTTTGAACTCAACCTTGACCCCTGCGGTAACACATTCATCGTGAATACGCTTGATGCCGCTTCCCCAGCGTTCAATATCCTTAGACTTATACATTGTTTCCGCAACTAAAGGATTACGCAAGATCGACTTCTCATGGCCGGTGAAGAAATCTTCCGGATTAATCCCATCTGGAAAGAATCCCGGATTGTAGATCTCAACCCGATCTTTAAAAATCGCCACCTCGTTGCCCTTCGGATTAGAATAATCTCGATGGCATAACGAATTACCCACAGTTTCCCTGATCGCTTCAACCGGAATTTCAGGAATTTCTTTGCGCGGCCCTGACTTTATCTCAGCCCGCCACTTTATGTTCCCGCTAACATAAACTTCAGCCTGCTGGCGTAAACTAAAAAGGTTACCTTTAAACGATTTGATATCTAGGAATGTCAACTTGTCAGTCCCGGCAAAGATCGCGGCCTGAACTTCCATCGAATTTTCATCACAAAAAAGAACTTCAGCCGCACGGGTCAATTGATTCTTATACAAAAGATGAAGCTTGTGAAGCGTGCTTTTAACATCCACAAAATCAAAGTCGATACGTTTCGCCGTCTTGGCCTTACGCATGAACTCTTTGACCACTTCCTCATTAACATCAGCAAGCGTCTTTTCAGACACCTCTTTTTCCCAAAGCAATTTTTTCCTACCTAATATGCGGATTTCAATCTCTTGAGGGCTCATCGCCTTATCAGATTCCCCAACGCGAATATATGCCCTACCATAAGCGAAATACGGGCTATCGCTCCCATGAGCATCCACAACAATGCAATCTTTTCCTTCAATCTGCCGCACCTCTACCTTTGGATAAACCTTCGGCTCGGTATTATCGACGAACGCCTGTGTGACATCTCTTAACGTTTTTCGGCCGACCGTCTGCCCCAACACCATACCGTCGTCCGCAATCCCGAAATACACATCTGCCCGGCCGTGCTTATTGAGCATGGCAACGACGGAAATAACCGCCTCTTTCAACTCCGCGGTAGATTTCTTAAATTCTATCGTTTCCGATTCCTTATGCACCATTTAATACCTCTTCCTTCCTATAATCTCCCCCACCCTAAGTTTTTATTTACTGAAATCCCGCGAAGCGGAAGAACACACAAAAAATTAAACGATGTCAGGGAACGAAAATTGACTTATGCAACGAATCGAGTAATGAAGTCTCTAACTCCTGACAACATATTTTCTACTTGTATCTTATTATACTCAGAATATTTACCGTGAGCAGCTTTATTACGTAAATCTAACCAAGCAATAATGTTTTTGTGTTCTAAATTAGCATAAACGTTAGCCCCCTTTAAATCATCATTCATTAAGGAAGTTTGCTTAAACTCTGTTCTGCCGCCTTTTTGTATTTCTATTTGGATTCCATTCTTTAAGCACAATTTTCGCAAATGTTCTTCTATAACTCCCCCAACTAATACAGCGGCTGGATCTTTATAGCCTTCTTCAAGCAAATACTTAGCCATTTCTAGAAAATCTGTAAAAATATCGGCATGAATTAATTCATTAATATTCCATAAATATCCCGCTTCAATATCGGCTCTTAAAGCCTGTAGAATGCCTACCAATCTTGGAATATGTCCAATATGCTTGCAATCAAGAGATTGTTTTACATATGCGGATTTTGGTTCAGCAATCGCAGTAATTGTAGCTAAAGACTGAGTTATAAATTTATCTAGTACTCCCCCTTTTGAAAAATCAGATAAATCATCATGCTTAGATTTACTACGCATATCTGTATAATCTGCAAGGATTTTATCAATTCGCTCTATTACAGTTTTTTTATCCATAATATTTTATTTCAACCAAATGTCTTTTACTTCTTCAAACAAAACAGGATTATCAAAGTCTGCCGGCAAAACATTTTCTATTAGTTTACCAAATAAAAAATCATCCTCTTTGTAAAATCCGGTTGCGATCAACTCCGAACAAAGGAATCTTCTATGGCTGCTAAACAATCTATGCAGAATTAACCCGATTTTAGCACAAATAATTGATAATGGAAACCAAAAGAATTGTAAAACAACGATTCCGCAACAACTATACTACTCAACATAATTACCCGTCCAAGGATATAATATTTAAAGGCTTAGGTTTTTAAGAGCAGGTTCGCGTGTGATTTTTATGGTATTTTTTAAAATAACCAAGGCAAAAAAGTAAGAGG
>JBDRFF010000052.1:0-3118 GCA_043819095.1 Candidatus Omnitrophota bacterium
AAATCTATAGCAGTTTCTGCCTCTTGAGCTATATTACAGATGATTACGCCTTTGCCGGCTGCTAAACCATCTGCTTTTACTACGAGTGGAGCTCCAACTTCATTTATATAATCTTTTGCATTTAAACTGTCATCAAAAACCTTAAATTTTGCTGTGGGAATATTATTTCTTGCCATAAATTCTTTAGAGAAAACTTTGCTACCTTCTAATTGCGCAGCACTCTTTTTAGGACCAAAAATCTTTAGACCCTTTCCTTCGAATTTATCAACTACGCCAGCCACCAACGACACCTCAGGCCCAACAACAGTTAAATCTATTTTCTTTTCGATTGCGAAATTCAAAAGCCCGTCTATATCATCGGCTTTTATATCTACGCATTCGGCGAGCTCTGCCATTCCGCCATTTCCCGGCGCAGCATAGATTTTGTCCACCAGTTTGGATTGTGCAATTTTCCAGACTAAAGTATGTTCTCTTCCGCCTGAACCGATGACTAAAACTTTCATATAATTTTTACTTTTCTATTACCCTTTACGACTTCGCCGATTACCCAAGATTTTAATTTGTTTCTTGCTAAAATCTGTTTTGCTTTAGAGGCGTCTCGCGTAGACACAACCAAAACCATACCAACTCCCATATTAAAGGTGCGAAACATCTCATACTCTTCAACGTTTCCTTTCTTCTGCACCATCTTAAAAATCTTTGGAATCGGCCAAGTGTCTTTTCTAATCTCTATTGCTAATCCCTTAGGTATAATTCGCGGAATCTTTTCATAAAACGCACCGCCGGTGACATGAGCAATACCTTTGATATTGACTTTCTTTAACAATGCAAGAACCGGTTTTACATAAATCCTTGTGGGCTTTAAGATTTCTTTTCCGTTTCTTCTTATTTCGGATCTAGAAAATACTTTTCGTACTAAAGAAAATCCATTGGAGTGCAGGCCGTTAGATTGTAGACCGATTACTTTATCTCCTTTTTTTATCTTTGAGCCGTCAATAATCTTATTTCTATCGATTACCCCGACGGTAAAACCAGCTAAATCGTATTCGTCTTTGCCGTACATACCCGGCATCTCAGCGGTCTCACCACCGATTAAGGCGCAGCCCCCCTGGATACATCCGTCAGTTATGCCTTTTGTGACATCGACCAAGACATCAGGCCTTACTTTTCCGCAGGCGATATAATCCAGAAAGAATAACGGCTCTGCGCCGATACATAAAATATCGTTGACGTTCATCGCTACCAAATCAATTCCCACAGTATCATGAATATTTAGATTTTTTGCAATCATAAGCTTCGTGCCCACACCGTCACTAGATGCAACAAGCAAGGGCTCTTTATATTTATTTTTTAAGAACTTAAACATTCCGCCAAAGCCACCGATGGGGCTGAAGACTTCTTTTCTTTTGGTCCTTTTTATCAGCGACTTTATTTTATCAACAAAAACATTTGCCGCATCAATATCTACTCCGCTTGATTTATAGGTTAGTTTTTTCTTTGCCATTTTATCCTCCGCAATGTTTTCTTTCTAAAGAGTGTTTATCTACATTCTTATCAAACTTAACCGGATATTTTCCGGTAAAACAGGCTACACAATAATTATTTTTATCTTTAACTGCTTTTAGCATGCCTTCAACGCTTAAATAACCCAGGCTGTCGACATCCAAAAATTTCTGTATTTTCTTCAGGCTGTATTTGTGGGCGATTAATTCTTTCTGCGTGTGAAAATCTATTCCATAAAAGCAAGAGAATTTATGTGGTGGACAACTAATTCTCATATGAACTTCCTTTGCGCCTGCCTTGCGGAATTCTCGTATTCTTTTTCTTGAGGTTGTGCCGCGCACAATCGAATCATCCACAATCACAAGTTTTTTACCTTTGATTACATCTTTTAAGATATTAAATTTCACCTTCACTGCCAAATCGCGGATTTTCTGCTGCGGCTGGATAAAAGTCCTACCAACATAGTGATTTCTAATAATTCCCCATTCTAAAGGAATTCCCGATGCGTGCGAATATCCTAGCGCCGCAGAAGTGCCTGAATCCGGAACCGGAATAACAAAATCAGCCTTTACGGGATGTTCCTTAGCCAATTGTTCGCCTAAGCCTTGTCTAACCAAATGGACTGTCTGGCCAAAAATTACCGAATCCGGCCGGGCAAAATAGATATGCTCAAAAATGCAAAATGCATTTTTTTTCGCAGCAGCGAATCGAGTAGATTTTATCCCCTTATTATCAATAACCACGATTTCGCCGGGCTTGATCTCACGGATATACTCTGCGCCGATTAAATCAAATGCGCAGGTTTCTGACGCCAGGCAATATGATTTACCGATCTTACCTAGACAAAGCGGGCGAAAGCCCATTGGGTCGCGCACTCCGATTAATTTGTCTTTGCTCATAATTACTAAAGAATACGCCCCCTGTACGGATTTTAACGAAGCTTTGATCTTTCCGATGATATCTTTTGACTTTGCCTTTGCCATAAGATGTACGATAATCTCGCTGTCGCAGGAACTCTGGAAAATTGATCCTTGCTTCTCTAAGTTTTTTCTTAAAACAAAACTATTTACCAGATTTCCGTTGTGGGCAATCGCAACGGGTGCGTCAATATGGTCGGCGAAAATCGGCTGGACGTTCTTCAAAACGCTTGAGCCGGTGGTGGAATATCGTGTATGTCCGACGGCAATGTCGCCTTTAAGTTTTGATAAATTTTCTTCATTGAAAACATCATTTACCAAACCCACGTCTTTATGGATAAAGAATTTCTTTCTATCGCTTGTGATAATACCGCAAGACTCCTCTCCCCGGTGCTGCAGGGCATAAAGCCCAAGATAGGTAAGATTACTTACCTCTTTGTGGCCGTAGATACCGAATAGGCCGCAATATTCTTTAGGATAATATATATGTTTTTTCATGTTCGTTTTTAGAATGTGTTGTGAGTTTTGGGTCGGGTTGTGGGTTATTGGTTATGGGCCTACTCATCCCCACAACTCATAACCCGACTCACAACTCAAAACAAACCCTCACAACTAAATAAAATCTATTTCCTATAAAAATCCTTTATCACCTTCAGTACTTCCCGCGGTGTATTAACAACCTCAAATAATTCCAGCTC
>JBDRFF010000053.1:0-2794 GCA_043819095.1 Candidatus Omnitrophota bacterium
CCCGCTTTTTAGTTCAGTTGATACAATGAAAGAGATTTTGATTATCTTTAAGGAACTTTTTAAAAATGTAAAGGTTAATAAAGCTCTAATTGCCAGAAAGATTAATGACGAATCTTTGTTTTCAGTCGACATTATGGAATATCTGATCAAAAAAGGAGTTTCTTATAGATTAGCTCATGATACGGTGGGTGAGATGGTTAAGAAGTTTTTAGATAAAGGCAAAAGTTTATCTGAAATCGATATTAATGAATTCAAAAAATTTTCTAAGGAATTTGAAAAAGATGTAAAGAAATTATTAAATCCTAAAACCTCAGTTAGTTTAAAGAAATCTTTTGGCGGAACATCGCCTTTAAGGGTTAGCGCTCAAATAAAAAATTGGCAGAGGAAGTTAAATGCATGATTTTAAGTTTAGAAAAAATAGGCTTTACTGTGAGTCTGTGAATATTGAAGATATTGCAAGAAAAATTGACACACCTTTTTATCTGTATAGCTACAAGACGTTAACCGATCACTTTAATAAGCTAAAAAGAGCTTTCGGTAGTATCAATCCATTAATATGCTACTCAATGAAGGCTAATTCTAATCTTGCTATTAGTCGTATTTTGGTAAAAGCTGGTGCTGGGTTGGATATTGTTTCAGGCGGGGAGCTATTTAAGGCAGCGAAAGTTGGTTGCCCGGCGAATAGAATCGTCTATGCCAGCGTGGGAAAAACAGAAGAAGAGATTTCTCAGGCGATTCGCAGGGGAATTTTATTCTTTAATGTTGAATCTATTCCGGAATTAGAGCTAATAAATAGGATTTCTCTAGGGTTGAATAAGATTACTCAAGTCGCGATTAGAATTAATCCTGATGTTGAACCAGGCACGCATCAGTATATAACAACTGGGAAGCTTACAAATAAATTTGGGATTGATTTTCTAACAGCCCGCAGAATTTTTTCTCAAAGAAGAAAATTCAGTAATCTGAAGGTAAATGGCCTGCATATGCATATTGGTTCGCAGATTATTGCTGGAAAACCGTTTTTAAACGCAATAAGGCGCGTTGTTCAATTTAATGACCATTTGAGATTCTTAGGTATTAGAATAGAATACCTAAATATCGGTGGTGGATTAGGGATAATCTATAAAGATGAAAAGCCGCAGACAGCAGATGAGTTTGCTGGATTGATTTTACCGGTTTTAGAAAAGACTGGCTTGAAGATTATTTTGGAACCAGGAAGATTTATTGTCGGAAATGCCGGTATTTTGGTTACCAAGGTTCTCTATTTAAAGAAGTCAAGGACTAAGGCATTTATTATTGTTGATGCGGCGATGAATGATTTGATAAGGCCTTCACTTTATCAGGCGTATCATGAAATATTGCCGTTAAAAAAGATTTCAGGGAGGTCTTGCGGAAGATTTGATGTGGTAGGGCCGATCTGTGAAAGCGGAGATTTCTTTGCAAAGAATAGAAATTTACCAGTTTCTAAGGAAGGGGATTATTTTGCCGTTATGAGCGCTGGTGCTTACGGTTTTAGTATGGCTTCTAATTATAATAGTCGTGTGCGTTGCAGTGAGATAATAGTTAAAGGAAACAAGTTTTACGTGATTCGTAAGAGAGAGACGTATAAGGATTTGGTTTTAAATGAATCCTTTCCAAAGTTTATAAAATGAAGAAGATAAATTTTACTAAAATGGCGGCAAGCGGAAATGATTTCGTTGTTGTCGATAACCTAAAAGCTGATTTTGGTTCTCTTGCAAGAAATGTATGTGCAAGAAAGACCGGTATCGGCGCAGACGGTCTGCTTACGATAGATAAGTCAAAGCCCGGGAATTTTAAAATGAGAATTTTTAATCCCGATGGCTCAGAGGCTGAGATGTGCGGCAATGGCGCAAGGTGTCTTGCGCTTTATGCCAATAAGAAATTCAAACTTAAAAACTTAAGATTATATACTAAAGCTGGTATTATTGAGGCAAAGGTTAATAAAGATATTGTTAAGATAAAAATGTCTCATCCTAAGGACTGCCAGCTGGATATTTCTGTCGGCATGCCGCATAGAAATATCAAAGTAGATTATATTGATTCAGGCGTTCCTCATGCTGTTGTATTTGTTGAGGGTTTAAATATAATTGACGTGGTAAATATTGGCCGTCAGATCAGGTATCATAAAAAATTTCAACCTAGAGGAACAAATGTCGATTTTGTAGAGGTGTATGATAAAGATTTTATAAGTGTTCGTACCTACGAAAGAGGAGTGGAACACGAGACCCTAGCCTGTGGAACAGGAGTGGTTGCATCAAGCTTGATTGCATTTTTAAAGCTTTTTAATAATAAAGCTAAGCCGAAGAATTTTGAAATGAAAGTAAAAACTTTAAGTACGGAAATTTTAAAAGTGTCTTTTGATTATAAAGATGAAAAGTTTTTCAGTGTTTGGTTGGAAGGTAAAACCCAAATGATTTATAAGGGGGAATATTATGTCAAATGAGACCCAAACTTGCGGAACGTTAGTGAACGCAAGTTTGTTGGTCGAATTTGACCCCACACCCAGATACGGCGTAGTGATTATTCGTAGTAACTGGGTGTGGGGTTTAATTCGCAGTCGCTCCGACGTAGAGTCGGAGCTACGATTTACGTCGTCCTACAGACTCCGTAAATCATCTGCTCATTAAAGGGGGAATATCATGTTTAAGGGTTCAATGGTGGCGATTGTCACTCCTTTTAAGAATGGTAAAATCGATGAAAAAAAGTTAGCTGAATTAATTGAGTTTCAGATTAAAAATGGGACTTCAGGAATTGTACCTTGCGGTACAACGGG
>JBDRFF010000054.1:0-6447 GCA_043819095.1 Candidatus Omnitrophota bacterium
ATCTTAGCTTTTGTTTTTTCATATTCTTGTAAAATGGGAATCCAGCGCTTTACAATAACTTGTTGCGAGTAGTGCATTAGGCCTCCTTTGGTTATATTATACCATACCAAAAGAGTTACCTAATTACTGAGCATTAACAACCGTCCCCCTATTTCATCCCTTTTTTTATAACACCAACCGCCACGGCTTATAAAAAGCAATTGGCGTGATGGGTGTGAAAATAAATAAATGACAATTAAACATCTATTCCTACCAATCTTAATATTTATCACATTCATATATTCCTCAGGTTGTAGTCTGCAGACGCAAAAGAAAGTATGTTACAAGGAAAATTGTTTTTACGTTGAATTAGCTTCCTTGTCCCAGCAGCGCGCTAAAGGTCTTATGTTTAGAAGGCATTTAGATTACAACAAAGGAATGCTTTTCTTATATGAAGAGGAAGATGAGCGTTCTTTCTGGATGAAAAATACCTTTATCCCCTTAGATATAATTTGGATTAACCAGGATAAAGAAGTAGTCTCTATAAAGGAGAATGCACAGCCGTGTCTTGAAGGCTCGTGTCCGAGCATACATCCTGATAAAAAAGCATTATATGTCTTAGAATTAAACGCGGGAGTCGTTAAAGATATCGGCTTAAAAGTAGGCGATAAACTGAGTTTTTAACCCCCACATCAATCGCAACAGTTTTTAAATCGAGCAATTGGCGTGGGGGCCATATTTTTTGTATTGCCAAAATAGATAATTAGCGGTATGATGTTTCTACGCTTCTATTGGAACTAACTGAAAACTCAAGGGATATTGAGAAACGGTCTAAAATTTAGTAGGTGGATGTAGCAGGAATTTATGTTGAAAAAAATACCTTATTTTATCGTAAGTGCCTTGATTATCTTCTGCGGCATTTTTATTTTCTTTCAGACAACCCGTTTTATAAACGAAAATAAAATCCTGAAACAAGTTATCTCGCGCCTGGAAGCGGATTCACGCATTGCCGAGGTCTTAGTTACCAATGTCTCTTATGACGAGAGTCTTAATAAGACAAAGACCACGATAAAATTCTTAGAGTACGACAGCAAAGGCAATCCGCTTATGCCTAGATATTTTACCTTTCCGGGAAACATCATCCAGTTTCAATCGCTGGTAATCCGCTTCGATGATATCAATATCAAAAATGCTGTTGCATTAAAAGGAAAAAGCGCCTATCTTTTTTGGAAGGTGTTTATTCTCGAGGGCCCCAATACCCTGGAATACGAATTAGTCAAACTAAATGAAATTCCTCAGGGATATAAATTAGAGGATATTGACAGTCTATTTGAAAAGAGTCTTTGGAGAAGATTCTGGGATTACGCCTTAGATCCTATTCAGGCAAAGAAGATGGGGATTAAAAATGCCCAGATTGAGGCACCTGGCACAATGTTTATCCCTGGCACGCTCTACACTATCAAGATTGAGCACGACGGCGGAATGCGCATCGACGCCACCCCGCTTCCTTCAATTTTAAAGGGAGAAAAGATACCACAGTAATTTCCAGATTAATTGAAAAGCTTGACCCCACACCAATTGTCGTAATCTGTTAAAAATAAATAATTGGTGTGAGGTCTTGATAAAAGAGCAGAATAGCGGTAGAATATGGCTTACTCCCAAATTTTTTAGTATTCATATTTGTTTTTAGAAAAGATTAAAATTGATTTTAAATAGACTCCACACCCAGTTACTTCGAAGCGTTACTACGATGTATCTGGGTGCGGGGTCAATTCGCGCTTATGACTTACGCGACTGTAGGCTTGCCTACCGGCAGGCAGGGAGTGTAAGTCATGCGCTCATTGAAAGGAGTGATGAGTAATGGAATTTAACACACCGGAAGAATTACTTAATATTGGCAAAGCAAAAGTTGCTGATATGAGAAAATTAGGTCCGTTAGTAATCGGCGCAGTGATAATCCTGATCGGCCTGGCAGGCTCGATCTATTCTATCGGCCCGGATGAAGTGGGCGTGGTGCAGAGATTCGGCAAATATATTGCCACAGCCCCATCAGGCCTGCATGTAAAATTACCTTTTGGTATTGATAAGGTGACTGCCATAAAGGTAACCAAGGTCTTTAAGGAGGAATTCGGGATCAGGACCTTGCAGCCGGGAGTCAGGACGCAGTATTCCAAAAGGGGCTATCTTGATGAGTCTTTAATGCTCACGGGGGATCTTAATATATTGGACGTGCGTTGGATCGTCCAGTATAGGATTCAAGAACCGATTAAGTTACTGTTTAAGACCAGAGATCCTCTGGATAATATCCGCGATATCTCAGAGGTGATAATGCGCCGGCTGGTAGGAGATTACCGCGTGGATGAGGTGCTCACCACAAAAAGAGAAGAAATAGATGACATTGCGCAGCAGCAGTTGCAGGAGATCCTCGATAACTACGAAACAGGCGTTCAGATCGTTACTGTCAAGCTGCAGGATGTGAATCCTCCGGATGAAGTAAAGCCGGCATTTAATGAGGTAAACGAGGCCAAGCAGGAAAAGGAGCGCACAATAAACCAGGCCTGGGAGGCTTATAATAATGTTATTCCTAAGGCTAAAGGTACGGCAGAAAAGACGATCCGTCAGGCCGAAGGTTATCATCTGGCTAAAATAAATCAGGCAAAAGGTGAAGCAGAAAGATTCTTAGCCACCTGGGAAGAATATAAAAAGGCGCCCCAGATCACTAAAAAGAGATTGTATCTAGAGGCCTTGACCGTGGTTTTACCCAAGGCAAAAGAAAAATATATAATAGACTCCCAGCAAACCTCAATATTGCCATTTCTTGACGTTCGTGGGAAGGGGGGTGCTAAATAATGAAAGGTATTCTAAGAATATTTTCTGTTTTATTTATTTTAGTAATCCTTGCGTTCATGGCTGGTTTGGTGTTTGTTGTTGATGAGACCAAGCAGGTAGTGATCACTCAATTCGGTAAACCCGTAGGCGAGCCGATTACCGCAGCCGGCTTACATTTTAAAAAACCTCTTATCCAGCAGGCGCATTATTTTGAAAAGCGGCTCATGGATTGGGACGGCGACCCTAATCAGATCCCTACTAAAGATAAAAAATATATCTGGGTAGACACTACCGCCCGCTGGAAGGTATCTGATGCCTTAAAGTTCCTGCAATCCGTAGGAAACGAGATCGGCGCGCATGCCAGGCTCGATGATATTATAAATTCAGCCACCCGCGATGTTATCACAGGGCACTTGTTGGTTGAAGCTGTGAGAAATTCAAACCGGACCTTGGAAGCCAAAGAAGAAGATGAGATTGTTGTTCTTTCCGAGGAGGCGGTTGAGCGCATTGCAGTTGGCCGCCAGATGCTAGAGACTGCAATTCTGGAGAAGGCAAGAAGGCTTGCTCCTCAGTACGGCATTGCGTTGGTGGATGTGCGCATCAAACGCATCAATTATGTCGAGGCTGTAAGAAAAAAGGTATATGAGCGAATGATCGCCGAGAGAAAGCGCGCGGCTGAGAAATATCGTTCTGAAGGTCAGGGAAAGCAGGCAGAGATCGAAGGTCAAAAAGAAAAGGAATTAAAACAGATCACTTCTGAGGCCTACAGGCAGGCACAGGGTATCAGGGGAAAGGCAGATGCTGAGGCAATAAAGATCTATGCCGAGGCCTATAATAAAGACCCTGAATTTTATTCATTTATGAAGACCTTAGAGACCTACCGCGAAACCATTGATGAAGACAGCACAATAATATTGACCACGGACAGCGACTATTATCAGTATTTGAAAGGCTTGACCCGTTGATGATGCAGACAATAGCGCTTGTTGCCGCCGTCATATTACCGTTTTGGAATATACCGCTTATCGTAAGGATCGTCAAAAGGAAGTCTTCTAAGGATATCAGCATCTATTGGGTGATAGGGGTATGGATATGTTTTGCCTTAATGGCTCCCACGGGTTTTGTTTCTCCTGATCCGGTGTGGCGGGTGTTCAGTATAGTGAATTTTATATTCTTCAGCGTGGTCTTTGCTGTGGTGTTGAAATATCGCAAGCGAGGTTAGATAAAGGCGCCCCGACATCGTCGGGGCGCCTTTATCTTTTATTGCAAAAACACCCAATTAGCGCTAAAATAATTATAAATTAAGAGAGATCCTAGGACCGGTTCTAAGTTCCGCCGAAGGCGGATCCGCCCTAGGCGGAAAGGCATTATAAATAAATAAGTTCTGCTAGAAGTGTCCCTAAAAATAATATCCCTTGCCTGTGCAACTTAAAAATCTCTGCGATATTTTTAAGTTAGGCTTCGGGATAAATTCGCTCCGACGTATCGTCGGAGCTCATTTAAGGAGATAAGATGAAAAAACTTTTTAAACGCAAGCGTTCTGTAGGGTCGGTGCAAGCTGGTCCGGATATTGCGAGTCTAATGGATAAAATTCAGCGACAGTTGGTTTCTTTGGAGAGGAAAGTGGATACCTTAATCAGTGAGTCTTCCGGTCGGCCAACAGAGATGCCTTTTAAGGGGCGTAATTTTTCAAAACCTTCGCGATCCTTTGGTCGCTCTTACGGTCAGGGCAAAGGAAGACAAGATAATATTTCCAGGGAAAGAAGCTTTACTAAAGTGGTTTGCGCAGAATGCAGTAAAGAATGCGAGGTCCCATTTAAACCCAGCGCAGATCGTCCGGTATATTGCAGGGAGTGTTTCGCAAAGCGCAAGGGGGCAAGCTCCTTTGGAAAAAAACGCGATAATAGTTTCGGCGACGAAAACCGAGAGTTTAAACAAAAAAAGAAACCATTTTTCCGCCGGCGAAAATAAAAAGATTTTGTAAATCCTGGACCAGTACCCAGGATGCTAAAGAGGGAGTACTGCCTCGCGTAAAGCGAGAGGTTAGTTCTCAATAGATAATTATGAAGATATTTATTAGTGATTTACATTTAGGTGACGGCTCAAGGACGGATGATTTCCACCGCGATAGAGAGTTTCTTGAATTTCTTGAATTTGTGGATTCCGAAGCGCAGGAATTAATCATCTTGGGAGATTTCATGGAATTATGGCAGGCTGATTTGGACAGAGTTTTGTTTACGCACAGTGAAGTTATGCATAAGCTTTTATCTTTAAGGAAGAAGATAAAAATAACTTATGTAATCGGAAATCACGATTATATCCCTTTTGTAAAATTTTTAGATTTAGATGTAGGTATATCTTTGGAATACCGCGATACCGAAGAGGGAATCGTCGCCGAACACGGCAACAGATATGATATATTCAACCGTTACAAAAATCCCCTAAAATCGATCAAATGGCCGGCGGGCAAATACTTTACTCTATTTGTAGCTAGCCTGGAAAGATTAGTCCATCCTGATGTCGATAAATGGACTAATAAGACATTAGAAAATTTGGACGGATTCTTGAAGGAGGCTGTATTTATAAGAAACAAGATCGCTCCCTCCACGGAAGAATACGTAAAGTGCGGAGGCCATTTCGGCGAGTTCCAGGAAGCGGTGAAAAATCACATAAAAAGAAATGCAAAAATAGTCGTCTTTGGACATACGCACAGACCGCAGCTAGATATTGTAGGGCAGGGAATATATGCAAATTGCGGAACCTGGGTAGATGGGGCCGTGCCGACCTATGTTGCTTATTATAAAGACAGAATAGAGCTTAAAGAAGCGCTTGGGCACAAAGTAATTAAACGGTTAGCGTTGGAGAAACAATGCCGTTTAACCCCAGGACCGGTTCCGGATAAGGCAATTTAGTAGGTAGGCAATTGAGTAATGCTAAAGATATTTAATTTTATAATTTTTTGTTTAGCGGTTTTGATAATCGTTTCTTTTTTTATGCCTTGGGTACAAGGCGAGGCAAGCCTTTTAAAGCCCATTGAAGATTCCACAAAGGCAATTCAGGAATCGGATTTTACTGGTTTAGCTAGAGGCAGCATAAAAATTAGTAGAAAAATAGTCGACAGTATTACGCAGGCCCTTAGCGGAAAAAAGCTCAATCAGACCCTCAAGGGATTTCAGATTCCTTTAGTTGCGGCAGAAAAAGGAAGAAGAATAGTATACCTGTTATATATTGTTCCAGTTTTCGCGATACTATGCTGGTGGCTTTCTGTTTTAGGTAACCGCAAGAAGTATTTTGATGCGACTGCGGCTTTGATTGCGCTGGGAATTTTTGCTATTTTTTATAAACAGATGAGCGTTCTTAATCGGGAGGGACTATTCGTCAATATAAAAGCATGCTGTTGGCTGCCGATTACGATAAATTCGTTTTTGGCTATTGGCGTATTAGCTTTTTTAAAATTTTATTGCCGAGAAAAATTAAATCCGGAAAGTTAAGGTAATGGGGGACGGTTGTACTAGCTCAATAATTCGGTAACTTTTTGGAGTTTATCGAAAGGCGTCTCATAGTTTAAACCGCCATGTCTTCTTAGATGATTATATTCGAATAAAAAGTTTCCAAGATTTAACATTAGATCTTTCTCAG
>JBDRFF010000055.1:0-3624 GCA_043819095.1 Candidatus Omnitrophota bacterium
GCAACACCCATTCCGCCGGCAACAAGAATGGCTTTTTTCATTGGCTTTGAATTGAAATCAAATCCGTTGCCCAACGGACCTAAAACGTCCAATTTTCCTCCAGCTTTTTTGTGCGAAAGGAGTTCTGTCCCTTTGCCAATAACTTCATAAAGAATCTCAATCTTTGAATCTAAAACTCGATGAATACTAAACGGCCTTCGTAAAAGCGGCTCGTATTTCTCACTTACTCTGACATTTAGGAATTGTCCCGGAAGAGAATGTTTCACTATGACAGACGCATCTAATGCCATTTTATAGTAATTTGGACCGACTTTGATATTTTTAATTATTTTTGATTTTGTCTGAACCATTGAAACCTATTCCAATGCTTTGTTATCAATGCTTAGATATTTCGTAAGCCAAAAGAATAAAATTAAAATCAATACGAAAGTCATAAGCTCTGCGGCATACGTTCCGATGCCTTCGCCGCGAACGTCTTCCCACGATTCAATTAATATTATTCCAATAATGGTCGCTAAGAAACTGCCTATTTCCTTTTTTACCCATAAGGCCCTAAGCGGCAATATTTCCTTTAAATCTTTAATAAACATAATATTTATGCGGGGAATCAACCTTGGTGTAGATTTTGCGTAGTTTCTATATTCGTTTCCAAATTGAGAGATTAATTGTTTCTCTTCTTGAAAAATAAGCATAATGTAGCGCGATATAAAAAATATTATTAATATTGCGCATGCCCATACATTAAATAATATTAAAACTACTCCTATCCCGATTGTTACTATGCCTAAATACATAGGATTACGCGTCACGCCGTACGGTCCATCTTTTACAAGTCCCGATCCTTGGTTTGAATGCTCCGCTTTATATCCTCTCGCAGAAATCCTCCAAAGAAATCCTAACAGAATAAAAGCTAGACCAAAAACCTCAGCGAAATCGTCTTGCCAATCTACTAGCGGAGGCCGAAAGAACAATTTAGGCAAAAATAATAAAACAGCAGTCGCAATAAAAATTAATATTCCATTTATCTTTAACCTTGTCTTCATATCACTTTTGTCCGCCTTCGTCCGCCGCAGGCGGACTTCTGCGGACAACCCGCCGTAGCTTTAGCGAAGGCGGGTTGACATTTTGGGCAAAAATAGGTTCCCCGACCGCCTAATGCTATCCTTTTAATTTTAGTTTTACATTTTACGCAAGGCTCATCTTTTCTATCATAAACTTTATGATATTTTGCATAATCACCGTCTTCGCCAGAAACTTGCACATACTGATCGACCGATGAGCCTTTAGCTTTTATTGCTTCATTTAAAGTGTCTTTTATTTCCTTAAAAAGTGTTTTTCTTTCCTTCTTAGATAATGATTTTGCAGCTCTCGTTGGATGAATTCTTGCTCTAAATAATGCTTCAGCCGCATATAAATTTCCCACACCAGCTATAAATGTCTGATCCATCAGTAGCGGTTTAATTTTTGTGGTCTTATCTTTAAGCATCTGGCTAAATTTATCAGGAGTTAAATCATAAATCTCAGGACCCAGTTGTTTGAAAAATTTCATATCTTGCCAATTATTGACTAATCTTAATTCTCCCAGCAAGCGCCTATCATTGAAATCTAATAATTTTCCATTAGATAATTTAAAACTAACTCTCGCCTGAGAATTATTCCCGGGATAAACAAGCTGGCCTGTCATGCGAAGGTGGACCACCAGATATTTCCCGTTTGAAAGTTCAAAAATTAATCCTTTTCCTTTTCGTAAGATTTTCTTAATCGTTACTTTCTTTAATCCTTTAATGAATTTATCTTTCGACGGCTCTTTAATTACCTTGGGTTTATTAACGGTAACATCAATAATCTTTTTACCCAAGACTACTTTATCTAATTCGCGTTTTATAGTTTCTACTTCTGGAAGTTCCGGCATTATATCTCCCGTGAAAAAAATCTATTTTATAGCAAGCCTTAATCTTTTTAATCTCAGCCAAGCTGTCCCTTTTTCTTCGTATGGATCTATAACATATATCTTTAATGCTACTTCTTGCTTGCCTTTCAATCCTTGCAATCGCAGAGCTTCAGAAATATTATATTCTTGGTTGCCCATTATGGTTGTATCATGTTGAATTTTGATATAATTATGTTCGTAGTTACTCGAGCCTCCATAATGTATAACAATTGAATACAGTCCATATACATCTACGACCTTAAATTTTAAATAATAATCTTTATCGAGATCTATTTTTCCGATCTCTAATATACTGCCGCCCCATGCAGGGGTAGAAATAGTTTTCTCTATGACAATTTCATTTTTGTCCGTATCATAAGTCGCTCTTGCTCCAGCATCTTTCCATTGCCACGGTTTATATTTATACATAATGGACTCTTCTCTACCAATAGATTGCGAAATAATATCGCACCCAAATACGGAATACATGCAGATAAACAAAATCAATAATTTCATCAATCTGTTCATTCTTTTCCTCCTTATTTAAAATTAAACTTCGTCGCCTCTCTACCAATTTCGATGGCAACTTGTGAAGAATACTCTTTTCTGCTGAAATCAGCATTAAATATTCCCCATGTATGAGGCTCGATATTTATTCTATCTCCGTCCACGGCATTGGAATCCATAAGTACATCCCTAAGACACCACCAGACAAACATAGATATATCTAATTTTTTTGCCATATTATACAATTCCTGAAATTTCTCTGAACGCATTGCTTCATCGTAATCTTTAGAAGGCAGTCCAATCTCTTCTATCGCGATAGGCATTTTTGCATAACCGCGATTAACTAAAATGCTCCTTATTTTTTCAACTCTTCTTTTCAACAAATAAACATCCGGTATCCCTAAATGAAAACAGATAATATCAATGTTTTCAAGATTTATTTCGGCGTTTGCAATCAAATCCAGACCCGAAAAGCCTATAGTTACTAAATGGTGTCCGGGATCGTTATCCTTAACAAATTCTGCTATCTGATTACACCAATTTACTATGGATCGTCGCCGACGGGGAACATATTGGGCCTCAAGATCAGGCTCGTTTTGTATGTCATAAATCACATTTTTATAATCTTTAAGCCTCTGCAGTATTTGCTTAATAAATTCTTTGTTCTTCTCTACTTCCGAGTAACGGAGAACTACATTTGTTACAATTACTATCACACCTTGGGCCTGCGCCTCTTTAACAAAATATTCTAATTTATCCAAAAACTTTCTTGTTTCTTCAATGGTACCGAAATAATCTCTTTTTCTATCTCCATAAATTACAAAGATTCTAGCAGTATTGCCTATCTCTTTTATCTTTTCTATATCTTGCTTTAAATCTTCTTTTGAAACCTTTTCCCATCTTCTGTTCCAAAAAGCGATATTCGCACCTATGAGCTTTACTTTATTGCCCTCTATGTAAATCTGTCCATTTCGTGTTTGTATAAAACTTTTTTCTCTCTGAGTACACCCTAATGCAATGACCATAAACAAAACTGAAACTATTAAACATTTTTTATTTATAGCTACTTACCTCCGGACTTCTGTTATTGTAACCCAAACTTCCCTTGAACGCGGGCCATCGAATTCGGCAAAATAGATTCCCTGCCAAGTGCCGAGCGCGAGTTTTCCAGCGTCGATAAATACAGT
>JBDRFF010000056.1:0-84683 GCA_043819095.1 Candidatus Omnitrophota bacterium
CTGGCAAATCCATTGTTACCTTCCGGTTATTCCGAACTCCGTTACTTCGAAATCTTCAATCGCTCTTTGTCTAACAAAATCCAAATTTATTTGACTGAAAGCATCTTTAAATTCTCTGTTTTCCTTTAAGTTATTAAGGAATCTGTTTACGAAATTTATCTCGCTTGTTTCATCTTCCGTATAAGCATTTCCCTCAAGCTTAAACGAAGACAGCGGATCGAAGCTGAAACTAATATTTGTTAACCAAACCCCCCGAGGAATTAACGAAGGCAAAACGTTTAATAAAGGAGTAGCATAGGGCACCTGACCTGCCTCTTTGAGAATCTGGATCTTTCCCTTTAAATCGGTTTTTAAATTTTGTAATTCAACCAAAGTAAGTGCGCCTAACTTATATTCTATTGCCGCTTTTCCCTGAGTTAAATTCTTAAGTTTAGTTTTGAGTGTCGAAAGCTGACTGAAATCTACGAATAGATAAAAGAGTAGTACGAAACAGGCAGCCATTATTGCAGTGCGCATTACCGACTTAGGAGAAACTGCGACCTCCGAGACTTCTACTTCTATCTTCTCTTTTACTTCTACAGCTTTTCTTTTCTGAAGCAGGTCTATGGTTACCGGAGACGACACTGAGTTTCTCATTGCGATTCCAAAAGCCTTTAATATGCCGATCGGTACATCTTCGCTTAAACCCAGAATCTCCTTGGCGATTATTGTCGTGACGGGGATGTTAAATTCTTTATTCAAGTTATCTTTAAGTTGGCTATCCTTTTCGTCTGTAAAAAGAAAAATCTCGCCGACATTTTCCTTTTGTGATTGCCTGCGATAGTAATCAAAGGAAAGACGAACCTCTTTATTCAAATGAGAGCTTAGGGTGTCCGGCTCCTGAGAATAAATATCTTTACTCATAGAAGTAAATTTAAAATCTCGGATTAATTCCGGGAAACCACCTTCGATAATACATATACTGCCTTCTTGCTTGCCTACGTCTAGAAGGGCTATATTGGAATTCGATTTTACTAACCTCTTGTGTAAAAGCAACCTAAAAAGACTAAATGACGAGGTTTCGACGGACGAAGTTATTAAATTAGACTGCTCTAAAGCATAGAGGAATTTATTTAAGGCAACCTTTTTAATTCCGATAAAATGTGTTTTTAGTTTTCTTGATTTCTTATCTTTAGTTTTCTGAAGAAGATAATCGAAAAACAAATCATCTAATTTTATTGGGATATATTTTCTTGCCTCAAAATCAATCGCCGCTCTTACTTCATTTTTGGGCAAAACAGGTATCAAGAACGATCTCAGTAAAATTTCTTTGGATGGCACTGTAACTATGGCATCTAGAGTCTGAATCTTTTTATCCCTTAAGGCCTTCTGTAAAACAGCGGCAAGCCTTATTTCATCAGCTACCTCTGTGACCTCTGCTTTATCTTTTGTCTCTAGATATGGCGCGTGATAAAAAGATAGGATTTTTTGCTTTTCAATCTCAACTATATCTAAAGCGTCTGAACCGAAATTTATACCAAGCAATTTATTAGTTGCCATGCTTTTCTGCCTTCCTAAACTGAGACCTTAGCCATTTATCTACGTCCCTTTTATCAAACCTCCAGACACCTCCAACCTTTATGCCGGATATCTTCCTTAGATGCAGCCAGTTATAGATTGTCTGTTTCTGCAGTTTGAGGTATCTAGCTAATTCGTCGATATCCATTAACCCAGTCATAGCCTCTCACTTTCATATTTCATAACAATCTTAATTAAACTACTAAATCATTACTTTGTCAAGTGTTTTTTTATAAATACTTACTTAGATTTACCGAGATTTAATGAGTTATTATAACCGATTTTGATTAGGAAGGTTTAAGCTTGCTGGGTACTTCTTGAGGAAACTCAATAATCAACTGTGGCTTTTATGCAATTGCAATCACTTCCAGAAGGACATCCTGATCCTGGAGGACCGGGGGAAGCATATCTCTCTAATCCAACAGACATTCCGTCAATATCGGTGATTGTTGCAGTAGTGATAGATGGATCTCCTCTTAAAAGATTCAGAAAATGCTGAACGCCTGCCTGAACCGCATAGCCAGCCTTAATCCTTCTGATTTGGCGCTCAGTGAGGCGGGCTTCACTAGTCATTATAAATAGAATTGCAACAGCTAAAATGGATATAATTAATACAAAAATAATCACCGTGACTAGAATAAGTCCTTTTTCGCGCTTTTTTTGATGTTTCATTTTATCTTCTCCTGTTTCCTCAAAGAAATCTTGTAATCTTGGTCTTCTTTATCCAATATGACATGACCTTCGCGCGCAAGCCAACCCAAACTCATAAGGATCATATCTTTATCCTTATCTATACCTGAAATTAATTCAGATAAGGTTATCTCTCCGTGCTTATCAAGATAATGCCAAATATCCCCGGCTACAATTCCGATCTTTATAATCATACGGGTTCCTCCTTTTTTGAATAACTTTTACACCTCGGACAAATGGAATAATCGCTAGAATCAAAATCTTGATACATATGTAGACAAATCGGGCATTGATTTAAAAAACGCGTCTCTGAGAATTTAATTTCTTTTTCTCTATGGAAAACCCATCTGCCTAAAAGAAACAAAAGTATGATAAAAAGATAAATTGAAACACATAAATAAAAATCGACCTTTATCATTCAATTTTTAATTTTAAGCCCTTATCCCACTCTGGGGCTTCTCCGATTTCTTCTATCGTTTCGGACTTTAGTTCTTCCTTAATCTCTGATTTCGGAAATATATAAATAAACCTTACAGAATTCTTCTTCTCCAAAAACAAATTACCTGACTTTCGATTCGGTTTATTCACAACAAGATGATAATCTAGGGCTTCTAGGCCATCATAAGGCTTCGTGAAAAAATTATCTAAGATGCCCATCCTAACATAATCTTTTTTTTCTACAGTATTAATTAGAATATCCGATTCCTTTAAGAGCGAACCTAAAAAATCCACATTCAAATCCATAGAAAAATATATCTTGTCTACAAAGGTGAAGCTGACGAAAGAAAGGCAAAACATATGTAGCGCCATCGAAACAAGCACCGTGTTTCTTAAACCTTTATCGACAATTACTCCCAGGGTGTTCATTTTTCCTGATCCGTAGCGATATTTATTTTACTGATTCCCATTTCTCGACACAAGTCCCAAATCTCAACAATCCTGCCTAAGGATGCCCTTCTGTCTGACTTAATCAACAAAGGGTTCTGTTTCTTTGCCGCATAAACCAATTCTTTTCTTAATTCTGTCATTGTAACGACACTGTTGTTTAGATAAATTACGTTTTCGCTGGATACGGTAATAACTACACTTTCTTTCTGGATTACATCGCTAGTAACCGACTTAGGCAAATTAACCTTGATGCCCGGTTGGAAGATAAATGATGATGTAAGCATGAAAAATATAAGAAGCTGAAAGACAACGTCGATTAAAGGGGCGATATCTATCTGGCCTAATCCATGCTCTAACTTAGTATGTCTGGTAAATTTCAACTCGAACTACTCCTTTTTTTCTACTCCTACCTGCTGAGTAATAAAATTGACTAATTCCGTTGCTGCTCTTTCCATATTAACGATTATAGAGTTTACTCTGCTTACAAAGAAATTATATGCGACGAATGTCGGGATTGCCACGATGAGTCCGGCCACGGTTGTCAAAAGCGCCTCCCAGATTCCTCCTGCTAAATCACCCGGACTTACAGGATTTAGGGATGTTGCTTTAAGCTGTATCACCTGAAAAGCCCTAACCATACCGGTAACCGTACCTAAAAGACCAAGCAGAGGAGAAATGTGAGCAATGGTTGCTAGCGCGCTTAAATTTTTCTCAAGTTTCGGTATCTCATAAAGGCTAGCGTCTTCCATTGCCTCTTTGATCTCATCGCGAGAAGCAGTGTATTTCATAATTCCTGCTTTCAGTATACCTGCAACCGGTGCTTTGATATTATCACAAATAGAAATCGCTTCTTTTATATTGGATTTTCTTAGTTTCTCGATTAAGGAATCAAGTAAATTTTTGAAGCCGATCCTAATCCGCTGCAAATGCATAAACTTCTCGATGATAATAGCCATGGCCAAAACAGAACACAGCAATATCGGCCACATCAATGGCCCGCCGGCCAAAAATATTTTCCATGCACTCATTTTCCAAAAATCCATAATTAATTCCTCCTCTTAATTATTTATATTTATTGCAATCCACTCTAATCTTTCTTTAGCAAACTTTGCCTCTTCTACGTCTTCCGAAGCTATTTTTTCATAAATCTTCTTTGCCTCCTGCCAACTCTCCTTATCTTCGAAGATTCGCGCGGCCCTAAGATAAGATTTGATTACGACAGGGTTATCGCCTGAAGAAAGATATGCTACTTTTAAGTACGCCTCGACTGCTTTATCCAAATCGTTTTTCTCCTCAAGTAATTCAGCAATTTTAAAATGGATCTGTGCTTCATCTAAATCCGAAATACCTTGCGGTTTATCTATAGCCTCCTGATAAGCTTTTATCGAATTTTCATATTTTGATAAATCTTCGTAATAATTCCCGATTCTAATAAAGGCCTCTCTGGCAAATTCAGAATGCTCAGCGGCTAATTTACGGCACATCTTAACAGCTAAATCTAAATCCTTATTCTCTGCTTGGATATCGGCTAAAGCCAGACTCGCAGGACCAAAAAATTTACTGTATGGCTTAGCCATAATTATATCGAAATTCTTTGTAGCTTCATCGAATCTCTTCTCTTGGAAGAATGACTCAGCTATCGCGTAATATACCGCGTCGATTAATTCTGCTTCGGGATACTCATCAATAATCTTATAAAAATATCTTCGCGCTGTTTCAAATTCACCTTTTTTTAGATAATAATCGGCTATGTAATATAATGAATCTTCTGCTATTTTAGTATTCGGGTATTTATAGGTCAGGAGCTTTAATTTCTTTAAGCTTTCTTTATCTTTTCCTAAATAATGTAAAGAAATTGCAAATTCGTATTCGGCTATTCTACTTATTTCTATATCAGCAGAATACTCTTTAGACATCCTCTCGAAAATATTTGCTGACTCCTTGTATTCTTTAAGCTGCCTGTAAATTAAACCCAGAAGCTGCGTTGCTTGAGGTCGTAGCTGATTATCGCGGCCTATTTTGTCTACGAAAGACTGCAATTGCTCTTTTGCAGTAATAAAATCGCCTTTGTTAAAATAAGCCAAAGACAAATAATATTCTGAATCCAAGTTGAATTTACTCTCAGGGTAATTCAGATTCAAACTTTGGAGTGCAAGTATAGCGGCGTCGTGATTATCCATCTTAAGCAGAGTGATTGCTAACTGATACTGAATATAATCGCTGTATAAATTATCTGGGAAATCTTTTAATAAACGGTCGTAAATACCAACGGCCTCTTGGGACTGACCAGTGTTTTGATATAAATCGGCTAACTGGCTTAGTGCGTTAATCTTTACAATTCTTTCTTGAGTCCGATTAATTATATCCTGGAATTCCTTTATAGCCTCTTTTGTTCTACCCAGTTTTAAATTAGTCCAGGCCATGCCAAAATAGACCTTCTCTAATAAATCGCTGAATTCCTCTTGCCAAGATAATTCATTTACTAAATCATCGTAAGCCTCTAATGCCTCAGCGTACTTCTCCTGTTTATAAAGTATAGTGGCCCTGCCTAGATAAGCATCCCAGATCAAAGAGGAATCTGAAAAATCAGAAATAAGCTCTTCATATTTAGAGCGAGATTCTTTATCTTTATTTAATTCAGAAAGCAAAGAGGCCTCTCCCAAAAGAACGCTATCTAAACCGATATTTTTCTCTCTTGCTATCGCCTCCGCCTCTTTAAAAGACTGTTCTGCTTCGCTGAGTTTTTTAAGCAACAGATGCGACCAACCTATCCCTGTCTTTGATAACACTGAAAGTTTATCGCTCTTTGTGCTTTCGCTAACTTTTTTGTATTCCTCTATGGCTTTAACATATCGGCCTAGATAATAATTTGATTCCGCCTTATAAAAATAAGCTTGATCGATTCTTTTACTTTTAGGAAATTTCTCTACGAAAGAAGAAAAACTTTTTTCGGCCTCTTGATAATCCTTTTGATTATAAAGGGCTTCTGAGACTTTAAAATAAGACTCCTCAGTTAATTCATGCCCAGGGTATAACTGGACTAATCTCTCAAATTCTTTTATCGCCTCGAGATATTTTCTCTCTTCTAATAAACACCAACCTAGAGAATAGATTGAATCGGCAGAATATTTCGAATCGGGAAAGTTGGTGATTACTTCCTTATAGAAATTCTTCGCTTGGGCATAATCCTTGACCTTAAAATAAACCTCTGCTTTCCAATAATAGATGGCATCTTTGATATCTTCTATGCCGAATAAGGTCAAGATATTATCGAAAGTATCAATTGCTTCTAGGTGGCGGCCTTGATATAGATAACATTGCCCCATGAGAAGATAAACCTGATGCCTTTTTTCTGTATCTGGATAATCCTTTAAGAATTGTTCCAGATACCCAAAAGATACGTCATAAAAACCGTCTTCTAGGGCCTTTTGTGCCACAAATAATAATTCTTCCTGCTTGTCGGTTTCTGCAGCTGGCTGGGCTTGAAAACTACACAAAACTACAATCAATAAGGCTAAAACAACTTTTGCTATAAAGTTTATCCATTTATTCATTAGCAAATTATTATAGCAAGATTCCTAAGCTTTTTCAATTATTAACTCCTGAGCAGGAATTCAAGACAACTTCTTCTTAAGATACTTTGCGGTATATGAAGTTTTCCTTTGAATAATCTCATCCGGATTGCCGCAGGCTACAACCCTTCCGCCTTTATCTCCGCCCTCTGGTCCTAAATCTATAATGTAATCAGCACACTTTATAACCTCTAAATTATGTTCAATAATTATTACACTGTTGCCCTTATCTACCAAACGCTGAAGTACGTTGATTAATTTATCGATGTCTGCAAAATGGAGACCTGTGGTCGGCTCATCCAAAAGATATAAGGTCTTACCTGTGGAACGCTTACTTAATTCGGAAGACAATTTCACCCTCTGCGCCTCTCCCCCGGAAAGCGTAGTGGCAGACTGACCAAGCTGAATATATCCCAGCCCCACATCATTTAACGTGGATAAAACCTGTTTTATCGCAGGGATATTCTCAAATGTCTTTTGGGCATCCTCAACCGACATATTTAATACATCGGAAACCGAATAACCCTTATATTTGACCTCTAATGTCTGCTCATTGAATCTTTGTCCTTTACAAACCTCGCAACGCACGTAGACATCGGGTAAGAAATGCATTTCAATCTTTTTTATGCCGTCTCCCTGACAGGCCTCGCATCTACCACCTTTTACATTAAAACTAAATCTTCCAGGTTTATATCCTCGAGTGCGCGCCTCAGGAAGCATGCTGAAAATATTCCTTACATGACTAAAAATACCAGTGTATGTAGCAGGGTTTGAACGCGGGGTTCTTCCGATCGGAGATTGATCCACAACAATTACTTTGTCGATGAATTCTACGCCTTTAAGTTCTAAAAATTTTCCCGGTCTTTCTTTTGACTTGTATATTTTTTTTGCCAAAGCTCGATGCAGAGTTTCGTCAATCAAGGTAGATTTACCCGAACCGGAAACCCCCGTGATACAAATAAATGTTCCTAATGGAAATTTTACCTTGATATTTTTTAAGTTGTGTTCGCTTGCGCCGATTATTTCCAAACATTTCTTATCTTTATAACTTCTCTTTGAAGGCACTTCAATATTTAATTTGCCGTTTAGATATTTAGCAGTTAAAGAAACCCTCGATTTCAGCAATCCTTTAAAAGGACCCGAATAAACCACCTCGCCGCCGAGCCTACCGGCGCCAGGGCCTAAATCTATCACAAAATCTGCTGAACGGATTGTCGCTTCGTCGTGTTCAACAACGATTAGGGTATTTCCTAAATCGCGAAGTGTTTTTAATGTTGAAAGTAATTTCGAATTGTCTTTTTGATGCAAACCTATGCTCGGTTCATCAAGTATATACGCAACACCGACAAGGCCAGAACCTACCTGCGTAGCAAGTCTTATTCTTTCTGACTCGCCGCCGGATAGCGTGCTACTTCTTCTATCAAGCGTAAGATAATCCAGGCCGACATCAATACAGAAAGAAAGCCTTCTTATGATTTCTTTTAAAACCTGATGCGCAATTATTGCCTTTTCCTTAGATAATTTTAAGTGGCTGAAAAATTCTTTGGCCTCTTTTATAGACATCTTCGTGAAATCCCAAATGGATCTATTTTCGATTCTTATAGCGAGACTTTCCTTTTTAAGCCGTGCGCCTTCGCAAACCGGACAAGGCAAAACAGACATAAAGCGTGAGATTTCATGTTTTAAATAATCACTATCTGTCTGACGGAATAACCTCTCTAAATGAGGGATGATTCCTTCAAATCGTTTTCCCCAAATCCACTCGTCTGCTCCGAAGAGTATGGCCTTTTGGATGCGTTTGCTTAATTTATTAAAGCCTGTATCTAAATCAAAATCTAGACTATGCGCTAATTCCCGTAATAAACCACGATAATAAAGAATATATCCTCTGCCGCCTCTTTTCCAAGGCATTATTGCTTCAAGCACTGGTTTGGTTTTATCAGGGATTACCAAATCTGGATCAAATTCAAATTTTGTACCCAGTCCATTACATGCTGGACAGGCACCGTATGGAGAATTAAAAGAAAAAATTCTTGGCTCGATCTCTAAAAGACTTATCCCGCAAGTAGGACAGCTGTATTGTTCGCTAAAAGTCGTGTCTTTCTCTTTATTTAGATTGCTAATAATAACAATGCCTTCGCCTACATTTAAAGCAGTCTCGATGGAATCGGATAGCCTTTTTTTGATTTCTGGTTTAATAGAAAGCCGATCTACCACAACTTCAATATTGTGCATTTTGTATTTATCAAGCTTTATTTTCTGATCCACTTCATAAATCTTCCTATCGATTCGCGCTCTCACAAAGCCAGCCTTTTGAACTTGAGACAAAATATCCCTATATTCGCCTTTCTTTCCTTTTATGAGCGGAGCTAATATTTCAATTTTTGTGTCTTTTGATAAATCTAATATCTGCTCAACTATCTCTTGTGAAGATTGTCTCTGGATAGGGCGATTGCATTTATAGCAATATGCAGTACCTACTCTTGCAAATAATAGTCTTAGATAATCATGGATTTCGGTTTGAGTACCGACGGTTGAACGCGGATTCCTTGAAGCTGTGCGTTGCTCAATAGATATTGCCGGAGACAACCCTTCTATGTATTCCACATCTGGTTTTTGAAGCTGCTCTAAAAATTGGCGGGCATAACTTGAAAGGCTTTCAACATAACGACGCTGTCCTTCGGCATAGATTGTGTCAAAGGCTAGTGAAGATTTTCCCGAACCGCTTAAACCCGTAACAACTACTAATTTATTACGAGGAATCTTCAAATTAATATTTTTTAGATTATGTTCCTTAGCGCCTCGAATAATTATATAATCATTCATGGAATTGAAAAACTAATTTATTTAAGTTGCTTAAAGCGGATAAGATTATTTTTATGAAGGATGTATTTCAATAAAGTCAATAATATGCCGACACCGTAAAGAACGCAAGGCCAAAATCTAATTGAGGAAGCCTCGTTAAAATAACGAGTACGAATAGGTACTTCTTCGAATCTCATATGCTTTATAACTCCCTGAACAATTATCTCAGTATCAAAAACAAAATTATCAGAATTCTTTAGAAAACTTATAGATTTTAAATACTTTGAACTATAGGCACGAAATCCTGAATGATACTCGGTTAGATAAACATCTAAAATTACATTTTCCAAGGCTGTCAAGAGGATATTGGACTTGTATTTCCAGCGTGGCATATGACTTTCCAAGGCCCCTCCCTTCATAATTCTCGAACCAAAAACAGCGTCTGCTTGCCCTTTTTGGATAGGCTCTATCAAATGAGGTATGATCTTCGGATCATACTGATAATCAGGATGGACCATAATTACTATATCTGCGCCCAATTCTAATGCCTTGACATAACAAGTCTTTTGATTAGCTCCATAGCCTCTGTTCTTAGGATGAATGAAAGTTTTGATTTTTAAGTCTTTAGCAACTTCCACCGTTTTATCCCTACTTGCATCATCCACTAAAATTATCTCATCAACTGTATCTTTAGGTATATCATCGTAGGTTCTTCTTAATGTCTTTTCTGCGTTGTAGGCAGGAAGAACAACAACAATTTTATTTTTGGATTTCATAATTTTATATCTCCTGTTTATCGGTAAATTCTAATTTTCACGTCTGTTGTTTTTACTCTTTTCCGCAATAATAAGCAATACTTCCCCGCGCTTAGAAAAATATAAAAGAATATTAACCAAAAAGCAGACCGGGGCTAACAGTATAAAAATAAATGCATGGAATATAAATCTTCGACTGAAATCGGCTGTTTGGATGCACTGAAAGAAAATATGATTTGATCTCGTAAGAAAACTTACAAAGCTCTGAATTGATATAAATATTGAATACTCTAAAGAAAAAGTATGGATATTTTTAATTTTAAAGTTATATTTTTCAAGTAGTCGTGATAGTGACTTTGAAGTAAAAAAGGTTATATGATAATCTAAATCGAGACCGAGCCAGTATTTACCAGTCAAGTGCCTTGTCCATGAATTGAAATTTGGTACTTCAATTATCAATCTGCCACGATCTTTTAATAGTACGGATATCTTCTCGATATATTTCTCTGGTTCAGCAACATGCTCTAAAACATGCCACATCGTCACAATATCAAAAGAACTATTTTTAAAAGAAAGCTCAAGTAGGTCTTTATCATATATTTCTAATCTTAGTTTATCGCGAGAGAATTCAAGAGCATTTTTAGAAATTTGAGTTCCAACCGTTCTTTGATATTTATAATACTTTCTTAAATAATACAACATGAACCCTCTTCCGCTACCAATGTCAAGAATGCTTTTTGCGTGCGGAAAAGCGGTAAATATTTTGAAAGCCCGAAAAAAACGAAATAATCTAATAATATATTCTATTCCAAAACTAAATCTACCCGCCATTTCGTTCTTATAATATTCTTCATAAATTATTTTTGAATCGAAATCTTGCTGGTGTTTATCGGTAAAAGTAATACCGCATTGATCACAGCGATAAAGCGGCACTGTGTCAAATCTGTAAATTTCTTTATAATCTTGATGATTACATACCATAAAACTTATATTTTATATTTATTATCTGCGTCCTTACCATTTAGATTTCAAAAAGTAACCAATATCATACATGAGATCGCCCATCATTAAACTTCTCATAAACCTGCGCATAATATAGCTTGGTCTGAGATAAAATTCTTTAAATGCCTTCTTATAATAAGTTCCTATAGTAGACCATTCCAAATTTGGATGGTCAAATAACGGCTCTTCGATTTGGTGACAAATATATTTCGACCAGTTTTTAGTTCTTATTCTGCCTTCTAAGTCAAGCTGCTTATAATAAGAGGTACCGGGATAAGGTATGCAGATATCAAATTTAGCTATGTCCAAAGGAAGTTTTTTAGAAAATTCTATAGTCCGCTTCATTGAGCCTTCGGTTTCACCAGTCAATGCCAAAATAAAAAAACCAAAAGTATCTATGCCAGCCTTTTTAGCGAGTCTTACTGCCTTTTCGATTTGCGCAACTGTTGTTTTCTTATTGATTTTGTTAAGAATATCTTGGTCCCCACTCTCTATTCCAAACCCAACTTGCCAACATCCAGATTTCTTCGCTAATTGAAAAAATTCATAATCAACCATATCTGCTCGAATCCCACTCAACGATGACCATGGAAATTTTAAATTACGATTTATAATTTCAACGCATATCTCTTTAGCCCGATCAATATTTTGTGTAAAACTATCATCGATGATGTGAATTTCTTTAAAACCGCATTTAAGCATATATTCCATTTCATCTACAACTCTTTTGGGGTCTTTTGTCCTATACTCGCTGCCAAAAGTTAACTTATTGCAAAAATTACATTGGTGGGCACAGCCACGACTTGTTTCAATAAGACCCGCAGGATTTATCCTAGATGATAATCTTGAATTTCTGTATTTTTTCAATTCAAACAATTGCCACGCGGGATAAGGCAATGTATTTAAATCTTGCCTAAGTTTTCTTTTAGAGGTATTTATCCTTCTTCCTGACTGACCATCTTTATAAATAATTCCAGGTACATCCTTGAAGGAAGACGAAGACAATAATTCAGGAATTGCCGTATCGCCTTCCCCTAGTACGATAATATCAAAACAGTCCTCTTTGCTTGTTTCATCTGGTAACGCAGTTACATGCACTCCACCAATAATAGTTTTTATTTGGGGAAAATTCTCTTTTATTCTATACATAATCTCTTTTACCATAAGATAATCCGGCGTATTTACAGTAGAAGCAACCATGTCGGGATTAAAACTTCGTATTTCCTCGAACAAAGACTCATGGAAATTAGCAAATAAATCTAAATCAATAACTTTGATATTGTGTTCATTTACTAGATTTCCTGCCAGTGTAGCTAGGGTTAAGCTAGGATAACTAGGAGCGCCAACTTTAACGTTGGTGGAAAGATAAACATTTCTTTTCGAAGGAGGTCTGAAAAATAGTATCTTAGACATAACGACTTTTTCTTTTTTTAATAGTAGATTTTTTTGCCCACGTAAAACAACTCCATCTTCATTACACGTTTTTGCAAATCGATCTCATCGAATATTCCTTTGCAATGTTGTCTAAGTATTTCGGCCGTGTACTGTGTAGGGTGAACGTCTTTTGAGTAAGGTTTACAGCTACCACCGAAAAAACGGTGCCAGGAGTTTTCCAAAATATACCACAATGGACTTGCGTAATTCATTGTACATATAAGGATCTTTCCTTCTCGGTTTAGAACCCTCGCCAATTCTTTCAAAGCAAGAATTGGTCTATCTAGATGTTCAATTGCATCCAAAAAAACTATCAAATTAAAGGTGTTGTCTGAAAAAGGAATATTATAAAGACTTGCCTGCATATATTTCCTACCGCGATATTGATGGCAATATTGAATAGCGGACAATTCTTCGTCAATACCAACAACGGAATATGCGGAAGAATATCTACCAGTTATGTTGCCGATCCCACAACCTGCGTCAAGCACTAATGAACCAAAAGGAAGTGAATCGAACATCTTATGAACCATATCGTGCTTTGCCTTATGATAAACAGATTGAGGAAATTTATCAGTTCTTTTTAAATAATCAAGATAATATTTACTATTTTGTTTTTGCATCTTTTTTTATTACTGGTTATCAATTTCTATCGTTGTAATATTAATTCTTCCGCTATTGTCACTAGGATTAGCTTTGTAAATTTTTCTTGTAGCATAATCAAAGAACCCCATTGCTAAAGAATATCGGCCTGATAGTAAATAAGAAGGCACAGAAAGATAAACTTCTTCACTGATGAATTGTCCTGGCTGCCAAGCATTTGTCGGAAAAATACGATAGCAAATAGGCCTGATAGAGCGATGTGCAACCTTATTTCTTTCATCGATAAAATCAAAAAATACATTAATATCGTTTTGTGTTTGATTTAAAGACTGCCAATAGAAAATTATGTGAATAAAATTATCTTTTGACTCTCTTAAATCATAACCCAACAATTTAATGTCGCGATTAACAATGGTTGAGGATGTATTGTTTGGTCGTGGTCTTTTAGGAACAATACTGTAAAGAACATACTTACTTTCTACGTCTTTCTCAAATAAGACTATTGTATCCTTAACTTCTGTAACAGCCCAATTACTATTATTTAATAATCTTTGAATATTTTTATAGTTTTCTAAGGAATAGAAGCTTCTAAATGTCAGACGGTCATTAAAATCCAGCAATGCATAACGCACTGTATCTGGTAAACGATAGGGCCTTTTCGATAACGTATAATATCCTGTGTATTGGTGATGGAAGGAATACAGCTCTTTGCGATGCGGCAGGTGCGATAAAAATTCAAAGGTGGCTACGACCGGAGCACCTTTTGGAATCTTGCTAAGAAATAATTCCTTCTGTAGATCACAATCATCTTTATTGAAAACTTTAACTGCTTGCTGAAATAACCTAAAATGAGGCCCGAGGTAAAGATTAAACCCAATAGAAACCACAAGTAACCATATTCCAAAAATAAATTGTTTTCTCTTGAACCAACGTAACCTCTGTAAATTTTTTATAGCAAAAATAAAAGCCAGGAAAATAAATGGTATAATTTCAGCCGTATAATGATAATAGATCATAACCTGGGTTGCGCGACTAGAAAGAAGGTGTTGCGCAAATAAAGGCAAAGCTATAAGCAAAGATAGAGGGCTCAATAAAGGTATAAAAGAAAGAGGGCCAAAAAGCTGAATCAAATAAATAACCTTATGCTTTTCAAATATCAGATTAATAAACTGAATGGGATATCTAAATATATTGATGACGATATCGGAAACAGATTTCCCCAAATGATTATAAAGAAAGTTGAATTGTATCGTATTCTCATTGAAATAAGGCATAATTTTGGTTAGACAAAACCAAAAGTATATTCCGAAGACAGCAATTGGTAAAACGATCCATTTAGGTTTTTTGCGCTTCAATAAAGCGTATATTCCCATACCAAAGGCAACCAACGTTATATTTTCTTGGCAAAACACGGAAAGAGTCAAAAATAACATGAATAGGCCAAACCTGTCATTATGGAAATAATAAAGCATGAATAGTAGAAAAAGAGTGGCGAAAGCCGTTGAATGAAACTCAAATAAATTCATATGACCCAAGGCCGGATAGAAAAGATATAAGAAAGAAATTAGTAACGCCCATTTATGCCCTAAAATCTTTTTTCCTAAAAGATATAGCGGATAGGCCCCTAAGCCTAAAGCAAGGCTCTGGAGAAATAATAAAGTAAGAGGGTGAGGTGCTAAAGCATATAGAGGTGCGATTAAAAACCAAATCAGTTGAACATGTACTCCAAGAAAAACTAAACCTATGATAGAACTGTATATCGAACCGTGCAAAATATTCCAGACAATTTGATTAAAATACGCCAAATCGTAATCGAAATAAGCAAAAGAATCAAATTTTAAAAAACTAATCGCAAAAAAAGAAATAATATAACTTACAATCAACAACCTTAAAATATTAAAAGAGGCTTTTTCGCTAATATTAATTATAGGAGACAATTTCTGCAAGGACATTTTAAATACTTAAAATTTTATTTAGCATAATAATTTGAAAAAAATATTAATCAAAATAACCCCTGCATTCTTTATAGGAGGAATACAGGGGCCATTTTGTTCTGTATCGTTTTTTATCTTCTTCTTTTCTTCTTCTTTCCTCCTCGTACCATCTTAGCACAGGAGATGTCGCCTCTCTTGTCAATGAAATAGAGGTATCCGTCTTTTTTCTTAACGCCGACTTTGGCTACTTTCTGAGGCTTTCCACCTCTTTTCTTTCCTCTTGCCATTTTGGCTCTGGATACATCACCTTTTTTATCGACAAAATAAAGGTATCCTTTTGCTTTTTTTACTCCGACTTTCGTTACTTTAGTTGCCATAATCTAATTCACCTCCTTCCTATGTTCCGATTTTTATTGGTTCTAAAATCTTTTTAAGGGTTGCGATTGCTGAAAGCACAGCCAAGAAACTCGTTTTAGGATTATCAGGACATGGAAAATTTTCTGTGCGCGCCTGAAGTTTTCCGAATTCACCCTCAACTAAAATTTCGTGAGAATTTTTCGTATACTCTGGTGAAGTAATAATCTTAACCAAAACTTTGTCTTTACAACCCGAAGCCAAGCTTAATACCGCAGCTACGTTTATATTTTTAGGAAATAATCTCACCGCCATATCCACATTACCCTCAAAAATTACAGTTTCTTTATCGATGTGCTCGAGATTGATATTTCTTTTTAATAAATACGGGTTGCCAATAAGGCCACTTGGTGGTTTTCTTGTTGTAAGCGTGACTTGATCGATTCTGACTAAGGAGGCTGCTTTAACTGCATCTAAACCGCAAAGGGCACCCGAAGGCAAATAGATATTACGGTTTTTCTCTTTCGCAATCTTAAAAACATCTTCGGCATCAATCATACCGCCGACACTCATTATCATTATATCTCTTCCGGCCTCTACGGAAGACTTGGCAATGGTTTTAGAGACCTTTCCCGAAGCCGCCTCGATTACAAAACTGCATTTTTTGATTAAATCTTCCAAAGAAAGCGCAACAATATTTTTTTTCTTTAAATCGCTGGAAAGGTTATACGCTTTCTCTAAAGTTATGTCATAGAGACCGCTTAAATCAGCATTTTCGCTGAAATCTTCAACAATCGCCTTGGCAATACGAGAACCAATTGCACCGCAACCGACGATTCCGATTTTTAACTTCCCTTTTTTCGTTTTCATTTCACAATTATATTATCGATTAACCTTGTTTTACCGATTCTAACCGCTAGAGCAATTAGCGTATTTTTTTTGATTGTTTTTACTGACTTAAGGTTAGTAAAATTTACGCAAGAAATGTAATTGATTTTAGCTAACTTTTTCTTCGATATTAATCCTCTTATCATAGAAATAATCTTATTAGAAGATCGAACACCTTTATTAATCATGGTTCGTGCTTTTTTAAGGCTCTGCGATAAAACTAACGCATCTTCCCGTTCTTTTGGACTTAAATATTTATTTCTTGAACTCAGGACAAGACCGTCTGATTCACGTACTATAGGTAAGATTTTAATTTTTATGGGCAAGTTTAAATCATTAACCATTTGCTGGATTATTCTCACTTGTTGGGCATCTTTTTGACCAAAATAGGCAATTTCAGGCTGAACTATATTAAATAATTTCGCCACAATCGTCGCAACACCTCTGAAATGCCCTGGACGTGACGCAGCGCATAAACTATCAGCAAGTTGTTCAACATTTACGTAAGTAAAATATTTATCAGGATAGATTTCTTTTGCGGACGGAGAGAAAAGAATATCTACGCCTGCAGACTTTGCTAAGCGTTCATCACGATTCAAATCTCTGGGATATTTTCTATAATCTTCACTAGGGCCAAATTGGGCAGGATTGACAAAAATACTAATTATTGATACGTCGCAATCTTTTCTTGCGCGCCGCATTAAAGATAGATGGCCTTCGTGTAGATAACCCATTGTAGGAACAAAACCGATAGACTTACCTTTTATTCTTAAGTCCGTACTTAATCTCTGCATTTCTCTAGCGCTTCTGACTATCTTCATTTTATGATCCGATTCTACCAATTGCGGCGCGACCTCTCTCAATGGCCTCAGAACAAAATCCCTTTTAAACATCCTGGGATGCGGAATGATTAAATCTTTGCTTTTGATTTTTGCGTTATTATAAAGCAAAATATCTAAATCGATTTCACGCGGCCCGAATCGGACAGTTTTTTTGCGTCCCAATTGCTTTTCAATATTCTTCACAGTATTCAAAAGTTGTCTAGGCCCTAAAGACGTCTGCGCCTGTAAAGCCGCATTCAAAAATTTACCCTGTCTAGAACAACCAACCGGTTCTGTCTCTATAATTCTTGAAATTTTCCTTACCTTTATTTTATTTTCTTCTAAAAGAGCAAGCGCCTTTTGAATATTTTCTCTTCTGTTCCCTAAATTTGAACCAATACCTAAATATACGCGCGCCACTAAAGTATTTTTTTTAACCTTTCAACTGCCTGGCTTAATCTTTCTTTCGGCACTGTTAAAGCCATGCGAAGATAGCCTTCGCCTTCTTTCCCGAAACCTACGCCAGGCGTAACAACAATATCAGCTTTTTCTAAAAATACATTTGCTGCCTCAATAGAGCTCTTAAATTTTTTGGGAAGCTTTGCCCAGACATAAAATGTGGCCTGTGGCGGATCTATCTTCCAGCCGATATTTCGTAAACCATTTACCAAATAGTCTCTGCGTTCATGATAAACTCTTCGCATCTCTTCCGGAAAACTCCCATCTGATTCAAGCGCAGCAATTCCAGCCAATTGAACTGCTTGGAATATCCCTGAATCTATATTGGACTTTATTTTTGCAAGCACAGACACAACCTTACTATTGCCGCAGACCCAACCTATACGCCAACCTGTCATATTAAATGTCTTGGAAAGCGAATGAAATTCGATTGCTACTTCTTTTGCTCCTTCTAACTCTAAAATGCTTGGCGGTTTTTCTATATCGAAATAGATTTCGGAATAGGCATTATCATAAGCGACAATAAACTCGTTTTCTCTTGCTATCCTTATAACCTCAGCAAGAAATTCCTTTGCAACTATTGCGCTAGTTGGATTATTAGGATAATTAAGAAACATCAACTTGACACCCTTACCTTTAAGCTCTGATATTTTCTTTAAATCAGGAAGAAAATTATTCTTTGCTTTAAGCGGCAGAACCGTAATTTTACCATCGGCGAAAATTGTGCCAGAGACATACGGCGGATAGCTTGGCTGAGGAATTAAAACTTTATCCTTCGGATTAATTATTCCTAATGGCAGATGAGCGATTCCTTCCTTTGAGCCTATTAAAGGATAGATTTCTGTATCGGGATTTAATTCAACATTAAATCTTTGCTTATACCAATTGGCAATTAGCTGACGTAATCGTGGCAGACCTGCATCAAACGCATAATGATGATTATCGCCCGAGGCTACTGCTTTATTTAGAGCCTGGATTATAAAATCCGGCGTCGGCAAATCAGGATCACCAACACCCAGATCAATTACATCGCGTCCCTGTGACTTTGCCTCCTGCTTTGCCTTATCTATCTCAACAAAGAGGTAAAGCGGTAGTTTCTTCAGTCTTTCTGAGAATTCAATATTCAATCTCATCAATGCTCCTTCAATTTATGCTTAATTTTATCTCTGTGGTCTCTTCGGAACAGGTAACGTCTATTCTAAAAACTTTTCCTGATTCCGGATACAAAGAATCTTTTGACATTTTCAAAATGTCGGATAGATCAGTACCTAGCAATTTTCCATCAGTATCGTAATAATCAATTTTGACATTAATACTATCCAACAGTCTCTTGCCAAAATTCTCAATCGCAACATTTATTGTTGCGTTTTGCTTATATTTATTGAAATCATAATTAATTATTTTTACATAATCCCGATAATATCTCTTTTCTGCAGAACGTATTTTGTATCGGACGATGAAAACAGAGCCCGCCCATGTAAAAACAATAATGACAGCAGCAAAAAGCATGAATTTCTTAAAAAGTTTAAAATAATTTTTTTTCATATGTCTTATTTCATCCTCCTAAAACATCTTGCATGCTAAAAAGCCCCGGTTTTTTACTTACTGCCAACTTGGCCGCTGTTAAAGCTCCTTGAGCAAAAATGTCCCTTGTTTTGGCAGAGTGACTTAGCTTAATCGTATCTAATGGGCTGTCAAAAATAACTTCATGATCACCGATAATCTCGCCTTCGCGAATCGATTTTATATCGGAAACTTCTCTTCCAGTCGTATCCTTTATAATTTGAGCTAATTTTTTTGCAGTTCCTGATGGAGCATCTTTCTTGTGAGCATGATGTGACTCAGTAATTTTTACAGAATAATCCGAGGACAAACTCCTCGCGGCGTCATTGACCAATTTAAACAATAGATTCACTCCGATAGACATGTTCGGAGAAAATACAATAGTTATAGTCCTAGAGGCATCTTCTAATTGTTTTTTCTGCTCAACATTAAGAGCGGTCGTTCCTATAACCATAGCCTTGTTATGCTTTGAACAAATCTTTAAATGCTCAATGGTTGCCTCAGGGCTTGTAAATTCGATCAGGCAATCGGCAATCTTAATCTGTTCTGCGTCATCTGTAATATTTATGTTGCCGACCTTACTACCAACAGCTCCGTGCCCCTTGGATTCTAAGGCGACGGCTACATCGAATTCTTTATCATTCAAGGCTAGATTCATAATCCTCGAACCCATCTTTCCTGCGCAACCACTAATAGCTAATTTTATCATCTTACCCTTTCACCAATCCGTATTCCTCTAGAGCTAGCTTTAATTTATTTAGATTTTCCCCTGACATCTGACAAAGGGGTAATCTTAGATCCGGACTACACATCCCTAGAATTCCCATCGCTGTCTTCACGGGAATCGGATTTGTCTCGATAAACAACGCCTTTATCAAAGGTAAAAGCCTGTAATGAATCTCTTGAGCTTTTTTTATATTTCCCTTTTCAAATTCATTAACCATTTTAGCAACATCCTGAGGAACAATATTGGCTACAACTGAGATTACGCCAACGCCACCGATACCTAAAAGTGGCAGCGTGAGAACATCGTCTCCGGAAATCAAAAGAAAATCCTTCGGACACAGCTTCTTGGTTTGAGCCATCTGATCTAAAGAACCCGATGCCTCTTTAACTCCCACGATATACTTACAATCCCGAGCTAATTTGGCAATTGTCTCAGGAGCAATATTGACCGCCGTTCTTCCCTGAATATTATAAAGAATAATAGGAATCCTAGCTGCCTCTGCAATTGCTTTAAAATGCAGATACAATCCTTCTTGAGTCGGCTTATTGTAATAGGGAGAAACCTGTAATGAGGCATCCGCTCCGGCCTTGGCGGCATGCTTTGTAAGCTCTATCGCCTCTTGAGTTGAATTAGAACCCGTGCCAGCAATTACAGGAACTCTTTTATTAACCACTTCGATTATCAATTCAATGACTCTCTCATGCTCCTGGAAGTTTAAAGTTGGAGATTCACCCGTCGTGCCGCAAGGAACAATGCCAGATGTACCATTTTTAATCTGGAACTCAATTAACTCCGCTAACTTTTTTTCGTCAATTTTTCCGTTCTTAAAAGGCGTAACAATTGCTACTAACGAGCCTTTAAACATAATATTCCCCCTTATAAATTATTTGGGATTTTCCTTCTAACCAAACATTGTAAAATTTGTCATTTTTATAATCAAAATAGACTTTGAGTATTTCCGTACTCAAAGTTTTTATTTTCATTGAAAACTTTTTTGGCTTATCTTTGTCCTCAAAAACTTTTAAAAACGAAATCAAACCTGAAGCTACCGCTCCTGTTCCGCAGGCAAGAGTCTCGTTCTCTACTCCTCTTTCGTATGTACGGACTCCGATTAAATCTTTATCATAAATTTCTACAAAGTCAACGTTGGTCCCTCGCGGTTGAAATTTTCTATGGTGGCGGATTTCTCTACCGATATTCACTACGTCGATTAGATTTAATCCCTCGACAAAAATTACAGAATGCGGCACGCCGGTATCAATATAATTCACTTTTATGTCTCTCTGGCTAAGAACAACTGATATATCCAAGCTGCAATCTCTCGGATGAGACATCTTTATCTTCACTGTATCTTTATTAACATTAGCTTCGATGATGCCGGATTTTGTATGCAAATCTAGTTTTTTTAGTTTAAATTTTCTATTTACATAAAGCGCGAGACACCTAGCGCCATTTCCGCACATCTCAGCTTCAGAGCCATCAGGATTAAATATGCGCATATTAAAATGACCTGCTTTTTTCTTTTTTATCGTAAGCAAACCATCGGCGCCAACACCTGTCTTTCTTTCGCAGACTCTTCTAGCCAAGGAATGCAGATTAGTCTTCAATTCATCAACTACGATAAAATCGTTTCCGCTTGCAACCATCTTGGTGAAATTTATCTTTTTCATCTCAAAAATTTAGGAATGGATTCTCCGTTAACTAAATCGCGATATGATTCTCTTTCACGAATCACAAAAATTCTATTTCCCTTAACCATTATTTCACTTGTGCGTGGACGGCTATTGTAGTTAGACGCCATGCTAAAACCATACGCTCCTGCGCTCATAATGGCAAAAAATCCTCCCTCGCGAGGAATTGATACTCTTCTATTCTTTGCAAAGAAATCACCGCTTTCACAGATCGGGCCGACCACATCAACGTTTCTTGTTCTTGTTGAAGCTTTTCTTAACGGCACTATCTCGTGGTGCGCTTGATATAAGGCAGGTCTGATTAAATCATTCATCGCAGCATCAACAATAACGAATGACTTAATTCGAGATCTCTTTAAGTAAAGAACCTTAGTGACCAATATTCCAGCGTTTCCCACAATGAATCTTCCCGGCTCCAGAATAATTTTTAAACCTGTCTTCCTTAAAACAGGCAACACTAATTGAGCAAACTGATCCGCTGTCTGCGGCTTTTCATCCTTGTAGATTATCCCTAGTCCGCCGCCGATATTGAGATATTCAATTCTTACGCCTAGAAATCTCAAATTGTCGATAAATCGAACAACACGCCTTATCGCGTTTAGAAATGGTTTTCCGGCAATAATCTGCGAACCAATATGCATATGCAGGCCATTAATCTTTAAATTACTGAATCTTCTTCTCTGCGAAAAAATTCTTCTTGCTGTTAAGAAATCAATCCCGAATTTATTCGTTAGTTTTCCGGTTGTGATATAACGGTGCGTTCCCGGCTCAACATCAGGATTAATTCTAATCGCAACTTGTGTAATCCTATTTAACTTTCGAGATATCCTATTTATTCTCTCTATTTCAGGAACGGATTCGACATTGAAAAATAGAATTCCCCTGCTGATTGCCTGAGAAATCTCTTCCTCTGTCTTTCCCACGCTGGCATAGACAATTTTCTTGGCTGCACAACCGACTTTTGTTGCCTTGAATAGTTCTCCGCCTGAGACGATATCTAATCCGGCACCTGTACGAACCAAAGCCCGGCAGATAGCAAGATTGGAATTCGCCTTCATCGAATAGCAAATCAAAGGATCGATACTGGAAAATGCCTTCTTTAACTTCTCGAAATGATCAGTCAACGTCTTATAGCTATAAAGATAAAAAGGCGTTGTTATTTTTCTTGCAATAGCTTCGATATTTACTGACTCGCAGTAAAGTCTATTTCTTCTAAACTTAAAATCATGCATTTAGTTTCTTCTTCCAAATTTGTAACTGAGTATTTACTCTTGATGGAGATGTTCCTCCGAATGACTTCTTTAAATTAACTGAGGTACTCGGATTTAATAATTTTTTAACATCTTTCTGGAATTCCTTTGAAAACTTTCTGAATTCTTTAATATCGATTTGCGACAAGCTCTTTCCTTTATCTAAGAACTTTTTTACCATCTTGCCAACTATATCGTGGGCGTCCCTGTAAGCTACGCCTTTTTTGATAAGATATTCCATAATGTCTACAGAGAATAAAGATTCATCATCGATCTTTTTTGCGACTAGAGCCTTATTAACATTTACATTCTTGAAAAGTTCAGTAAAAATGGCCAAAATCTCCTTTATTGTATCTACGGAGCTAAATAGCGGCGGTTTATCAAATTGCATATCTCTGTTGTATGATAAAGGTAAGCCCTTCATCATTATTAGTACGCTCGATAAATTTCCATGAATCTCACCAACCGTTGCCCGAATAAGCTCTAATATATCCGGATTCTTTTTATGCGGCATAATCGATGAACCTGTACAAAAGGACCATTCAATCTCAATAAAATCAAATTCTCTTGTAGACCATAATATCAGATCTTCAGATATTCTTGAAAGATGGACCGATAGTATTGCCAAATTGGCTAAAGCCTCCAAAACAAAGTCTCTGTCGCTTATGGAATCAATACTGTTTGCCGTAACCTTATCAAAGCCCAATTCTTTTGCAACGTAAAATCTATCTATCCCTAAAGATGTTCCTGATAAAGCGCAGGAACCCAGAGGCATCGCATTTGTTCTCTTTGCTGTATCGACTAATCTACCCTTATCTCTTTCCAATATCTCCAGATAAGCCAAAAGATGGTGCGCTAACAACACTACTTGAGCAAGTTGCATGTGCGTATAAGCTGGAATTATTACTTTCTTATTTTTGCTTGCAAAAGAAAGTATTGATTTCTGTAAATTAGCGATAAGCTTATTAATTGTTGTTATTTCATCTAAACAATACATTTTCATATCCAAAGCAATTTGGTCATTTCTTGATCTTGCCGTATGTAATTTATCAGCCGCCTGACCGATTTTTTTCTTCAAAGCATCCTGGATATTTGAATGGATATCTTCAGCTTTTGGATTGAATTTAAATCTGCCCTGCTCAATATGTTTCAGAATCGCTTTTAGACCCTTAACGATTCTTTTTGCGTCGCTTGAACTGATAATTTTGCACTTGCCCAGCATCTTGGCATGGGCGATACTTCCTTTGACATCATAAACAGCAAGTTTCTTATCGAACGAAATGCTCGATGAAAATTTATCAGCCAAGCTCGATGTCTTTTTAGCAAATCTAGCTCCCCAAAGTTTTTTCATGTTTCTTCCTTTTTATTTTGAGCTGTATGTTACCAGTTCTCTCTTATATAAAGAATACTTTGATTTTCTTCCTACGGGAATACAGCTTCCTTTATATAGTTTTAATCTGACGGTTCCTGTAACTTTTTTCTGTGTCTTGTTAATAGCTTTATCAAGAAGTTTTTTCTTTTTCGAAAACCACTCACCTCTATAAATCATCTCAGCATATTTTAAGGAAATGATTTCCTTTTCGTGCTGAACCTTTCCTTTTAAGACCATGCTTTCTAATTCTTTATGCGCAGCAACTAAAATGGCTGCTGCTGGCGCCTCGTAAATTTCCCTGGATTTTAAGCCGATTACTCTGTTCTCAATCGAATCAGACCTGCCAATCCCGTGTTCTCCTCCGATTTTATTTAATTTTGAAATCAATTTAATCAATGAATAACTCTTACCATTTATCTTCTTTGGCTCGCCTTGCTTAAAATAAATATCCAAATATTGCGGCTTTGATGCTGCTTTTTGTGGATCAAGGCTCATCTGATACACATCTTTTGGCGGCTCAGTCCAAGGATCTTCCAAGACACCGCATTCAATACTTACACCCCATAAATTTTTATCAATGCTATAGATCTTTTTCTTCGTGACATCTACGAGAATTTTCTTTTCCTTGGCATAATCAATCTCTTCTTCTCTGGATTTTAATTTCCAAACCTTTACCGGAGCAACAATCTTTAATTTTGAATCAAGCAACTTCGTTGTTCCTTCAATTCTGACTTGGTCATTGCCGATTCCAGTACAGCCATGTGCAATCGCCTTTGCCTTTTCTTTATGTGCAATATCAACCAAATATTTTGTAATCAACGGTCTTCCCAGAGCTGTTGCTAAATAGTATTTACCCTCATAAACAGCATTTGCCTTAAGCGTAAGTAGAATAAAATCCTGGGCAAATTCTTTCTTTAAATCCTTCACATATACCTTTGATGCACCTGTCTTAATAGCTCTTTTTTTAATAAGCTTGAAATTTTCGCCTTGTCCTAAATCAGCGATAAAGCAGATTATATCGTAGCCTTTATCCTTGAGCCATCTTACGCAGCAAGAAGTATCTAATCCACCGGAATATGCCAGAACTACTTTTTTCATTTATTTTCCTACAAGAAGCATCACCAAAATTGCTTTCTGGACATGCAATCTATTTTCTGCCTGATCGAATACAATCGAATGCTTGCTATCCATAATATTATCTGCTACCTCTTGGCCTCTATGCGCAGGTAAACAATGCATAAAAATGTAGTTTTTCTTCGCTTTTAAAACTAATCTGCTATTAACCTGAAAGCCTTTAAAAATCTTTTTTCTTTTTGCAGCCTCTTGCTCTTTCCCCATGCTCGCCCAAACATCGGTATAAACAACCTCAGCTCCATCCGCTGCCTTGTTTGGATTATTAGAAATATTCTTCATTGGTGTTTTTGAATCCCTGATAATCTTTTTATTCGGTCCATATCCTTTAGGTGTTGCGATTTTTAAATTCACTCCAACTTTTGCGCAGACATACATAAGCGAATGACAAACATTGTTTCCGTCTCCGATGTAAGCTAAATTAACGCCTTTTAGTTTTCCGAACTTTTCCTTTATAGTATATAAATCAGCTAAAGCCTGACAAGGATGAAGCAAGTCCGATAAACCATTTATCACGGGGATCTTAGAATACTTTGCCAAATCCAACATATCGCTATGCTTATACGTTCTAGCAACAATTGCGTCTAAATATCTAGAAAGTGTCTTGGCTGCATCTTCGACAGTTTCTCTTACGCCCAGATTGATTTCATCCGGACCCAAATAAATACAATTTCCGCCCAGCTGCCAAACCCCAACTTCAAATGAAACCCTAGTTCTGTTCGATGGCTTTTGAAAAATTAATACAACAGATTTTCCTTTTAATTTCTTAGAAAAACTCGATTTGCTTTTTTTGAGCTTAGTGGTTAGGCTGAAAACCTTATCGATTTCTTTAGTTGATAAATCTTTAATACAAATCAAATCTTTTTTCATTTCTATCCTTCACTTAATATGCCATCTAAAATCGCCAACGCTTTATTAATCTGCTTTTTGTTAACATTTAAAGCTGGCATCAATCTTAAAATCTTATCGTGAGTGCAATTAATCAGCAGTCCTTTTTCAAGTGCCTTTTCCACAATCTGCTTTCCCTCTATATTTAACTCTATTCCAATCATAAGACCCATTCCTCTAACCTCGAGTATCTGGCTATGCTTTGATTTTAGCGCACCCAATTTACTAAACAAATACTCACTCATCTTTACAGCATTAGCAAGCATTTTTTCCTTTTGAATTGCTTTAAACACGCCCAGCGAAGCTCTGCAAACCAATGGACTTCCGCCGAATGTTGATGCATGAGTTCCCGGGCCTAAAGTATCAGCGATTTCTTTTTTAACAACCATCGCACCGATAGGTAGTCCTCCGGCTAAAGCTTTGGCTAATGTCATAATATCGGGCTTAACTTCGTAATTTTGAAAACCAAACATCTTTGCCGTCCTGCCGATTCCAGTCTGAACCTCATCAAAAATCAAAAGCAGATCTTTTTCATCGCAAAGCTGTCTTAAACCCAAAATATATTCTTTATCCGCGACATTTATCCCGCCTTCACCTTGAATCAACTCCAACATAATTGCGACAGTTTTATCACTAATCGCGTTCTTAACAGCATCTAAATTATTAAATTCAACTGTCTTAAATCCTTCGACCAAAGGCGCAAAACCTTCTTTGTATTTATCTTGTCCAGTTGCGGTCAAGGCAGCGAGCGTTCTTCCATGAAAAGAATTTTTAAAAGTTATTATCTCAAATCTTTTGCCCTTGCCACTTATGGTGAGCGAAATCGAACCATATGACCTAGCAAATTTTATTGCACCTTCATTTGCCTCTGCTCCAGAGTTACAGAAAAATACCTTTCCTTCAAACGACCAATAAATGATCTCCTTTGCAAGCTTTGCCTGCTGTGGATGATAAAGATTGTTCGGGATATGGATAAGTTTTCCAATCTGTTCCCTAACCGCTGTTATAACATTTGGATGACAATGCCCTAAGTTACTTACTCCCCAACCAGGAAAAAAATCTAAATACTCTTTTCCATCAATATCCCAAAGCCTTGAGCCTTTGCCTTTGGTGAAAATTACATTCATCCGCGTGTATGTCGGAAGAATATAATCCTTATATGAATCAAAAATCTCTTGTTTTTTCATTTTGTAATCTCGGTCCCGATACCTTCATCCGTGAAAATTTCCAAAAGCAATGCCCGAGGAGTTCTCGCATCGATAATGTGTGTTTTTTTGACTCCGCCCTCAACTGTCTTTAAGCAGGCCTTGACCTTCGGAATCATCCCTTCTTGGATTACTTTTTGTTTTATTAATGACTTTGCTTCCTCTATATTCAAAGAAGAAATGAATGACTCGTGATCCTCAATATTTCTCATAATTCCTTTTATGTTAGTCAATAATACAAATTTTTCTGCTGTCAACTCAACCGCGATAGCCGAAGCTGCTTCATCAGCATTAACATTATAAATTTGTTCTTTTTCTCCTTTTGCCATCGGACAAATTACAGGAATTATCTCTCTTTTTAATTTGTTAAGGAGAATAGATTTATTTATCCCAACAATCTCGCCCACAAAACCCAAGTCTTTTTTGCCCTTTCCTGTTTTTCTTTTTGCTCTGATAATGTCTTGGTCGCCACTCAAGCTAATTGCATGACCATTTAACTCTTTCATTTCTTTGACAATCATCCGATTCAATTTCATTAACTCTTCATCTACTACCTTAAGCGTCTCTTTATCGGTGACTCTCATACCTTCATAGAATTCAGTTTTTTTACCTATCTCCCTCATCCTTTCAGTAATACTGGGACCACCGCCGTGGACGAGAATCGGTCTTATTCCCATAAAACTTAAAAAAACAATATCTTCTAATACACCTTTTCTGATTTTTTCTTCACCTAAGATACTTCCTCCGTATTTTATTACGATGGTCTTTTTTCTAAAGGCGTGTATATAAGGCAGTGCCTCGATTAAAACATCGGCTTTTTTAATTATATCTTGCATTAATTCTCACGTATCCCGTAGATAAATCCGAAGTGTAAACTGTTGACTCGGATTTGCCCATATTTAAATTGATTGTTATTTTTATGTTCTTATTTTTAAAAGATGTTGTCGAAACTTTTATTCTATTTTCATTGATGTTTATTCCTGTCTGACCTAAAGCAGAATATATTCTTCCTAAGTTTCTGTTTTCTCCAAAAACCGCTGTTTTTAAAAGATTGGAATTAGCTACGGCGAAAGCAGCTTTTTTAGCATCTTGGGAAATCTTTGCACCTTTAACTTTTATCTGTATAAATTTAGTTGCGCCCTCAGCATCATAAATGATTTTTTTCGCCAGTTCTAAACAAACATAATTTATTGCCTTAGAGAATCTATCAAAAGCTTTATCTGTCGCGTTTATCTTTCTATTTTGGGCATAGCCATTTGCCATAATCAAAACCATATCATTTGTACTCATACATCCATCAACAGTTATACAATTAAATGAGTTATATACTGCGACTTTTAATGCCTTCTTTAATGCACTCGCTGCAATCGCCGCATCGGTTGTGATAAACGAAAGCATTGTTGCCATATTCGGATAAATCATTCCTGCGCCTTTTGCAATTCCGCAGATAGTTACAGCTTTACTATCAATCATAATCTTAAGCGCGATGCTCTTGGGATTTCTATCTGTTGTCATAATCGCTGACGCTGCATCGCTGATTCCGCTTCTCTTCGTTTTTTTGACTAATTCAGGAATGCCTTTTTTAATTTTATCCATGGGAAGCGGCTTTCCAATAATACCAGTCGAGGCAACCAAAACGTTTTTAGTTTTTATCTTTAAATTTTTAGCTACGACTGACGTCATCTTTATAGCATCCCTGAAACCTCTTGTCTTCGTCATGCAATTAGCATTACCGCTATTTACGATTACTGCCTGAGCTCGATTGTCACTTAGATAAATTTTATTTACCTTTACAGGTGCTGCCTGAAGTTTATTAGTAGTAAACACACCGGCTGCTGTCGCAATCTTATCAGAATAAATCAAGGCTAAATCTTTCTTTCCTGATTTCTTTATACAGCAAGAAGTGCCGCCTGCCCTAAAACCAATCGGCAAAACCGGCTTCTTTAAAATCTTCATTTTAGTCCAGCATCCTCTCTGAAGCCACAGGCGATATTCATATTCTGCACTGCCTGGGAGGCTGCGCCTTTCATTAAATTATCGATTGCCGCAACGATCATGAGCGTCTTTTTCTCTTCACAAACTCTTAGACAAATATCACAACAATTTAAGTCTAAAACATCTTTTGTCTGCGGGAATTTTCCTTCATCATGAACCCTTACAAAAGGCTCAGTCTTATAAAATTTCTTATAGATTTTTATAATATCTTTTTCTGGTTTAGATTCTTTTAATTTAATATAGATGGTTTCTAATATCCCTCTATCCATCGGAACAAGATGAGGAATAAATATAGTTGTAATTTTTTTTTGCGCCAAATTTGAAATCTCTTGATTAATCTCTGGCATATGCTGATGCGCATTAATTTTATAAGCCTTTAAATTTTCATTTACTTCAGAGAAAAAGAAATCGATCGATGCCTTTCTTCCTGCTCCGGTAAGACCGGATTTAGCGTCGATGATAATTGACTTTAAATCAATTATTTCGGCTGTCAGAGCCGGAGCCAAAGCTAAAATCGCTGCTGTAGGATAACATCCAGGGTTTGCGATTAATTTTGCCTTCTTTATCTTCTCCCGATAAAGCTCAGGCAAACCATAAATCGCATTTTCTATATTTTTCTTATCTTTGTGCGCAGTGCCATACCAAGTTTTATATTCGGCTGAATCTTTAAGTCTATAATCTGCGCTTAAATCTATCACTGTTTTATTTCTTTTTAGCAATTCAGGTGCAAATAACATAGAAATCGTGTGCGGAACAGCTAAAAATATTAGATCGCACAAGGATGATGCCTTTTCTAAATCAAAGTTATCGCAAATGAGATTGATCTTTCCGTTAAAATGCGCAAAGATATCAGCGACCTTTTGCGCTTTTTCGATTTTTGCTGAAAGATAAGTAATTCTCACTTCCGGATGGCTCAATAGAATATCGATAAGCTTTTCACCAGTATATCCGGTTGCGCCAACTATGCCAACTTTTAGCATTTTTCAACCTTTCTTTTTATGACGAGAAAAACGGAATTAATATTATAATTTTACCATATTTTCTGACGAGGTCAATATAATTTTTCGTCGAGAAATATAAATAAAAAACGCCATTTTTGATATGGCGTTTAAGGAAAAAGAATATTTATTTATAATTTTATAATTATCGCTTAGTCCACTGAAATCTCCTTCTGGCTCCTTTCTGGCCATATTTCTTACGCTCTTTCATACGCGGATCGCGGCGCAAGAAACCCTCTTTCCTTAATAAAGAATGAGTGCTCTCGTCGATAACGGCAATCGCCCTAGAAATGCCAAGTCTCAAAGCTCCGGCTTGACCGGTCTTTCCGCCGCCAGTAAGATTAACCAGTATATTGAATTTATTCTGCATATTCGTAGCCTCCAAAGGCTGCGCTATTAAAATCCTGTCTGTCTCCCGTGGAAAATATTCTTCTAGCGTAGTACCGTTTACAGTGATTTTACCGCTACCGGCGCTTAGTCTTACTCGAGCTACCGCGTCTCTTCTTCTTCCAGTTGTCCAAATTTCCTTATTTTCCACCATGACTATACCTCCAATGTTACCGGGCTCTGCGCCTTGTGAGGATGATCTTCATTATCGTAAACTTTAAGTTTCTTGCAGATTTTTCTTCCTAAAGAATTATCCGGCAACATCCTTTTTACAGCTAATCTAATAACCTTGCTTGGATTCTTCTTTAACATCGCCTCAAGCGTATATTCTCTTAATCCGCTGGGATATCCTGAAAAATGTAAATAAACCTTCTCCTTTAGTTTCTTACCTGTAACCCTAATCTCTGCAGCATTAATCACAATAACTGCATCGCCTGTATCAATATGTGGCGTATAACAAGATTTGTGTTTGCCTCTTAAGATACTAGCCACTTTAGATGCAAGTCTCCCCAGGATTTTACCTTTGGCATCTACAAGATAAAAAATGCGCTTTATATCACTTTGTTTAGCTATGTACGTTTTATTCATAAGGAGTTAGAATATAACATTATTTGAGACAGAAGTCAATAGTTAACTTTCAAAAGGTATAAACCGCCTGCAGGGGCTGATGGACCGGCTAAACAGCGATTTTTACTGCTTAAAAGCCTGTTAATTGTGCCTTTTTCGAACCTTCCTCTACCGATTTCTATAAGTGTTCCCACGATGTTTCTTACCATTTTATACAAGAAACCATTGGACTCGATCTCGATACTTATAGAATCAGCTTTTTTATTAATTTTGATGCTTTTAATCGTTCGCACAGAACCTCTTTGAACCTTATTTGCAGACTGAAAGACTTTAAAATCATGTCTGCCAAGCAGTTGCCTTGCTTCTTGTTGCATTAAATTTAAATCTAATCTATAAGAAATAAACAGGCATCGATTTCGATATATTGCCGGGCGCTCCATCCTATTTAAAATTACATATCGATAAACCTTTGATTTGACATCGTATCTGGAATGGAATTTTGAATCAACTTCTTTTGCTCCCCTGACCACGATATCCAAGGGTAAATTTGAGTTCAGCGCCATTTTGATCTGGTCTGGCTTTAGCTTTGTCCTGGTTTTGAAATTAGCGACCTGGCCGAGCGCGTGCACCCCGCTGTCAGTCCTACCGGATGCAATCAGTTTAATCTTTTCTCCTAAAATTTTCTCCAGCGATTTTTCTAAAACCTGCTGAATAGTTTTAGTTCGACGTTTGCCTTGAGACTGCCAACCTTTATAGATTGTTCCGTCATATTCAATAGTCAATTTAATATTTCGCATAAGTATTTTTTTTAAACGGATGGGTAAATTGAGCGGTTACTTGATCAACTCTTCGGCAATCTGGATAGCGTTTAATGCTGCACCTTTACGAAGATTGTCAGAGACGACCCAAAGCCATAGGCCGTTTTTGACAAACGGGTCGCGCCGCACGCGTCCGACAAAAACCTCATCTTTACCTTCGCAGTTAATCGGCATAGGATAAAGATTATTTTTTACATCATCGACTAATTTCACTCCTGGAGCTTTCGATAAAATTTCTTTTGCCCTTTCTGAAGAGATGGGTTTTTTGGTCTCAAGATATATCGCCTGCGAATGCCCGGTCTTAACAGAAACCCTGACAGTGGTAGAAGAAATCTTTATCGAATCATCCTCTAAAATCTTATGGGCCTCCTTAACCGATTTCCATTCTTCGGAAGTATAATCATCTTCTGCAAAATCTCCTACATGCGGAAACACATTAAAGGCAATTTCTTGCGGCAGGACTCGAGAAACATCCTCTTTACCTGCATTTGCCCAAGCCCTATATTCGTCTTGCAGCTGTCTAACCGCAGCTCTGCCTGCTCCGGAAACTGCCTGATAACTACAAAGAATAACTCTTTCTATTCCTGCATTTTTATAAATTGGATTGATAGCCACAACCATCTGAATTGTAGTACAATTCGGATTAGCGATTATGCCTTTGTGCTTTTTGATTTCTTTTGCATTGACCTCAGGCACAGCTAAAGGAACATCCGCTTTCATCCTGAAATCTCTGCCATTATCTATTACAACAGCGCCTCTTTTTACTGCCTCAGGACCATAAGTCACAGCAGCGCCTTTTTCGCCTTCCGTTCCCGCAAACAGAGCGATATTTATTTCGTTGAAACCATCATTGCTAATCTGTTTCACTGAATATGATCTATCATCGACTTTGATGTCGCGAGCGCTTCTGGCAAAAACACGTAGTTCACCAATAGGGAAATTCCTTTGCGCTAAAACGCGAAGCATCTCCTCGCCAACCGCACCTACACCGACAACTGCAACATTATACTTGTCTTTCTTCTTCATCTAGATTCACATCCTTTACAAATTCTTAACAACTAAATCTCCGACTTCAGTTGTCGAATACCCCATCTTTCCCGCTGAAAGAGATTTTAGCTTGTCTTTTGTAATCTTCATTACAGATTTCTCAACTGCAACTGCTGCTTTTTCTTCTCCTAAATGTTCAAGCATCATTTGACCTGCGCAGATGCAGGCAAGTGGGTTTATAACATTTTTGCCTGTATATTTCGGCGCAGAGCCACCAATAGGCTCAAACATAGAGACACCCTCTGGATTTAAATTTCCGCCTGCAGCGATTCCCATGCCACCCTGAATCATAGCTCCCAAATCTGTAATTATATCACCGAACATATTATCTGTGACGATTACATCAAACCATTCGGGATTTTTAATCATCCACATACAGGTGGCGTCCACATGGGTGTAATCAGTTTTGATACTGGGATATTTTTTTGCGACATCATTAAATGTCCTCTCCCAAAGATCCCAGGCAAAGGTTAAAACATTGGTCTTGCCGCAAAGAGTTAAACTTTTCTTTTTATTTCGCTTCTTGCAATACTCAAATGCAAAACGAACGCAACGCTCAACCCCAATTCTCGTGTTATAAGAAACCTGAATCGCAACTTCATCTTTTGTCCCCTTCTTTTGGAATTCTCCCATTCCTTTATATAGGCCTTCAGTATTTTCACGCACAACAACAAAGTCTATTTCCTCCGGACCTTTATCCTTAATCGGAGTCCAGACTCCAGGATAGAGTTTTACCGGACGAAGGTTTATATATTGATCTAAATCAAATCTAGTTTTAAGGAGGATCCCTTTCTCTAAGATACCAGGCTTCACATCCGGATGACCGATCGCGCCCAGATAAATCGCATCCATTTTTTTAAATTCTTCGATTGCAGAATCAGGTAGGACCTCTCCGGTCTTTAAATATCTATCACCGCCAAAATCGTAGTTTACAAAATCGAACTTGAAGTCGTATTTGTTAGAGACAGCCTCCGTAACCTTTATGCCTTCACGCATTACTTCAGGACCAGTCCCGTCTCCAGGAATCACTGCAATTTTATATGTTTTTTTCTTACCCATTTTGACTCCGATTATTTTTTGTGTTTCTTAACCCATCTCATTAATCCACCTGCATTAACCAACTCTTGCATAAAGCCGGAAAATACCTGAGATTTATATTCTTTTTTGTTCGATAGATTTTTTATTATACCTTTATTTATGTCGACTTCCAATAAATCATTTTGTTTTATTTGTTTCACATCGGAAATCTTAATGATGGGAAGTCCAATATTTATCGCGTTTCTGAAAAATATCCTGGCGAAACTTTTTGCGATAACACAAGATACACCGCTTCCCTTAATCGCTCGCGGTGCATGCTCCCGCGAAGAACCACAGCCAAAATTTTTTCCAGCAACGATAATATCATTCTTTTTAACCTTTTTAGAGAAATGCCTATCCAGAGACTCCATGCAATGCTTACCCAAATCTTTTGCTGAGGTCAAATTAAGGTACCGCGCTGCAATAATCTCATCAGTATTGACATCATCCCCAAATTTATGAACTCTTCCTTTTAATGACATAATAAAATATAAATTTAAACTATCTCCTGCGGGTGAGCAATCCTTCCTTTAATACTACTTGCTGCTGCAACTGCTGGATTAGAAAGATAAACAAAACTTTTCACATCGCCCATGCGACCAAGAAAATTCCTGTTTGTAGTTGCTAAGGCAACTTCTCCTTCGGCTAAAACTCCCAGATGACCGCCTAAACACGGACCACAGCTTGGGGTTGAAAAAACTCCCCCTGCCTTAACAAAAATCTCAGCCAATCCTTCTTCCACTGCCTGTAGGTAAATCTTTTGCGTTGCAGGAAAAACTATTAAACGCAGTTTCGGGAAAACTTTTTTACCTTTTAAAATCTTAGCAGCGATTCTTAAATCAGAGATCCTTCCGTTAGTGCAAGAACCGATTACAACTTGATTTAATTTTACGTTTCTTAATTTGCTAATCGGCTTCACATTGCTAGGTAGATGTGGGCAGGCCACTGCCGGCTCCCATTTACTTACATCGTAGGTCTTAACCTGCGAATATCTCGCATCCTTATCGCTTTTCAACTTACTAAGCATCATCTTGTTTACAGATTTTTTCTGGATATTTTTAACGAATCCGAAAGTTTTCTCATCCGGTTCGATAATCCCAGATTTTCCTCCTGCCTCAATTGCCATATTGCAGATAGAAAACCTATCATCCATACCTAAGTTTTTTATTGCCTCTCCGGTAAATTCTATTGCTTTGTAAGCAGCGCCATCGACTCCGATATCAGCGATTGTATGCAGAATAATATCTTTTCCGCCGACCCATTTATTTGGTTTTCCTTCATAGACAAATTTTATTGTCTCCGGAACTTTAAACCACGCCTTACCCAAGACCCAGCTGGCAGCTAAATCAGTTGAACCCACGCCGGTTGCAAATGCACCTAATGCTCCGTAAGTACAAGTATGCGAATCTGCTCCGATTACTAAATCTCCAGGCCCAACCAAACCTTTTTCTGGCAGAAGCGCATGCTCAATCCCCATGCAACCAATCTCAAAATAATTCTTGATCTTATATTTATGAGCAAAATCCTTTAGAATCCTGGCTGCGTTGGCTGCTTTCATATCTTTCGCCGGAAGAAAATGATCCGGCACAAGAGCGATCTTGTTCGGATTGAAGACTTTTCTTTGTCTTAATTTACTAAATTCTTCAATCGCCAAAGGCGCTGTAATGTCATTGCCTAATGTAAAATCGACTTTGGCTAAGATAAATTCTCCCGGCCGAAGCTGCTTCTTGCCGCAATGTGCACATAAAATTTTCTCTGTAATCGTCATTCCCATAATATATACCTATATTATATATACAATTTTAAAAATCGCAATAGGGTTTATACCAAAATTTTTATTTGAATCTTTTTAAGAGTAAGGTTGCGTTATGGCCACCGAAACCCAAAGAATTGGACATAACTATATCGACATTAGTTTTGCGGGCATTATTAGGAACATAATCCAAATCGCATTCTGGATCAGGGTGTTCATAATTTGTTGTGGGCGGGAGGACATTATCTCTTATAGCTAAAACGCAGGCAACGAACTCCACTCCGCCGGCAGCACCTAAAAGATGCCCGGTCATAGATTTCGTGGAGCTAACTGCTAATTTCTTTGCATGTGATCCGAAACTTTTCTTTATTGCCATTGTCTCAACCTTATCGTTTAATTGAGTAGATGTTCCGTGAGCATTTAAATAATTAACCTCTTCGGGGTTAACTTTTGCATTAAATAACGCCATGCTCATTGCTCGAGCAGCACCATCTCCTTCAGGATCAGGTGCAGTAATATGATAAGCATCTGCCGATAAACCGTATCCAACGCATTCAGCATAGATTCTAGCGCCTCTTTTTTTGGCATGTTTTAATTCTTCCAATACCACAATGCCAGCACCTTCTGCCATAACAAAACCGTCTCTTTCTTTATCAAACGGTCTGCTTGCCTTTTGTGGATCGTCATTTCTCGTAGAGCAAGCCTTGAGCGCGCAAAAACCACCTAGGCCAAGCGGTGAAATACAACTCTCCGTGCCGCCGCAAAACATTATATCCGCATCGCCGTGCTGTAATATCCTAAACGCATCTCCGATGGCGTGTGAACCAGAGGCACAGGCAGTAGCAACGCAGGAATTCGGACCTTTGACCTTTAGATCCATAGATATGTGTCCGGCTGCCTCATTAACTATAAGAAGCGGTATCATAAAAGGAGAAAATTTCTTAGGGCCATATTTTAGGAAATTGCCGTATTCTCTTTCTACCGTGTTTAAACTACCAATACCTGAACCAACAATAACACCGATACGGTTTCTATCCAGCTTTTCAAAATCCAAACCAGCATCTTTCGCTGCCTCTCTTGAAGCAATAACTGCGTACTGGACAAATTTATCCATGCGCCGGGTTTCTTTGCTGTTAAAATGGTCTAATGGATTATAATCTTTTACTTCGCCGCCAATCCTGGAATCAAAAACACTAACATCAAATTGCTTAATAGGACCTACGCCGCTTTTGGACTCTAAGAGTGATTTCCAGAAATCATTTACGTTATTACCAACCGGTGAAATAATCCCTAATCCTGTTACAACGATTCTTTTCTTCATAATTTTTACTACCGCCTATAAACAGTTGCCCCGACTTAGGAGTCGGGGCAAAAATTTTATCTAAAAATTAATAATTATAATCTTATTTTGCTTGTTTGGCTTTTTCTTCAATGTATTTGATTGCATGGCCAACAGTGGTCATCTTCTCAGCATCTTCATCGGGTATCTCGATTCCAAACTCCTCTTCCAATGCCATAACTAATTCCACCGTATCCAATGAATCCGCGCCCAGATCATCAATAAACGAGGCTTCGGGTGTGACCTCTTCAGGTTTTACTCCTAGCTGCTCAGCAATTATTGATTTGACTTTTTCATCTACTGCCATTTACTACCTCCTTTAGTCTTTAGCTTCTTGAGTATTGGGCCTACATAGCCAATCCGCCATCGACCACTATAGTCTGTCCAGTGATGTAATTTGAATCTGGCGAGGCCAAGAACAAACACGCCCCAGCAACATCACGGGGAGCGCCCATCTTTTTTATTGGAATCAGAGAAAGCAGCTTCTGTTTAACTTCACTAGGAAGCTTCTCTGTCATCTCGGTCTGGATGTATCCAGGCGCAACTGCATTAACATTAACGTTTCGCGAGGCAAGCTCTTTAGCTACGGATTTCGTAAATCCGATTATGCCTGCCTTGCTAGCAGCATAATTTGCTTGCCCTGGATTACCCATTATACCAATGATCGAAGCAATGTTGATAATCTTACCTTCTCGCTGCCTTAACATTACCTTTGAAACTACCTTGGTGCAGTTAAAGGTGCCTTTCAGATTCACATTCAGCACTGCATCCCAATCGGTCTCTTTCATTCTGAGAAGAATATTATCTTTGGTAATGCCAGCGTTGTTTATTAATATATCAATCCTTTTAAATTTGTCAAGGATTTTATTTACCATTTCTTCTATGCTGGCTAAATCCGTAACATCAACCTTAAAGCTAGTAGTTTCGACACCTAAGGATGCTATTTCTTCGGCAGTGGCAGATGCCGTAACCTCATCGATATCGCAAATAACAATCTTTGCGCCTTCCTTTGCAAAAGCAGCGGCGATTTCCTTACCAATACCTCGACCAGAACCGGTAACTAAGGCAACTTTATCTTTCAGCATCATCTTAAAAAGTATCTTAACAACTAAATTCTAATTTGCAAGAAAAATTACTAAAATTAGGTGTTTTCGTTCTCTTTGGCCAGGGTCATATCAAGAAATGTCTTAAGCCTACGAGAACGGGTAGGGTGCCTTAATTTCCTCAATGCCTTGGCTTCTATCTGGCGGACCCTCTCTCTTGTAACCTTGAAAGTATTTCCAACCTCTTCCAAAGTCCGAGCAGAACCGTCAGTTATACCGAACCTTAAATTGAGGATTCTTTTTTCTCTTTCAGTAAGAGAGTCTAACACCGTTTCTATTTCATCTTTAAGCATCGAGTGCAACGTGGCGTTTGCCGGCGAGATCGCCTTCTTATCTTCAATGAAATCACCAAAATGAGTATCTCCCTCATCTCCGATAGGAGTCTGTAGAGATATTGGCACCTGAGAAATCTTTAAGATATCCTTGACCTTTTGGACAGGAAGACGCACTGCTTTGGAGATTTCCTGAGGAGTCGGCTCTCGGCCATTCTCCTGAACAAATACTCGCGAAACCCTGATTATTTTATTAATCGTCTCGGTCATATGAACAGGGATTCTTATGGTTCTTGCTTGATCCGCAATAGAACGGGTAATTGCCTGCCTAATCCACCAAGTTGCATAGGTAGAAAATTTATAACCGCGTTTATATTCGAATTTCTCAACCGCACGGATTAAACCCATATTGCCTTCCTGAATAAGATCAAGAAAGGATAAACCGCGATTGATATATTTCTTTGCGATGCTGACGACCAATCTTAAGTTAGCCTCAACCAAATTCTTCTTTGCGCGACTAAATTTAGCCTGCCTGACCTTGACTGTCCTTAGCTGCTCTTTCAATTTCTTATAGGAGTTGCCGAGCTGCCGCATAAGCCTTCTTTTTCTCTTTCTTAATTTAGAAGCACTTGCACTTGTCCTTTTTCTGGATTTGCGTTTTTTTAAGTCTCTATCTATACGGTCAATCTCCCTTATCATCTTCTCTATTTTGTTGACAATCTCATAAGCCACCCAGGGATTCAAATTAAACTGAATAAGAATCTCAAAGAATTTATTAGAGTCTTTTCTTATACGACGAAGTTTTTCTCTTACCTTTTTTGTCCTCCTTAAAAGCTTTACGCTTCCCTGAACTTCGTCTTCCACAAATTCCTCAACATTGAACTCACCACTTATAATACAGTCGATTATCTTTAACAACTCTCCTCGGGCATAAGTGGTGTCTAATACGGTCTCGATGAATTTCCTTTCTGTCGCTTCAATCTTTTTGGCTAGTCCTATCTCGTCTTCCCTTGAGAGAAGCGGAATAGAACCCATCTGCTTTAAATACATCTTTACAGGATCGTCCAACGGAAGGAATTTATCAGAAACTTTTTCTTCCTTCATGCCATTCTTCAAGGAGTCGCCGTTTTCCAATCTAGTCTTTTCGTAACTAGCTTTGTCTGCGCTTACAACCCTTATGCCCTTATTGTCGAGAACCTCAAAGACCTCGTCAATCTCATCGGAAGAAATAACATCATCAGAAAGAATATCATTTACCTCATCATAGGTAAGATAGCCTTTCTTTTTCCCAAGAGTGATTAGTTTTTCTAAATCTTTTTTTTGAATTCTTTTAGGCATTCCTTCTCCCCTTAATCAAGCAATTATATTCTTTCATTAATTCACTCAATCTTCCTTTATCGCCTTGCGATTCGGCTGTCTTTATCCGGTTGCGTAGCTCCGACCGTTTACTTTTAAGACTTTCTTGTTTCAGACGATTAACGCAATCATCAAACGCCTTTTGTTTATCAATTTTCTTGCACTCATCAGAAAAACACAATTGGGTAAGTGTCTGACATATCGCCTGGTCATCGAAATAACTCATAAGCCGGTTCACTTCTATTGTCTTTCCTTTAGAATTTAAATCGAATATAGAACAAATGATCTTTCTGACCAGTGGATCCTGGAAATCAGTAATTTCTAATTTTTCTTTTATCTGACTAATCAAACTCTCTTCTTCAAGGATAAGCTTAACAATCATCTTCTCGACTGTGTTAAGATTTAGAGGCTTGTTAGCCAAAAATTTATCGAAATCTAACACAGAGTCATCTTTTACCTTATCCAACTCGATTAAAAGCGCTTCTTCTCTTACGTTGAGTATTTCAGAAAGATTTTTCATATAACTGGATTTCAAAACCTCATTTTTTACTTTGCTTATAGTTATAAGCATCTCCTGGGCAATCTTTGCCTTTCCTTCAGATTTATCGATGTCGAATCTGATTTTAAGTAAATTTAATTTGTAATCAAAGAGATTAATTGCTTTGTCAATTTTTTCTTTTAATTTATCTATACCTTTTTCTCCCACAAATGAGTCGGGATCCAAACCCTTGGGAAGACTCACTACCTTAACATCCATCTCTAAACTAAGAAATAAATCTAGGCTTCGAAGCGTTGCCAGCTCTCCGGCATTATCTGCGTCAAAAATTATAATTGCATTTTGCGTGTATCTTTTTAATAACCTTATCTGCTCAATTGTTAACGCCGTACCTAAACTAGCCACGATATTATCTAACCCTGCTTGATAGGGGATTATAAAATCCAAATAACCCTCGACAACCACTGCTTGATCCTGTTTTCTAATCGCATCTTTTGTAAAATTAAGGCCGAACAAGTTTCTGCCCTTAGAATAAATTAACGATTCCGGAGAATTAATGTATTTTGGAGTTATATCCTCGGTTGCCCTGGCTCCAAAGCCGATAACCCTTGATTTAATATCAAATATCGGGAAGATGATCCTATTTCTAAACCTGTCATAAAATCCCGCACCATCCTCGCGAGCGGAAATTAAACCAGATTTCTCAATTACGCTCAAGCTCGTATTTTTACCACGAAGATAATTGATTAACGAATCCCATTTATCGGGGGCATAACCCAATCGAAATTTCTTTGCCGTGGCTTGGGTTATGCCCCGCTTTTCCAAATAACTTCTTATGACAGAAGCATCTTTAGAATTAAAAAGAAAATCTTGATAAAAATTGCTTGCCTGTTCGTTAAGCGAAAAGAGTTTTTGACTCAAGCCGGAACTTTTCTGCGCAAGGTCTTTCTTGGGAATTGTAATCCCTGCTTTCTTTGCCAACATCTCGACTGCCTCGGGAAATTCCATTCTTTCGTAACGCATGAGAAAATTGACCGCATTGCCTCCCACGCCGCAGCCAAAGCAATGATAGATCTGTCTGTCCAGACTAACCATAAATGAAGGGGTCTTTTCATGATGAAATGGACAAAGCGCTCTAAAGTTTCTACCTGCGCGTTTTAAAGGGATATAGCCAGAGATTACCTCAGCGATATTGGTCGCTTCAAGAACTCGATCAATAACCTCTTGCGGAATTAAACCAGGCATTTATCTTCTTATCCTCCTGAATCCCGAACAACCCATAACCATGAACCTATCTTTTTGCTCTAATTTATCCAATAGAAGATTCAACCCTAAGTTATCCGAGGATATGTGTCCGGCAACAACCGCATTTATATGTTCTGGCTTCGCCTTTGCAAAATGCTGCTCTGATAAATGCATACTTACAATTGTCTTTATTCCCAACTGCGACAGGCGCGCAAAAAGATCTTTAGAACCTTCGGTGCCGCCGGTCATCTCTAAGACCAATTTACCAACCTTATCTTCGGGCTTTCCGATAATAATTTTAGGGCCTGCCTTATCTTTTGCCGCCAATCTATATTCCGGAATCTGCTTTATTGCCTTTATTAAATCTTTTAGCATCTTTGGTTTTTTCTTTTTTACAAAATCATTTAGATATTTATTGACGTGATTATCTGCCGGAGTATGTACGCACATAAAGGCGATGTCCAGTAATCGCGCAGCATCAACCGCGCGATTATGATTTGCCCCCAAGACGCTTCTCTCCACCTCTTTTATGCGCTTTTCAAGAAAATCTTTCGCGACCTCGCCATCCATTCCGAATTTAACCAGAATATCCTTCTGCATATGCATCACGTCATAAAAACCGGCTAATGCAGAACCGCGAGGATGATGCGCAATTACTAAATCAATTTCTTTGCCTATAGAATTAAATTTATCCGCCAGCAATAACTCTGAGACATCAATATCAATGCCGATAAGAATGCTTTTTATTTCTCTGTCTGAGTCGCCATGGAGAATGCGTGTATCCGCATACGGATTCTTAAAAGATTCTAAATCAAATTCGCTTTTATCATCCTTGCTTAAACGGCGATATTTACTCTTTTGATCTTTGAGCTGCTTTGTGATGACTTTTTTCCCGCGCGGATCGCAAACTATCCCTTCTTTTACAAAAAACTTATAGATTTCCCCTAACTTCAAATCTGACCCCCTTTTAATGAATATTTATTATTTTACTGTATTGACTCAAAGACTTCTTTGTTTAGTTTATCGCTTGAAGAGAATTTTGAATAGATGTTTTCAAATACAAAGGCGTAAGTTCTAGGAGAAAGCTCCAAAAGATACTCTTTCGAAAAAGAGCTTTTGGTTGAATTCTCAAAATAATCAATAGGGACAAGGAAAATGAATAAGATTACGATACTTGCAACGAAGTATCCCCTTAGCAGACTCAAAAGCAATCCGCCCCATTTGTCTATAACCGGGATGGGCTGAATATGAAAAACAAACATCAAACCATCTCTGATAAACTTAAAAATAATTAAAACAATAACAAATAAACCGGCAAGGACGATTGGGCCTGCGAATTCAGCTGTTAATGGACTGTGTAAGCTTACGAACTTAGAGATACTGCTGTAAAAATGGATTGAAATAAATATACCGCAGACCGTGGCTATTAACTTGAATATTTCGACCGTGAAGCCTCTTCTAAAGCCCACGAAAACAATCCTGACAAAAACAACTATGATGGCAACGTCGACCCAATTTAATTTATGAATAAGTGCGTCTTGCATAAATTATATTTTTACCCTTAAAAGTCATTAAAGTATAACATATGAATTAAAAAGAGTCAAGAAAGCGCTTTCTTTTAATTTTATCTCGTTTTTTGCTGTAACTTACTATAAATAAACCGTTTATATAATCATATATCGATCTTCTTAAAAAAATCCTACTCCACTTGACTTTCTCAGCAAAAAGTGCTACATTTTATCAAGTAGAGGGTAAAATGAAGACTTTAGAAAAAACCAAACACCAATTAGATAAGATACAGTTCGAGTTGTCTATGCTTTATGAAATAAGCAACGCGCTTCGTGCTACGCTCAAATTAGATGAGATCCTCTATATCATTCTTACGGCTGCGACTGCAAAAGCAGGTCTGGGCTTTGACCGTGCAATACTTTTTCTTATCAATGAAGAGGAAAATATCATTGAGGGTAAAATGGGCGTTGGTCCAAACACTAGCCGCGAGGCAAATCGTATCTGGAAGCAAATCTGGGCGCAAAAAATGGAACTGGAGGATCTTGTAAACGCCTACAAAACGTCTGGAAAAATGATAGACTCTGAATTCAATCGTAAAATAAAGCAGATAAAATTCTCTTTGAATAGCAAAGAAAACCTATTGACTCAGGCTGCCCAAGACGGCATGCCGCTACGCATTACAAAAGAGATAATCAAAAAAAATGCGGGCGATCCTCTTCTAAAAATCCTAAAGACAAAAGAGCTTGCTATTGTGCCTTTGACCGCAAAAGAAAAAATTAACGGCTTAATTCTAGCGGATAACAAGTTCAGTCAAGAGCCGATCACCAACGAAGACTTAAGAATATTTACTATGCTTGCCAATCAGGCGGGCTTGGCAATTGAAAACTCATATCTGTATGAACATACTGTTATCCGCAGTCACACTGATTCGCTAACCGGTCTGTGGCATCACGGTCATTTTCAGTCTATGCTACAGGAAGAACTAGACCGAGCCAAAATGCTAAATATGCCTCTAAGCCTTATAATGTTAGATATCGACTTTTTCAAAAATTACAATGACACACTAGGCCATCAAAGAGGCGATTATGTGCTCATGGAAATCGCCAAATTGATAAAAGACCAATCACGAAAGATGGATTATGTCTGTCGCTACGGCGGCGAGGAATTTGCTATCATACTACCACAGACCGATATAAAAGAGTCTTCTATTATTGCTGAGCGATTGCGTCGGAAAATCCACGAACATAAATTCGCCGACCAAAAAGTCCAACCGAATAAAAATCTCACAATAAGTGTCGGCCTGGCCGCCTTCCCAAAAGATGCGCAGACAAAATCAACGTTAATTGACGCTGCTGACCAGGCATTATATACGGCAAAGAGAATGGGTAGGAATAAGACCTGCAAATTTTCCTAAACTTCAATCAGATTTATGCTGCTACTGCAACCTCTTCCGGCTGATCGTCTTTAGCAAACTTCACCGATACAATTCTAGATACTCCTGTCTCAGGCATTGTGATGCCGTACATAATATCGGTATTAACAATCGTCCTTTTGTTATGGGTGATGACAATAAACTGCGAGGTCTTAGTAAATTCTTTTAGAAGTTGTGAGAATCTGCCTATATTAACATCATCTAAAGGCGCATCTAACTCATCGAGAATACAGAAAGGACAGGGCTTCACCTTAAATACGCCGAATATGAGCGCCATCGCGGTCATTGCCTTCTCTCCACCAGAAAGCAGGCTTATACTCTGAAGCTTCTTTCCCGGAGGCCTAGCGATAATCTCAATCCCGGATTCTAAAACATTGTGGGGATCGATTAAGATAAGCTGTGCATCGCCGCCGCCAAAAAGCAATCTGAAATAATTCTTGAATTCTTTAGCGACCTGCTCAAAGGTCTCGGTAAAAAGATTCCTGGCGGTACGATTTATCTTGGTTATAGTCTTCTGAAGTGCATCTTTTGAAGAAACTAAATCCTGATATTGTTTAGTCAAAAATTCGGATCTCAGCTTGAGCTCTTCGTATTCCTCTATAGCCACAAGATTAACTGTGCCGAATTTCTCAATCTTGGATTTAGAAACCTCAATTTGACTATTAAGTTCATCCAGATTGACTCTTCCGCCAGCCAACTCAATATCAATCTCATCGATATTTACTTTGTGGCTCTGCAGCATCCTCTCTTTTATACTGCTGTGCTTAAATGAAAATTGCTGTTCCTGCATAAGAAGCTCATGAAAGCCTTGCTTTTCCTTTTCTAATTCCTGATTGGCTTTCTTTAATTCTTTTTCCTCACTCTCGATAGCGCTAATCATGTCTTTGCTGTTTTTCTCAATCTGCTCCAGCTCAAGACCTAAATCCTCTTTTTGTTTGCCTGAGACCTGAATTTCTTTTTCCATAACGATATTCTGATGACTCAGTTCATCAGATTTTTTTGTAGCGCTAAGCTTGTCCTGCTCAATCAAATTAAATTCCTTTTCGTTGCGCTTCAATGTATCATTAAACATCCCTAATGTTTCGTTTTGCGTTTTTTCTTTATCTGAGAAAGAATTCAGCTCTGTCTCAAGCTGGGCGATTTCAACCGAAGACTCTTCGCGCTCTTTGGTCTTATCTGTTATCAATTGCTGGTTATTCTCGATTTCATTCTCTAGGCGCCGTCTGTCTTCCTCTAAATCTCGACTTTGTTCATTAAGCTTATCCTGTTTTTGTTTATATTCCGTTAACTCTGTATCCGTCTCGCTTGATTCTGTAGCAACTAAATCTAATTCTTCCTGTAATTTATTAACCTCTGCGCTGACAGAGTCTTTTTGGGTCTGGATGTTAGAAAGCACAATCTCTTCTTTGCGGAATTGCTCATCAATTTCTTCAATCTGTATTTCTTTGTTTTCGATATCTTTGGAGATTAAATTCTGCTGGTGTTCTTTTGTCTTTATCTGTGTCGCTAATTCATCGATTTTTTTATCGATCTGTTTAATGTCCAGAGAAATGAATTTTGTTTCGCACTGAATACGGTAAAAATCCTCCATTTCGCTATCTTTAAAAAATTTCTTTAGTGTTGATTTTGTTTTCGGGTCCAATTCATAAATCTCTTTTATCTTGCCTAAAAATGCGCCGGAGGCATCTGTCGGCTTATGTTCGCTTAAGATGATCGACCTTCCCGCGCTGGGAATATCTTCATATTTTAATTTTAACTTCTCGATAAACTCTCTCTGTGAAGACAAGCCTAATTTATTATTGCCGAGTGAAACAATATCTTTCATCACCTGCTCTAGTTGTTTTCGTAAAGCCTCCAACTGTACTTCTGTATCTTGCCTATTTGATTTTATGTGTTGGATTTTTTGATAAGCCCCATCATACTGCTGACTTAACTTCTGCATCTTATCATCCACTACCTCTTTTTCAGCAGTAACCTTATTTTTTTCCAAATCAAGCCGTTTCTTCCTCGCCAAGAGTCCGTACAGATACGAAGAAACTTCAGTAATCTCGTTTTTAACATTTGTCTGCATCCTGGTAACCTCTAAAATCTCCATCTTTGCCTTGATAATCGCATCTTGGGCACTTTTGATAAGCTCGGCAAGTTTATCTAAATATAATCTCTGTTGCTTAATTTGGGAGGCCTTTGCCTTCTCAGTTTCTTTTAAAGAATTAACCTCCTCTTCTAAATTTTTAATCTTCTCTTTCTGCTGTTGGATCATGCGATCAAGCTGAACTCTCTGCTGATTGAGTTTATTTTTCCTCTGGGCTTCCTCCTGGATACGATCTCTGTTTAATTCAATTAATTGATGATTCCTTTCTATTGCATTATCCAGATTCAGAATACTTGAATTTATTTTGTTAATCTTCTCTTGCGAATCCTTAAAGCCTAACTTTGTCTCCTCTAATTTCTTGGTTGCCCCACCTATCTGTCCTGCGAACTTATCCTGCTTCTCTTTTGAAGTCTCGATCTTTGCGTCTAACTCTTCTTTCTCTTTCTCTAATCGACCTAATTGATATTTTGCTGCCTTTATCTCCAGGCCCTTCAGGAGCCCTGCCTCTTCCTTGTATCGCTGTGCCTTCTTTGCCTGGCGTTCGATTGAGCCGATCTGTCGTTTTACCTCAGCCACAATATCATTAATCCTAAGCAAATTGTTCTCTGTGGCCTCAAGTTTATTCATCGCCTCTTTCTTCTTTGCCTTGTATTTGGTGATACCGGCAGCCTCATCAAAGATTAAGCGTCTATCTTCCGGTTTTGAGCTAATAACTAAATCTACTTTCCCTTGCTCCACCATTGAATATGATTCCGCGGCAATGCCCGTTCCCATAAAAAGCTCATTGACATCCTTTAATCGAACTGGCGCCTTATTAATTAAATATTCACTTTCGCCGGAGCGAAATAACCTTCGGGTAATCACTACTTCATCCTGATCAATAGGCAGGAATTTATCTTTGTTGGTAAATGTCAGCGATGCCTCGGCAAAACCCAATGCGGGTTTTTTGTCCGTGCCATTAAATATTACATCCTCCATCTTTGTTCCGCGAAGGCTCTTGATGCTCTGCTCGCCTAAAATCCAGCGGATAGCATCAAAGATATTGCTTTTGCCGCAACCGTTAGGCCCAACCACAGCCGTAATCCCGGGTTCAAAATGCAACGTGGTTTTATCGGCGAACGATTTAAATCCAACCAGGTCTAACTTTCTCAAATACATGATGTGTCCCCTTTCTGCTTAATCAAGATTATCTTTTTTTAATGACGTCGGCTATCAAAGAAACTGTTTGAGCCAATGTTGTAAACTTCGGCAGTGTATCTTCCGGAATAGCAATGCGATATTTCTTTTCAATCGCTGCCATAATCTCTAAGGCCATCATCGAATCCATTCCTAAGTCTTCGACAAATTTTGCCTCCGGATTGATTTTTTCCGGCTCGGTCTCTAGTACCTCGGCAACCAGATTCCTGATATCATCTGTCAACTTATCAATTGTTACATTAGACATATTGTCCTCCATTTTCAGTGCGACATATCGCGCTCAAGCCAATTATCAATTTTGCCACGCCTGAATCTCCACTGCCCTACAATCTTAAAAGCAGGAATTTTTCCTTTTTTAAGCCAATCATAGACAGTGCGTTTCTTAACCTTAAGATACTTAGCAAGGTCATCAATGGTCATAAGATCATCACGAAACATGGTTACACTTTATTACATTTATTTACATCTGTCAACACTTTTTTTACAAATTTTCACAAATTTCAACATATTGTGTCTATTTTTGGCAGATTATACAACATATTGAAAGTAAAAATCTTCCAAATAGTAAACCAAGATCGAAACTTAAGGTAATTTGATTAATTTGTAGGGTTGTTTGAATTACTGCTTGAGGACTTCTTTGAATTTCTTAGTTAAGGCAGGAACTATTTCGAAAAGGTCCCCTACCATGCCATAGGTAGCTACATTAAAGATAGGTGCGGAAGAATCATTATTGATTGCAATAATAATCTTTGACGATTGCATTCCCACTAAGTGTTGGATCTGCCCGGAAATTCCGCAGGCAATATAAATTTTGGGACAAACTGTACGACCAGTCTGTCCAACTTGATGCGAATAAGGAATCCAGCCAGCATCAACTGTGGCGCGCGAGGCACCGACTGCTGCGCCTAAAACCTTAGCGAGCTCTTCAATAAGAACAAAATTCTTTGGATCGCGAAGGCCGCGTCCACCGGAAACGATTATATCTGCTTCGGCAAGATTCACTGTGGCGGAAACTTCTTCTACGATATCCAACAACTTTGTACGCGAACTCAAAAATTTTGAATCGACATCTTCCTTGATGATCTTTCCTTTGCGACTTTTATCTGGTTCAGCCTCTTTCATAACTTTGTGGCGTACGGTTGCCATTTGCGGGCGATGATTAGGCGTGATAATCGTTGCCATGATATTTCCGCCGAATGCGGGCCGAGTCTGAAGCAAAATCTTTTTTTCCGGATCAATATCCAATCCTGTACAATCAGCAGTCAAGCCCGTATCAACCTTAACTGCCACCCGGGAAACTAACGAACGTCCGATTGAGGTAGCGCCGCACAAAAATATTTCCGGCTTATATTTCTGAATAAGTTTTACCAAAACCTCTGCGTAAGGCTCGTTCTGATAATTCGCCAGTTCTTCTTTATCCACTAGATAAACGATATCCGCTCCGCGCGAGATTAACTCCTTTGCCTGCTTTTCCATATTGTGTCCCAGAAGAACTGCAGAGACCTCGGTATTAAGTTTTTGTGCCAGCTCGCGGGCCTTACCCAAAAGCTCAAATCCAACAGTCTGCAGTTTTCCTTTTTTCTGCTCAGCAAACACCCAGACACCTTTTGATTCTGGCGTAACCTTGCCGACTTCTTTCTTCTGCAGCAGGATTGCATCAAACTTACAGGCATCAACGCAGGCGCCGCAGAGATTGCATTTCTCTAGATCGATAATCGCCTTTTTATCGACTATCTTTATTGCGCCAAAAGGACAAACCTTTACGCAAAGCGTGCACCCAGTACATTTTTCTATGATTATTCCGATTAACATCTAAATCGCGTCCTTTAATTCGCTTACTAGCTTTTCTACTACTTCTTTTGTTTCGCCCTGTAAAATCTGACCACCAGCGCGTTTTGGCGGAGTAAAAATCTTCATTACTTGCGTGGGAGATCCATCTAATCCGATATTTGCTTCATCGACCTGCAAATCATCCTTTTTCCAGGTTGTAATCTGGGCTTTTTTTGATTTCATCATTCCTTTTAATGATGGAAGCCGCGGTTCATTGATTTCTTTTACCACGGTAAATAATGCTGGAAGCGGACACTCAATAATATCAAATCCCTCTTCTGTCATTCGTTCAACTTTGGCCTTTTTTTCAGATATCTCTTCTACTTTTTTAACGTAGGCAACCTGCGGAATATCTAGATGAACTGAGATTCCCGGTCCGACCTGGGCAGTATCTCCGTCTGATGCCTGCTTTCCGCAGATAATTAAATCATATGAGCCGATTTTTTTAATAGCTGCTGCCAAGGTGTAACTTGTAGCCCAAGTATCTGAACCAGCAAATGCCCTATCTGAAATAAGGATTGCTTCATCTATTCCTAAGGCAATTGCCTCACGAAGCGCTGATTCTGCCTGCGGCGGCCCCATTGAGAGAACTGTGGTTTTGCCGCCGAATTTCTCTTTTAAGCGAAGCGCCTCCTCAATCGCATACATATCAAAGGGATTGATGATAGACTTTACGCCTTCGCGGATTAAGGTATTGGTTTTAGGATCAATCTTCACATCCGCAGTTTCAGGAACCTGTTTTATGCAAACTATGATATTCATAACTTCGCTATTTTATCTAATTATAGATATTTAGTCAACTAAAAAATCGTCGCTAAGCGACGATTTTTTTAATCTCGAGCCTCCCTATTTTGAATTTTGATACGAGGGACAAAAAAAGGATTACGTAATTTAATCCTAAACCCAGTCCAGCTTCCTGCTTAAATCACTCTTTCTTATCCCAGTAATCCTCAGCCTCTTTTTCCATTTTCTCAAGCCGGTCGTAATAATCCAAGAATTCGTTTAAATGGGCTAAAGCGATTTTACCCGTGGTTAGGATATCGTCGTTAGATACGTTTGTGTGGGCATCGCACAGGCCATGCTCTAACTCAACATCCATTCCCATCCTGAACTGCTCAACATCGAATTTATCCCATTTGATGCCTAACTGCTCACCGATTTTCTTTGCTTCCTCTGCAGTAAAACTATTTTTCGCAGACATTGTTTTATCCTTTCTTTTATCTACCAACCCAGTTAGATTAGGTTTTATTATTTAAAAGCCTGATACAGTCCGTAGCTGGCTGCTGCGGATAATAAAAGACCGATACAGCCTTGCAAAAATGGTATGGAAAGCAACAATAAAATCAAAAAAAGTTTTTTCATATGGGTCCTTTCTTTTTCTTAATAATCTTAACTCATTTTTCCGAATTTTGCAAGGATAAAACAAATGGGGCGCTCCGACGAAGTGTCGGAGCGCCCCCATAAACTTCATTACTGAAATCCTTGCTACTTAGTCTTACCAACGCCCCTTATGCTCTTTATCCTTGTCTGTACCTTCTCTTGGGCCTGTTCTTTTTCCTGTTTTGCTTTTTTAGTTCTTACTCTTATTTGCTCTTTGGCTTTTTCTGCTTCTTTTTTAGTCTTTTTAGCTTTTTCTTTTGCTTTTTCAGCCTTCTCCCCTACTTCTTCTTGAGCCTTTTTGACTGCCTTCTCTGCCTCTTTAGCTTTTTTTTCTGCCTCTTTCTTGGCACGTTCGGCAGCTCTCTCTACATCGCGTTCAGCGATAATTTTGGCTTTTTCCTCCTCGGATTTGCCGATTGTAGCGAACCAGTCGCTTACGCGATGAAATACTGCCTTATCACTTGCGCGCTCTAAAGCTCTATCGCTTGCGCCCTTTCTATCTTTTTGGGCATAAACAGGCAAAGAAATTACAACCAGAGACAAAACTAAAACAATCACAATGAGCTTTCTCATTTTTGACCCTCTTTCTTAAAAAATGTTATTTCTTCTTTCCTACTAAAAAATAGGCTGCTACTCCTATATAAGGGATAATCAAAACCAAAACAATCCAAAGGACCTTTTTGCCTGTCTCTTTGATATTTTTTAGAATATCAACGATAGCAATAATAACCAGCACTAAATATAATAATCCTAACAGACCTTTCATTTTCACCTCCCTATAAAGTCATCATGAATTTATCATGACAATCTTATCTTCCGAAATCAGCAATGCCTTTTTTTACATCCTCTGCGGCTTTCTGGGCCTGTGCGGTTATTGCGTCTTTTGCCTTCTGGATTAAACCCTTAGCAGATTCAGATTCTTTATCCAGATATCTTAAGACGTATTGGGCTGCATCAATTGCATCCTTGAACTGCTTTGAATTATAAAATGCATTTGCCTGGCCAATTAGGTAATTTGCTTTCTCTTCTAGCGTCTCCATAGATTTAGCAACGGCTATTGCATCTTTACTGGAAGATTCTTTCTTTGGCCCGCAGCCGACTAAACTCAAGCTCGCTGTCAATAAAAATACCAGCATTAAACATAATGTTTTCTTCACGTTTAAACACCTCCTCTCCAAAAATAAAATTCTATTTTGAAATCTGTTCTTTGAAAAGATTTAAAGCGATGATGTTACGCTGAATCTGGTTAGTGCCTTCGTAAATCTGGGTAATCTTGGCATCGCGCATATATTTTTCTACGGGATAATCCTTCATATAGCCGTATCCGCCAAGAATCTGAACCGCATCGGTTGTAACCTTCATTGCTACATCCGATGCAAACATCTTTGCCATAGCAGACTCTTTAGCAACTTTTGTATCTCCACTATCTAACTGCTTAGCAACTGAATAAACTAATGCTCGCGCTGCCTCAACCTGTGTTGCCATATCTGCAAGCATCCATTGAAGACCCTGGAAGGTTGAAATTGATTTTCCAAACTGCTCGCGTTCCTTCGTATATTTGACTGCTTCATCAAGTGCGCCTTGTGCGATTCCGACTGCCTGGGCTGCAACTCCCGGTCGCGACATATCAAATGTCTTCATCGTAACGATAAAACCCATTCCTTCGCGGGCTAAAAGATTCTCTTTCGGGATTTTACAATCAGTAAAGATAAGCTCACTTGTGGACGACGCCCTAATACCCATCTTATCTTCTTTTTTACCGAATGTGAATCCGGGCGTACCTTTTTCTACGATGAATGCGGATGCACCTCGTGCGCCCTTCTTTTTATCGGTCATTACGATGACTGTATAAATATCCGCATCTCCACCGTTAGTGATAAAATGCTTTGTCCCGTTTAAAATGTAGTGATCGCCTTGTTTTTTGGCTATAGTCTGGATAGCGCTGGCATCCGATCCTGCTGCCGGCTCAGTGATTCCAAAAGCAGCAAGTTTCTCACCTTTCGCCAATGGTGGCAAATATTTTTTCTTCTGTTCATCCGACCCGAATAAAATTATCGGGAATGTCCCAAGAGCGCTGGCTGCGTAGCACACGGCTATACCGCCGCATGCCTTAGAGAGTTCTTCCGTGGCTATGCATAAACTTAAAACACTGATTCCTGTTCCGCCGTATTCTTCCGGAACGAATATTCCGAATAAATCCGATTGTGCTAAGACTTTTATAACTTCAGCCGGAAACTTCTCTGACTTATCCAGCTCTGCTGCCACTGGACGAATCTTATCATCGGCAATCTTCCGGCATAAATCACGGATCATTATTTGCTCTTCAGTTAGTAAATAATTCATCAGACCTCCTTCAAAGAACCTCTCGGATAGCTATGACAACTACGACTGATTCTTTCCTTTTGATTTGACTTTTTTTAATTTCTTTAGGTTATCCCTTATATCCTTATTTTTGGGATCTATTCTTAAACCTTTTTTCCAAATATCCCTTGCCTCATCATAGCGCTTAGTTTTACCATAAAAAACACCTAAGTTTAAATAAGCTTCTGCATATTTATCGTTTATCTCTATTGCTTTTTTGAACTCCTCTTCTGCCTCATCGTTCTGTCCTAAGCTGGAAAGAGCTACCCCCAAAGAGGTACGGATTTTCGCGGAATCGGACCTAATCTCTAAAGCGCGTTTATATAAGTCTAGAGCAGACTTGAAATCTTTCTCATCATAATGAGCTGTACCTAATTCTAATAAATATTCTATGTATTTAGGACTTAATTTAACAGCCTTCTTTAATGATTCTATCGCTTTCTTATTTTCACCCGTTTTTTTCAATAATAAAGATAACCTATAATATGCGTCTGCATGGTGCGGAGATATCTTGATTGCTGTCTCCATTTCCTCTATGGCCCCTTCAAGATCACCTAATGCTGAGAGAACCAAACCAGAACCCACTCTTATTTTTGGATCAGATGGATTTAAAATACCAGCTAAGCGATAACTCTCAAAGGCCTTATCATATAATTTCTGATTATAATAAACTATGCCTAGCAGTTTATAGGCATTCGATGAATTAGGATTTATTCTTATAGCCTCTTTAGCTTCTAAAATTGCCTGTTTGTACATACCTAAACCGTATAGCGTATAAGCCCGATTAACATAAGTATAAGGGCTTACCGCCGCAAAGCCTATTTTTTTCAAATCAGGCTCTGGGGGTTTCCAGTTACCTAAATCGATTTTAAATTTCTTAATAATAGCTTTGTTTTCTTTCACGTCTTTCAAAAAAATAAGCGAAAATTCATCAAAAAAGACTAATTTCCAATCCGGGTCTTTGTAAAAATAAGTTGAGACTTCACGAGGAATTTCAAATAGAACAGAATTCAATAAAGCAGATTTTATATCATATTTTTTTATTTGTTCTTCTAGCAGTTTAGTATCTCCATGAACTATTGCATCATATTTTTTGAAGAAATCTATTCCGTAGAGTTCAGTACGACCATCAATGAATACCTTAACTTGAGGATAACATCTGCCGATAAGGTAAGCACCGCTATTAAATTCATTATAAATATTACCTTTTATGTTATTCGCTAGAATAAAATCAACGGCCTTTTCCGGATACATGGATTTAGAAAATCCGCCTATAGAACTTTTGAAGGAACTTTCATCAAAAACGTAATATTTGCGGTTCATGAATTCCTTAGCATTCTGCATAACAAACATCATTATAAATACACTAAGTATCCATTTAAGCAGATATTGGATTTTTTCATCTGGGAATAATTTTGTTTTAAACTTCAGAGAAACTACCCCTCGCATATTTTCCGTGTAAACAAAGTAAGCAATAAAGCAGAAAAACGCAACATTGCGGACGCTAACAGAAGCTAGGATAAAAAAGAACACCCAAATTATAATATTAAAAATATTAGCTCTTTTATAATTAAGCTTAAAACTCAATAACGAAATAATAATCAAAACTATATATTGCGTTAGATAATCGGACATGAGCACGCTGGAAATGGTTTGGCGCCCAGTGATGGGTGGTAGAAGTTCTACTATATTCTTAAACAATAATCTAGATTCTCCTCCTAGGCTAAAGAAAACCTTTAGAGGATAAAGCGCGCCTTCCCAAAAATACGGATTAACTAAACAGGCTAAAATCAAATAGAGAAATACACAAATAAGTTTAATACGGGCAGGGTCGTTTAGCCTATTAGCTTCGTTCCATTGCCACGGTAGTCTAACTTTTGATTTAACGAAATCGCTTATAATTAAAAATAGTATTAACAACGGACCAACAAAGAAAAATCCGTGCATATTGGTCCAGATAATCTGAATAGGTATTAAGAGGAAAAGATACCATTTACTATTCAGATATCTATTGATAATTAGCAAGTAAACCGAAAGGAACAATACGCTAAATATTTCCGGTCTCGCAAATCTAGAGCGAAAAATATAAAGACAAAGCAAGAGTGGAATCAGTGTAATTACATATTCTTTTAAACGATAACCAATAAAGATAAAAATTAAAAAAACAGCGAACGCCACTATGGTTTGCATGAATAATAACCCAGAGACGCCCAATTTATTATAGAAAGAGAAAGATATAACCTGGAATAGCCATTCGTGATCTATCCATTTATTCCCAGAATAAATATAAGAGTAAATATCGTAGTGTGGTATGGCCTTATTTGCAAGTATCCATTCGCCCGTCTTAAGATGTAACCAAGTATCTAATTTAGTAATCTCTCCATTTGAATAGATTATTAATAAGAAAAAAATCAGGAAGAGACAAATAAAAGCAAATACAAAATCAATTTTCTTAAAAATATTGTCTATTTTCATCTCGAATCACTTTTGATAAACAAGCGCTGATTCATTTAATCTCTTTCACTAATGCGACTTCTTTGCAATCAGGAAATTTAGGACAGTTACAGCATTCTGCCCAAATCTTATGAGGGAATTCTTTCTTATCGACTTCAATAAATCCTATTTTTTTGAAGAAATCCGGTATGAATGTAAGAACAAAAACTTTTTTTATTCCTATTTTCTTTGCTTCATCAAGACAGGATAAAACAAGTTTCTTGCCAATTCCTCTTTTATGATATTCAGCATCGACAGCAAGAGACTTTATTTCACCCAAATCGCTCCAACCGACAATGTGCATTGCAGCGCAAGCAATAACTTTGCTGTTATCAACACAAATCCAATAATCACGGATACTTTCATAAATTTCATTCAAAGAACGGGGAAGCATAAAATCCTTCTCAGCATAGAAATTTATGACTTTATGGATATCTTTTGCGTTTTCTATCTTTGCCTTATTTATCATACTTTCTTCGTAATGTAAGTTTTATTATATAATATAAAAAATAATTTTGCAATAAATTGCAAGTTATTTAAATCTATAACTTAGGTCTAATAAAGTTCTTACTAAAAATGATTTTAAAAATATTATGATTAAAAAAGCGATTATGGGTGAGATATCGATTCCGAAACGAAAACCTAGAGGCAAAATCCTTCTTATGGGAATAAGTATCGGCTCGGTTGTTTTATACAGGAATTGGACTATTGGATTATAAGGATCAGGGTTGACCCAGCTTATGAGTGCCCGAATCAAGATTAACCAATAAAGAATAGTCAATAAGATATCGGATATACTAGCTAAAGCCGCCAAAAAATTACTTAATACAAACATTGTTTGCTATTAACCTCTTAATAATTTCTGATAAACCGCAAGAGTATTATTTGTGACATCTTCTTTTTTATAGTGTGCTTCTACAATTTGCCTTCCAGTTTCTCCCAATCTTTGCCTTAGTTTATCGTTAGATAGAACCTGGATGACCCGTGATGCCAACGCCTCAAAATCTCTTGGAGCGATAATAAAACCATCTATACCATCACGGATAATCTCAGGCATTCCTCCGCAGTTAGTAACGATCATCGGTCTTGCTGTAGCCAAGGCTTCAAGCATAGTAAGACCAAACGGCTCTGAGCTGGAAGATGGATAAAGACATACCTTGGAAAGCGCATACATTTGGGCTGTCTCTTGCCGAGTATAAACATCAATCAAAATATTATCCTTAAGGCCAAATATTTTTACTAAATCTAACATATAGGCAATATCTTTTTGTTGAGTTGAACCCCAGTCAATAATATTTTTAGTTCCGGCCAAAACTAACATTGCATCGGGGAATCTTTCCCTTATTCTATTCATAGCTTTAATACTGACATCGCAACCTTTTGCCAAGCCCATTCTTGCTGGATGAAATATAACTTTTTTATTTTTTAGCTGAGGATATTTCTTCTCTATTTCTTTTGTATTTGTATTGGGAGAAAATTCCTTTATATCGATTCCGTGATGCACTACGGTTATTTTCTTATCATTACAACCAGCGCCGATTAACTCTCTTTTTATAAAGTGACTTACTGCAATTATATGATTCCATTTTATCTTTCTGGACAAAACTAAAAATAACATATTATCCCAAACATTGTGGGCAGTTAAAATAAGCGGTACTTTTCTTTTCTGCGCTTCTTGTTCAACAGCCTTTGCATGCACCTGGCTAAAATAATGCATATTATGACAGTGGATTATATCCGGATCGACAGCATCAAAGAAATCTCCTAAAAGATTTTTTAGCTCTTCTTTTAATCCGAGGAGACCTCTTTTGAAAAGCCAGTTTAGATCCATTAAAGGCGTACGATAAATCTTTACTCCTTTATAGTTGTATTGCATCTTTACGCCCTCAAAGGCGCCGGTAAGGAGACTTACTTTATGCCCCATTTTTGCCATTTCAGGCATAATCGTATCTAAATGCGTCTCAACGCCTCCGATTATTGGAGGAAATCCCCAATGCAGTTGGGCAATATTCAATCTATTCTTTTTCGCCATATGTTTTCCCTTTCTAGAATAATTTTATTTTTTAGATCAATTTCTTGATAACGTCTCTCCTAGATATGACACCAACTACTTCGCCTTTTTTGAGCACCGGCAGATGTCTGAAAGGATTGCTTGCAAAAATCTTAGAAACTTGCCCCATTAAATCATTTTCTGTTATAGTTGTGATTTTCTTACACATAATATCTTTAGCCTTAGTATCGAAATATCCACCGGAAGCTATGCCAGAGATGATATCGCTTTCGGAAACAAAACCCACAAGTTTATTTTTTGCATTTACAACCGGAACTCCACTTAAGCTATTATTAGAAAGTACACAGCAAATCTTATCAATTCGCATATCTTCAGGAATAGTTACAACTTTTTTTGTCATTAGATCCTTAACCCTTTGCATTTTTTACCTCCCTTCCTTAAAGAAAGTAGTGGCTTTGTTACAGGGCAAGTCTTTTAAAGATTTATAAACCATTACTCTTATCTTCTTCTTTATCGACAATCTAAAGAATAACGTGATTTTATTCTTATAAATAGTTACGTTGATATTGTCGCCTCTCCATAAAACCGAAAATTTAAGCATATTAATCTGCTTGGGTAGATTAGGATAAAAGGTAAGGATATCATTCTTTACCCTCATTCCGCCGAAGCCCTTTACCAATGCCTGCCAAACGCCACCCACACATGCAGCATGAATACCGTCAGACGAATTATTATGTACGTCTTTAAGATCTTCATATAAAGAAATTGAAAATAATTTAAACGCGCGGTCAAGATCGCCTACTTCAGCTGCGATAATTGCGTTTATCGAAGGACTAAGAGAAGATTTATGAAGCGTCCTTTGGATATAATAATGGTAATTGCGTCTTTTCTGCTGGGTTGAAAAAGTCTTGGACAGTAAATACAAAAGCATAACCACATCTGCCTGCTTTATTAGCTGAGTCTGGGCAAGCTTTCTTTCCGCGGCAAGCTTAGGAACAAGCGGCATGCCGTTTTCATCAAAATCAGTAATTTTAATATCCTTTGTCTTGAAATAACCTTCGTATTCTTCAATCAAATTCTTTTTTTTGGATCTGGGAATAAATAATTTCCTGCCAATCTCACGCCACTTATTAAATTCCGAGGTCTTTAATTTAATCTTTTTTGATATTTTTTTAAATATTCCGTGATTTTGATTTTTATATTCTTTGTATAATTCAACCGCCCTTAGAAGATTCCATCGTGCCATCATGTTTGTAAAGGCGTTATTATTAACGTCTTCTCTGAATTCGTCCGGGCCAATTACGTGTTTTATTTCGTATCGATTGCGTTTTTTGTTGAACTCCACCCTGCTTGACCAGAAACGCGCAGTCTCAAAAATTATCTCTAGACCATATTGTTCCATAAATTCTTTGTCATGGGTGACATTACAATAATGATCGACTGCATAAGCAACATCAGCAACAATATGATGCTCCATTTGACCAGTATAAATTTTAATGATGCTACCATCTTCCAGTTTATGCCAGGAAGGAGTGGTCTCTTCACCTGTATCTGCGGATTCCCAGGCAAATTGCGCTCCAAGATATCCATTTTTTGTAGCGTTTTTTCTTGACTCTGCAAGTCTATTATATCGATACAGTAGCATATTCTTCGCGACTACTGGGTTATTGTACAAAAAGAAAGGCATGATGAAAATCTCCGCATCCCAAAAAATATGACCACGATAGCCTTCGCCTGTTAAGGCTTTAGCAGCGATACTTGTATCAGTGCCCCTATCGTTTCCTGCAATCAAAAGATGGTAAATATTAAAACGGATTGCTCTTTGTAAATCTCTATTCGGTTTTACAACGACTTCACTAATTTGCCATTTATCAGCCCAAGCCTTAGTATGTTGTTTAAGCAAGACTTCAAAACCAGAATCAACGCTTTGCTTTAACGCTCTAGTTGTCTGGTGTTTTAATTCCTTCAACAAGACATCACGAGTAGAACAAACAGAAAAAATCTTTGTAAAATATACGGTTTGCCCTTTATTAATTCTAAGATGGATAGCCCTTTCTTTTGTAAAATATTCTTTTTTGCCATCGTAAATTTGTAGACAATCTGCAAACCCAATAGAAACCTTACTTTCGTATGTCTGGACACGAAAATAACTTAAATCTTTCCCTCTTTCAACATTCATCGTCTGAAAATGCTTCTTTCTTCCTTCTGTTAAAAATCCTCTGTTTGTCGCAGAAGTATCTATTGTAGTTTGGGCTATTATATTTACGGGAACATCAAGGGGCGTAAACGCAACTCGCATTACTCCGATATGAACATCATCCATGCTGTGAAATCTCAAAGATTCATAATGAAATCTTTCTTTGTGGGCATTCTGAAAAATGGTGTTACGCACAAGAATACCCTTTTTCATATCCAAGATTCTCTCATGCTTTAGAACATCCATAGCTATAACATCTAATTTTTCACCTTGAACAACGATTTTTAAATCTATAGGATTCGGCAGATTCACAAGCTCAGTCACCTGAGCGCCTGTTTTATCAAATACTCCGGCAAGAAACGTACCGGGATTAGCATCATAAGGAACCTCCTCTAAAATTCCTCGTGAACAGATATAACCATTACCAAGAGTAAATTGGGTTTCCCTGATACTCTGAAGATTTTTATTCCAATTCTTTTCCTTAATCAACCAGTCTTCGCTGGATAAATATTTAGAAAAGATTTTTTTTGTTTTCATCGATTATATTTATTCTCCGAGATGGCGAATTGTTCCTATAGAACGTGGAACAGCAATGTCTGCTTTGTGTTTTTCTTTCCCAGGCAAACTATAATCCAAATCCATTATTTCTAGAAATTCTGCTGTATATCCTTTTAATATTCCGGGGTATTCAATTATTTTGTCTTCTTTGGATAATTCTAATACAACTTTCCTGCCTAAATGTTTTTCAAGTAAGGGTTCAAAAGAAGTATTGAATGTAGAAGAAACTCCCTGCTGCATTTGAGTAACGTATTTATCTTGACCAGCCAAAACTCTTCCTGCAGGTGTAGCCTGCTTCATCTTTCCCAATAATAAGTTTGCAACCTCCATGATAGAGTCTCTTACTGTAGCAAATAAGTTCCTAATCCTTCGCGCTAATGATCTTAGGCCTTTTCGCTGAATTATGCTTTTTAATTTTTTTTCACGTTTTTTTCTACTTTTATCATCTAAGTCATCGACAAAACGCACAACGCATTGAATATTCTGATATTCATTTTTGTAAAGCACGAAGCTGTTTTCAATATGATTATCTTTCTGATCTAAATAAGGCTCTTTATATTGAAGCTCTAGTCCTGTTGCCTCAAGCCTTAAATTACCCCAGATGACTTTGCAGTCTTTTAATTCAAGATTGACCAAATTGCCTTCAAAATCTAAAAGACACTTGTCGCGCATTCTGCCTTTAATAAAGGCGCCGATCACAGTTGATAAAATAATAAAAATTATGGTTATTGTTAAGGAATCCATTTATATACCCTTCTTCTCGTTCGCCTTTTCCTGGTCGTAATTAATTGCCCTAATCGGATAAGGAATATTGATTCCTTCCTTGGCGTAACGTTCGTGAAGTCTTTTTATAAATTCGTGCTTGATTAGATAATTGTCTACAAATTCTTTACAGCGAAGAATTACTGTAAAGTTGATGCTGAAATCACTAAAAGTATGATAGCGGATAAAAGGTGTGAATTCCGGAACGCCGCCCTTTACTTCTTTCATTGTTTCTTTACCGACATCAATAGTCACTTTCTCCACGTGTTTTAAATCCGACTCGTAATGCACGCCTACCTGCACCAGGACCGCCATCTCCTGCTCGGGATAATAATAATTAAGCACTTTAGAATTGACCAACACTTTATTAGGGATCACTACGGTATTATTAGGCAGCATCCTTACCCATGTTGAACGCCAGCCGATTTTATGTACATAGCCTTCCTCACCTGAATCAAGTTTGATAAACTGACCTACCTTAATCGACTTATCAACGACTATCTGTATCCCTGAAAAGAAATTCTCTAAAGTTGGCTGTAAGGCAAGGGCGACAGCTAAAGAACCGATACCTAAAGAAGCTAACACTGGCGTAATAGAAACCCCGAAACTATCAAGAAGTATCAGTAATCCTAGACCTATAACTAGCGCCCTAACAACGCCCTGCGCCACTCCTCGGGTAGTCTGTAATATTTCTATTTTATGACTGTAAGTATCGATTAAATTCTTAAGCAATTTATCAAAAAATAGAATTATAGCTACAATTGTCGTGGCTTTGAGACCTACTATGAAATAGGTGGTAAGCTCTGCTTCCTTACTGATAGGGGCAATTTTTTCCAAAATAACCGCACCGCTGACAAAAATCAAAAGCACCAAAGGAAAATTTAATGCACTCAAGAAGATATCATCAAGCTTAGAACTTGTTTTAGCGGCGATTTTTTCTATCTTGTCAAAGACTATTTTTTTGATAAAAAGTAATATGCTTACCCATAAAAGATACACTATGGGGGCATAAATCAAGGCAGGTATAGTAATATTTAAAATAGTTATATCTTGCATTTATACCTCCTAATAATCAAATTTAAAATGTTTAAATAAAAGGTAAGTAATTATATTACCACAAAGAAGAAAATTTGGCAAGATAAGAGTTGGAACAAAAAATGGAGGGTTTTCCTTATATTAGCGTCAGGAATGTATCTACAATCTTGGGATCAAATTGAGAGCCAGCGCCCTGTTTTATTAATTTTATCGCATTATTTCTGCTAAATGCTGGCCGGTAAGGTCGATTAGAGACTAAAGCCTGAAAAACGTCTGCAATTGCAACAATCCGCGCTCCTATTGGGATCTCTTCCTGCTTTAACCCGTGAGGATAACCTTTTCCGTCCCAGCGCTCATGATGATGAAGTATCGCAGGGATTATATCATGGAAAAAATGAAGCGGCCTTAAGATATCCACGCCGATCTGGGTATGTTTCTTGATCTCTTCAAATTCTGATTTTGAAAGCCTGGACTTCTTAAGCAAAATTCTATCGCTTATGCCGATTTTACCAAGATCGTGCAGTTTGGCTGCCTGTCGTATATCTTCTATCTTTTTCTTTGGTAGGTCTAATTTCCTGGCTATCTCAGTGGCATAATATACTGTATTCTCTGCGTGCTCGCCGGTATATTGATCTTTTAATTTAATGGTTTTCGCAAATGCGTAAATGGATTCTATCAGGCTCTGATTTGCCCGCTTGGTAAGCTTTTCTATCTTCTCCTGTAAGAAACCGATATCATGAGAGAAACCTTTAGAATCTAGATAACTTGGCTTTGACTTTTTGGTGTCTGCAAATGAATAGATCCTGTCACCGCCGTCCTCTTTGACTTTACTTAAAATTTTATCTACAACATTAATTAAATCAGTGCTTTTTATTATTTTATCCTCAGGATATGAAACGACTGCAATACTTAATTTTAATTTAACGCTGTGTTGCTGGTTACCGAAGTTGAATAAGTTTATGCTATCCAATATTCTCCGGGATAGGGTCAGTGATGTAGATTTATCTATTCCGGGAGAAATCACTATAAATTCTTCTCCTCCGAATCGAACCAAGATATCGTATTGGCGCACAATTTTCTTTAGTTGCCTGGCAAATTGTTTTAGAACTATATCGCCGAATTGATGACCATAGACATCGTTTATCGACTTAAAATAATCTAAGTCCATCATTATTAATGAAAGCGAATAACCGTATCTTTTAGCTCGGTTAAACTCTGATTCAATCGCCTCCTCAAGATAACGATGATTGTAACAACCTGTCTGGGAATCCCTTAATGCTAATTGTCTAAATCTTTTACTGGTATTTGCGAGCTTTCTATTCAAAATTTCTAGTTTGCTTTCGGCACGTTTACGTTCAATAATATTTCCAATCAAAGAGCAGAATACCGCTAAGGTATCCTGTTTCATTGGATCTAACTCTGCTTTGCTTATAGCGGCATCGTTTATAAAGACGCCGATCTGTCCGTGCGCAGATTGTATAGGTGTAATAACCAACCATCCCTCGCCTATTTGAACAGAGCTTTTACCGTCCCATTCCAGCAGTGGCTCCCTAACTACCACCCAGTTTGGATTCCGGGGATCCAGCATCTTAAGACGCTTCTTCCAGACTTCTGTTTTTTCAAATTTATTTGCGCGTTCATCTGTTGTCTTGCCATGTCGATCAGTTCCGTAGATACCGCGCACATAACCACCTTGTTCCATAAAAATTGCACAACGCTCTAACCCGAATCTTTCTCTAGCAAATTCAACTGCCCGGAGAAAAACTGTTTCTGCATCGGGACAGGCGATAAATTCTTCAGCTGCTTCCAAAACCGCGCGCAGGCCAACTGTCATAGATTTTTGCTGTTTTTCAGCTTGCTTACACTCGGTAATGTCTGTGCTGATTTGTGTTACTGCAGCTACTTCATTATCAAGAATTATAGGTATAACTCTAGTCTCATACCAAGCCTTGTTTGGTCCTTCAGAACCAGCGCCAAGAATCGTATAAATATCGGGTTTCCTTGTCTTAAAAACATTTTCAATGGTTTTCTTTACGATGCGCTGGTACTCTGGCGCAATGTAATCATATATGCTTTTGCCTATCACCTCTTCTGGCGTCATACCTTTCACGGTTCGATTAATTGCTAAAATCTTTCCGTCACGTTTTACTGTCATAATAATATCAGGAACATTCTGAACCAATGATCGCCACTTCTGCTCTGATTGCGTTAGCTGCTCTTCAGCCTCCTTGCGTTCGGTGATATCTGCATCTGAGCCTCTATACCCTAAAAGGTCTCCTTTCTCATCAATTATCGGGACTCCGCTTGTTGAAAGCCAGATCGTACTACCATTTTTATGTCGATTGCGGTTTATGAATTCACGGAATGGCTGCTTGCTAGCGAAGGATTCAAATGCAGCATTTTTTAGCTTGTTTAGATCTTCGGGATGAAAAAAGTCGTAAAAATGTTTCTTTCCAACTACTTCTTCTGTTTTGTAACCAAGAATCTCCTCCGTCATTGGGCTTGCGTATGTGTATAAACCATTAGCATCTACTTCCCAAATCCACCCTAGGGCGTTGTCTGCTACTTGCTGGAAACGCTCCTTTGATTTCCGTAGCTCTGCTTCAGCGAGTTTACGCTCAGTGATATCCCGGGCTATCCCAACTAAACCGATAGAGTTTCCTTTTTCATCTTTCACGATATTAATAGTCATCCAGGTCTCGAATACCTCGCGATTTTTTCTTATGTGGCCAACTTCGCCATGATGCGAACCATTCTTTTTCACCTGTTCGTTAAAAGGGGCCACGTCTTTGCGCATCTGTTCTTTTGTATGAAAAATACTTAAATGCTTTCCTATAAGTTCCGATATGCAATAACCATGCATATCCGCCCAGGCTTGATTACAGAAACGGATAACGCCATTCATATCAGCGACTGCAATACCATCCATAGACTGCTCAACTGCTTTTTCTAGCATGCGGTATGTTTCTTGGACATGCCCTTGTTCAGCAATCTCTTTGGGAATTTTTGAATTATTCTGGTTAGAGCTATCTGGAGAGAAAAAATTGAAATGATGAATTTTGTGGATTTCAGACATACACTTCCTTTCGTTAGTATATGTCCGTGGCTTCTCAAAAAAAGCGCTTCCTTAGTTAATTAAAGTATACCTTATAAAGGAACAATTTACAAGGGGGCGTGTTGAAAAAAATAAACACAATTTATATAACTAAGAATGAAGAAATAAAATAATAACTAAGTCTCTATCTAATTAGTAATTAATCAGTTATGTAATTAAAAAGCTTTCATTATGCATGAAGGAAATAAGGGATATCGAAATACAAAATAATTTTTTTGTATCTTGAATATAAAGAGGATCTAATGGATGGATTTTAATAGTGCGGACTTTTCCGTAAAATTGATAATTTGGCTCATAATTTTTGTTGCCTCAACCGGATATTTGCCCTTAGCCGTCTCAGCAGAAAGCATAACAAAATCTGTGCCGTCTAAAATGGCGTTGGCAATATCTGTAACTTCGGCTCGAGTGGGTATTCTATATTGGACCATATGCTCAAGCATCTGGGTGGCCGTAATAACGAACTTTTTCTTTTTATTGCATTTTCGTATGATTCTTTTTTGGATGATGGGAATCTCATAAATTGGAACGGAAATTCCCATATCGCCTCTGGCAATCATAATTCCATCAGAGACATCGATTATCTCATCGATGTTTTTTATTCCTTCAGGATTTTCTATCTTGGAAATAATTTTGCATTCCGGAAGACGGGGCTTGATTAAACGTCTTAACTTTAAAACATCTTTGCTTGCCCTAACAAATGATTGGGCGACATAATCGAGCTTCTGGCTTATTACAAAATTAATATCCATTTTGTCTTTTTCGGTTATGCTGGGGAATTCTAAACGCGCTTGCGGAATATTCACTCCTTTTCTCTGTTCTAAGAGCCCACCTACGACCACTTCTGCCTTTAATCTCTTTTTCTCAACGCCTCTTACTTTAAGAGCTATTCGTCCGTCATCAATGTAGATAAACTGATCCTTTTTGATAGCTTTTAAACTGCCGCGATAATCAAAAGAGATAATATTATTTCTGCCCATAACATCATCCTGCGTAAGCCAGATCGTCTTTCTCTTGATAAGTTGAATCGGTCTCTTTGCTTCTAGCCTGCCAATCCGCACCCTATTACCTTCCAGATCTCCTAATATTCTTATATGGCGATGATATTTCTTATTGATTTTGAGCACAGTATTTATCCGGGCCTTACATTCTATATGGCTGGCGTGTGAGAAATTGAGCCGGACTACATCCATTCCTAATAAAACCATCTTGCGGATGATAGTCTCAGAGCTACTTGCCGGACCTAATGTACAGATAATTTTAGTTTTTGCCATAACTCATTTTTTTCAGATACTTTTTGATAAAAGCCCGCTGCGACAGTTTTGTCGCAGCGGGCTCAAAATTCATAACAATTAAGTCTAAATATATTTTTCTGCTAGCTCGCTCACGATAGGGATTTTAAGCTTTTTGCCTTGATAAGAAGTAATAATCAAAACTAACCAAAGCGCTAGACCTATTGTACCTAAAATTACAGGTCCAATAATCGTAAAGATCAAAATAACACTAGCCAGATGAAGGACTCCGAAAATAATTAATGATTGAAGTGCATGAAAACGCACAAACTTATTATCTTTCTCAAGCAAAAAGAAAATCAATCCAGTAATCCAGAATAATACATAACATAGTAAAGCGGCAACATTGGGCTGTAAACCAATACTCGTCTTTCCTAAGTCTGATTTTGTCATTCTATCTGCCTCCTTTCAAAATATGATTATATCATAAAAAGGAATTATTTCAACAAAAACCTTAACCCAGATGGCTATTTAATCTTTATAGTTATAACTGTCATATCATCGTGTTGGACTAGTTTTTTTGCGAAATCCTCAACGTCTCCGATGATTTTATTCGTCAATTCTTTTGCAGAGATGTTTTTATGCTGCTGAATAAATGTTTTCAGCCTGTCTATCTCGTATTCAACCCCAGCTTTATTTATAGCCTCTGTAATCCCATCGGAAAAAAGCACGAAGATATCCCCCAGTGAGAAACCGGTCTTTTCGGTTGAGAATTCGACTTCAGGCATAAGGCCAATGGGCATTGATTTTTCTTCTGACATAAGTTTAAATTTATCTTCGTTCTGATTAATACATAATATAGAATGGTGACCTGCATTACTGAATAATAACTGCCTGGAGTTAAGATCGATTACCAGATATAACAGGGTAACGAATAATCCAGAACTGCCTTCGGCTGCCAGGCGCTCATTGATGTGAGAAAGCACCTTGGCAGGATCTTTATGCAAACCGATTGCAGAACGAAGATGCGTAATTATCTTAGCCATAAACAAAGCTGCTGGAACGCCCTTTCCGGATACATCGCCGATGGCAATTGCCAATGTATCCTTATCTATAAGGAAAAAATCGTATAAGTCTCCCCCGACAAATTTAGCCGGCTTATTCTGGCAATAAAAATCTAAGTCTTCAACTTTGGGATAATCCTGCGGAAGCATGCTTTGCTGGATCTGGCTGGCGATAGTAAGCTCTTTTTTGATAAGTTGGTTTTCAAAACGAGATACAACAAATTGATTCAAAACTACCACCACATAAGTAGTTGCCATCACCAATACAGGCGCTAAAATACCAATCCATATACCTTTTAAGGCAAAAAGTAAAAAACATCCCAAAACATAAACAATCACAATAGCGATAGTGATAAGAAATGACATTAAAGGATGGAAGCGCGGAATCATGATCCCGATTCCAAGCGCAAGAAACAAGATTACAAAAGCAAAGATAAATCTGTTTGCCCTTACTATAAAATCCCTGTCCAAAATATTATTAATTACATTGGCGTGGATTCCTGCTCCGGGAAAAATCTCAGAAAAAGGTGTTGCCCTTGTATCAGATGTTCCGGTGGCGCTTAGACCAACAAGTATAATTTTATCGTTAAAATCACTTAGATTAATTATCGGTGCTTCATAATTCTTAATCTGATCATATGCAAGGATTACTTGAGAAAAAGATTTTCTGGGTAAATTTTCGAATTTTCCGGCATAATTTATTAACATCCATCCTCTTTTATCAATAGGGATCTTAACTAAAACTTTTGAGTCTTTAGTCAGAATGACAAAGGAAGGTTTTACTTTTATATCTTTTATGCTGATACCGAGGTATTGCGCAATTATAACTAAATCAAATGACGGATAAAGCCGGCCTTCAAATTCCAGGACCAAAGGAATCCTTCTCACAACGCCATCGGGATCAGCCGGAACATTAACATGGCCGATGCCTGAACATGACTTAGCTAATAAGGGTATAGGGCAATACGCATCAATAGATTTTAAGAATTTGTCTTTGGGTTTAATGCGATAATCTAAGGAAAGCTTCTCTTGCATTTCAGGCGGGATTTTCTTAGGCTGTTTTATCTGACTGGCTTCGTCCTTGGAAATCACGAAATAGCCGGGAAAGATAACCGAATCAAGATCTTGGGTCTTTCTAGCCAAGGCAATATCGTCCTCAGGATGCTCTATATCCGACTCGCTAAAAAGCACATCGTAGCCGATTACCTTGGGATTGTATTCTGATAAGATCTGTAAAAATGATGCATGGTATCCTCGCGGCCAGGGCCAGCGACCGAAATTATCAATACTTGTATCATCGATCTCGACAACTTCAATCGCAGGATTTATTTTTCTCTCTCCCCGCAGCCGCATAGCTGAGTCGAAGATCTTTCTCTCAAAAGTCTCTGCGAAAGAACTTAAAGATAAAACAAATATTAAAACGCTTAAACCCAGCGCCCAGTAGATCCCGAAAACCCTAGGTTTAGTCTTGGGACGACGCTTATTTGCTTTTGACTTAAAAAGCCGCTTAATTCGCATCATTCTATAATAGAAATATTTTTGAAGCGTAATGACTTATCAATATTATTTATCTACTGAAGCCGGTTACGCTGCCTGATCTTTGTCCCGAGGAAGGAATACAAGGATTGGATATTGTTCCGTCTCTATAAGAAGATGAGGTCTCGCCGCCTTTTACGACTACCTTCATTCCAGATAATTTATTCATGAAATCCACAAGACCTTCTTCAACCAGAAGCTTAGAAAGCTCCGAGCTTGCCTCTATATATATAATCGTCCCTCTTGCTGCTGCGACGGCGGTGGGAGTATGGATTTCAAAAACGGAATCGCCTTTTAGTCCTTCTACCTTGGCGCGCAATTTTCCCAAATTCATATCTAGTATGTTCTCATATTCACCTGTATCTAAATTCTGAACGAATTTCTTAATCAGCAAGTTAGAATTTTCTTTTAAAGTTATAACATTCCCATTATCAAGGGTAATCTGCACCCATCCGTCATCTTTAGTCCTTACGCTATCTCCCACAAACAAAGATTGATTAACCGTAGCGGTCGCAAAAATCAGTTTTCCGCGAGGACGCACCTCTGCGGCCCCTTCAAGCTTACTTATTATTCCGGCTTTATTGGTTTTTTGGGCATAGATTGTCGAAGCGAAACCTATAAGTAAACTAAGACAAATCGGCAAAATTAAAATCTTGGTAAATAATCTAATTTTCATCCTACAGCCTCCTTTTTTGATTATCCTAATTGTAGTCTTTACCCACCCTTACGTCAAGGCTTCTTATTTTTCTAACCTTTAAATATCTCATGAGCCTTTTTAACCGAGGCATTCTCATGCACGATCGAACGCACGGCTTTAATCATACCTACCGGATTCTTGGACTGGAATATATTTCTACCCATATCCACGCCTACAGCGCCTTGGGATATAGCGTCGTAGGCAAGCTTGAGCGCATCCATCTCGGGAATCTTTTTGCCTCCGGCAATAACCACCGGAACAGGACAGGTTTCTACTACCTTGTTAAAATCTTCACAAAAATAGGTCTTAACAAAATGCGCACCTAATTCAGCAGCAATCCTACAAGCCAAGGATAAATATCTGGCGTCGCGCGTCATCTCTTTACCGACTGCGGTTACTGCTAAAACCGGAATTCCGTGGTCTTCGGCCTGATCAACCAGACCTGCTAGATTTTTTAAGGTTTGATGTTCGTATTTTGAGCCGACATAAATTGAAAGCGCCACTGCCGCAACATTTAAGCGAACGGCATCTTTCATGGAGACAGTAATCGTTTCGTTAGAAAGATCTTCTCCCACGATGCTATTGCCACCAGAAACACGTAAAACAATAGGCACAGAACCTGTTGGAACAACCGAATTCTTTAAAACTCCTCGCGTAAGCATTAGTGAATCCGCATAGGGCAAAAGCGGCTCAATAGTCCTACCCGGCTTTTCTAATCCTAAAGTTGGCCCTAAAAAATATCCGTGATCAACTGCAAGCATTACTGTTTTTCCGGTTTTAGGTTTTATTATTCTCGATAAACGATCCTTCATTCCCCAATCCATATAACCCCCTTTATTTTTGTGGTTCAATAATTACCTTTATAGAATCTCTTGCTGCAGATACAAGCTTAAATCCTTTTTGCGTATCGGCAAGTTTTAACCTGTGCGTGATCATGTCGCGGACATTGATTTTACCAGAAGCAATCAAATCCAACGCCTCCATATGCTCTTTGGGACTAGCTGCGTATGAAGATAAAAGGCTCACCTCGTTTCGCCAGAAAAGTTTATTTACATCAAAAGAAATCTTCACGCCTTCGTCAGTTGCGGCAAAAACTAAGACCGCTCCTCCCTGTTCAACCGATTCTAATGCCTGTTTTATCGCGTTTTTTGCGCCAGTGCATAAAATAACCAGATCTGCCAATCGGCCGTCGTTAAGCTTGCGTAAGCTCTCACAAGAATATTCTTTTGCATTGATTATCTCATCTGCCCCAAATTTTTTTGCTTGCTTAAGTCGAAAATCTATAATATCGGTTGCAATGATCTTACTTGCCTTATTGACCTTAGCCATCTGTATATGTAACAAACCCGAGATGCCGCTTCCTATAACCAAAACGCTTTTTCCCGGTTTCATCGCAGCTAATCTCTGTCCGCGCAAAACACAGGCTAAGGGTTCAGTAAAAGTCGCCTCTTCATAAGAAACATTTTTAGGAATTAAATAAACTCCTTTTTTAACGTTGATCTTCGGTAATTTTACGAATTCTGAAAATCCGCCGGGTGAGAAATTTGTCTTCCTCAAAGTCTCGCACACAGTCGAATGACCGTTTAGGCAATAATGGCAACTTCCGCAGGGAACGTGATGCGAAACAGTAATCCTCTGTCCGACTTTGTATTTTTTAATATCATCTCCGACCTCAATAATCTCACCGGCAATCTCATGTCCTAATACCAATGGCACTTTATGCCTTCGATACCAAAACATTACATCGGAACCACAAATGCCGCTTGCTTGGACTTTTACCAAAAGTTCTCCGGAAGAGACTTGCGGCTGAGGCATCTCTTCTAAACGGACATCATCGTTATTGTAATACATCGCAACGCGCATAAATCCCTCAAAAAGATAAGTGTTATAATTTTACTACAATTAAAACAATGCTGCAATATAATTTACTCGGCGATACTATTTCTCTGTGTTGAAGAATAAAACTTCCTGCCGTCGGTTTTTACTACGATTGAGCCGGCTTCATCAGTTCTCAGAATAGGGATCTTTAGCTTTTTATAATCATCCAGGACATCTTCGGATGGTGCCGACCATTCTGATGGCCCCACTGATATTATTGCTAACTTTGGTTTTATGGTACGGATAAATTCCTCAGACCCTGCCTTCCCATGCCAAGGAACTTTCAGAATATTGCTTCTTAGTTTCTTTCCGTAAGATTCTACGAGCTCGTTACAGATTTCTGGCCCGATATCTGCAGCAAATAGAAAACTTACCCTTTTATAGGTTAATTTGATAACTACGGAAGAATCGTTAGGTAAATCTTTGAGTTTATCCGGATGTAAAATCTCTATTCTCACAGTATCAAATCTATCTATTCGGTCTCCTCTTCGTAACACTTTTAATTCAACTTCCTTCTTCTTTCTTTTAATTGCTCTAAAAAAGGTGGTATAATTTCTATTTTTTGATATATCTTCATTTGAAATTACTGTATCGATTTCATATATGCGTGCAATGGCAGGAAGGCCACCCAGATGATCCTCATGAGCATGCGTAGCTACGATAATATCTAATTTATCTATTTCCCTCTCATTCAAATATTTAATTACCTTGCGGACATTTCTCCTAGCTCCTCCATCAATCAACATATTCCCACCATCAGGAAACTCAATTAATATGCTATCGCCGTAACCCACATCAATAAAATGGACTGATAAATCTTTATTCGAGCAATCAAGCGAAGATGAGCTAATATGTATCGCTATTAAAAATGAGGATAAAAAAATCCAGATTTTTATACCTGGTTTAATCATCTTAAATCCGGCTCTAGATTTCTCGTCTCGATTCCAAGGATAATGCCAATGTCGTCGAATCTATGTAATCTAAGTTGCTTCCTACTGGAATCCCTAAACCGATACGCGTTACTTTTATTCCTAAAGGCTTGATGAGTTTATTTAAATACAGGGCGGTTGTCTCGCCTTCCGTGTCAGAATCCGTAGCAATGATCAATTCTTTTATATTTTCTTTTTTTACCCTACTCACTAGATCCTCTATCTTCAAATCCTCAGGACCTCTGCCGTCTAATGGCGAGATCGAACCCATCAAGACATGATAAAGACCTTTGAAACTCGCTGTTTTCTCGATCGCGATGACATCTTTCGGTTCTTCAACAACGCAAATCGTAGATTTATCTCTACTTGAATTCTGACAGATGCTACAGATCTCTGTCTCGGTCAAATTATTGCAGATTTTACATAATTTAATATTCTGTTTTGCGTTTATAATCGCTCCAGCCAATGCCTTTGCTTCCTTATCGGATGACTCCAAAATACATATGGCTATCCTCTCTGCGCTGCGCCTTCCGATTCCCGGAAGATTTATTAATCTTGAAATTAATTCCTCTAATGATTTTGTGTAATTCATAAAAACTTTTAATCTTTTTTGTGCCAGTGGTTGATTACTCTTCCCTTAAACGCATCCATGGTCGATTTAATCAAACGGCTATTTTGTGAACCAGCCTGCTGATTATCTAAAGTAGTCTCAAATTTTAGTCTAATGTCCTTATCAATAAGCTGTCTAAGGTTTTCCTCAATTAATTCTTTATTACTTTGCTTCTCTAAAAGTTCTTTATGCAGATTTGATTCTCTAGAAAAAGCTATTGTTAGGCTGTTTCCGTCGAATTTAGTCAGCTCTCCTTCCTGCAAGAAAGTAGCCACGGACATTTTTATCTTGCTTAACCTTTTAATCAATTCAGACCATTTTCCCTTTATTTCCTGGAATGTAACGTCTGAAAACATATGGACGCCTTCGGAAGGATTGTTCTTCTCCTGCGATGAAAAAGTCTCAGCCGCAGGATCACTCTGTTTATCAGCTTTGCCTGGATTATGTTTAATTATCGGACTGTCTTCTTTAAGGCTTCTCTGGGGATTTTGTTTAATAGGGTTTATTTTAGCTTGCGCTCCCGGATTTGAACCTGCAGAAGTCAATTTCGCTATTGCCATCTCTAAAGGAATATGCAATGAATCAATTTTTCTTGCTACCTCTTGAGTCGTTACTAAAATATCAATGGAATTGATTAAATCTTTAATAGAAAACTGCTGCGACTGCTCTAGAACCTTATCTTTTATTTCGGGTGGCAAATCCAATAGAGACTCGAGGCTCTTTCCACCGATTCTAGCAATCATCAGATTTCTGAAATGTTCGATCAGTCCCGAGATAAATCCCCGCGTATCCTTACCTTCGTTTATAAGCGTATCGATTAATTTTATTGCCCCGACTGTATCTTTCTTATAAATTTTATCCGTGATGTCAAAAAGATAATCTTCCTCAACCATGCCTAAGACATCAGTTACGTCGGATAACCTGATTTTATCTTTCGAGAACGCACTTAACTGATCTAATATTGATTCGGCATCGCGCATGCTGCCAGCTGCGGCTTTGGCAATAGCAAAAAATGCATCCTTATCGACATTTAGTTTTTCTGCTTGGGAAATCATATCAAGTTTTTCAATTATCTTTGTAATAGGAATCTTACGGAAATCAAATCTCTGGCAGCGCGATAAAATTGTGGGAATGACTTTATCCGGACGGGTTGTAGCAAAGATAAATTTTACATGTTCTGGCGGCTCTTCAAGTGTCTTAAGAAGCGCATTGAACGCCTCTGTAGTCAACATGTGAACTTCATCAATAATATAAATCTTATATTTTCCGAAACTTGGCGAGAACTTAACGTTTTCCCTTAATGACCTAATCTCATCTATGCCTCTATTGGAAGCCCCGTCAATCTCGATTACGTCAAAGTTTCTGGATTCTTTTATCTCTTTGCAACTCGTGCATTTCTCGCAAGGGTTAAGCGTAGGACCTTTCTGACAATTTAAAGATTTGGCCAGAATTCTTGCGCAGGATGTTTTGCCAATTCCTCGAGGACCGGAAAACAGATAAGCGTGGGCAATGCGATCTTGCTTAATTGCGTTCTTTAAAGTATTGGTTATATGATCTTGACCAATAACCTCTTCAAAATTTTTCGGTCGCCATTTACGTGCAAATACAATATATGACATAAAAATTGAACTCTCTTCTAATATATTTTATCGGTACCGCAATACATTCCTGTCTGCCGACAGGCAGGCAGGATTTCGGCATCCGCCAGGCGAACCCATCGATACATCGCTTCCCCACAATAAAGATATACTATCAAAATATAGATAAAAAACCGTCAAATAAAGCCAGTCTTGAATTTTTATTTTTTAACTTTTTCTTTGGGAATCAATTTAATAGTGAAAGCATCTATAAACATAACTATAACCCACCAAAGATAAAATAAAGGATTCACCAAGAGACGGGGCAAAAAGAAAATAGGGATCATCAACAAAGCAGAAATAATCCAACCCTGTAAACACAAGTTTCTGCCCCATTCTTTTCCGCATGCATTGCATTTTACAAATGACCACTTGGAAATAAGCCAAACCTTCATCGGAAATATAGACTTGCCGCAATTAGGACATTTCATTCTGTCTTCTTTCTATTACTTTGTTTTATAGTTCGAATCCCCGACAACTCAAACCAAAAATTACTACGGCCTCCGTCGGAGGGTTCACTCAAAATCTGGCGGAGAGACTGGGATTTGAACCCAGGAGTCCGCTTATGGCAGACCAATCGCTTAGCAGGCGATTGCTTTCGACCGCTCAGCCATCTCTCCGAAAAATTGTTCTTTTCAAAAATAATAGCAATTTTTCGGATCCCGAGTCCGCCAAAGTTCTGTGGCGGACGAGAGATCTCTTTTATTACTAATTATTTCTAGCTGCTTCCAGTCTGCGTTTATTTTTAAAAAACTCCGTCAGCAGTAAACTGCACTCTTCTTCTAAAATTCCTCTTTTAACGCTGATTCTGTGATTCAATTTTTTATTATCAATAATATTAACAACTGAGCCACAAGCACCAGTCTTGGGGTCATTTGCTCCAAAATAAATACTTTTTATCCTCGCCAGGACTAACGCACCTGCACACATACTGCAGGGTTCAATTGTAACATACAATGTAGAGTCATTCAACCATTTGGATCTCAGATAATTTGTTGCTTGGGTTAGAGCGATCATTTCTGCATGTGCGGTAGGATCACCCAGCAGCTCGACCTGATTATGAGCCCTTGCGATAATCTTTCCCTTATGAACAACAACTGCTCCTACAGGAACTTCGTCCTTTTCAAACGCCTCTCTTGCTTCTTTCAAGGCTTCCTTCATGAAAAGAATATCATTTTTTATCATGATTTCATTGCGCCCAGCTGGATTCGAACCAGCAACACCTAGCTCCGTAGGCTAGTGCTCTATCCAATTAAGCTATGGGCGCGAAACTCTTATCCTATCTATAATTATTATTTGCGTTTAAATCCTAATTTAGCTAAGGTTCCGGTTGGATCATTACTGTACGCACGGCAGAATGAAGTAAGTTCTTTTACTGTCCTGATATTCCTCTGAAGTAAGAGATTTAATATTTTTGAGCGGACTTTAACTTCATCGATTATCTCTTTGGGAGATCGGCCTGAAGCGCTTGATAGTCTGTCTCTGTACACCGTGCTTGGCGAGATTTGATCAAATTTATTCTTTTTATAATCATAAGTCCACAATTGCGAAATAAGAACAATCTTTTCTTCCATTCCTCCGGTCTCAACTACCTCTTCTACTACCCTGAAAACTTTGTCTTTCTGGTTGAATTTTTTCGTAACTATAAAGACATCTACCAAGCCTACGAGCATCTCTGGAACGTTCATCGGTTCATTCTGCAGACGCATTATCGCTTCTCTTGCGCTGCTCGCATGCAGGGTTCCCATGCAGTGCTTGCCGATGTTTACAACTGTCATTAGATCCTTGGCTTCGCTGCCTCTTACCTCGCCGATAATTACTCTATCCGGACGCATTCTTAAAGAATTCTTAACCAAAGTCAACAGATCCACATTTTCATCGCTTTCTAACCGTGAGCAGCTCTCTTCAAGCTGTGTATTAAGTTCTAAGGTGTCCTCAATTACCACCATTCTTTCTTTTTCCGGAACAAAGCTGAATAATGCATTCAAAAGCGTAGTCTTGCCTGAACCAGCGCCTCCGGAAATTATTATGTTGGCTGGCCTGACCGACAAACCTTCAACATAAAGCCAGAGTTGCGCAGCTAAATCACAGGAAACCATTCCATTATCAATAAGATCTATCATGCTCATAGGTTCAGTTTTCGCCTTGGTGATAGTAATTTGTGGCCCCAGCGGAGAAATGGCGATATTGACTCGACCCTGAATATTCGGCAGCTCTAGATTATTTATCTTCCTTAATTCTGTCCTGCCGGAAAATATAATCAATTTCCTAACGAATAAATCTAATTGCCTTTGGCTTTCAAATCTTAAGTTTGTTTTTATCAATCCTTTTTGGGCATGATGGACAAAGATATGATTTAAACTGTTGATTATAATGTCTTCTACGTCCGGATCCCAGAGAAGCTCCTGTATTACATCGTAACCAAGAAATTTATTGATAAATTCTTTTCTCTGTTCTTTAGAATTTAGCGTCTTTACTTCCTCTAAAACTAAATCCCGCTCCAAATGACCGCAGATTTCCTCAAGAACGCCAGAGACAACTTTGAGTTTTTCCTCTTCTGACTGAAGTAAACTTAATCTGCCAGTTAATTTCTCTATGATTTTGCTTTCAACGTCCTGTAGTATTTCTTTATCTTGCATTTAAGCCCTCTTAAAAATATTATTCCTTAATAAAACATGTCTAGAATTAATTAAAAACTCATATGGCGGAGAGGGAGAGATTCGAACTCTCGGACCTCTTACGAAGTCACATGTTCTCCAAACATGCCGGTTCAACCGCTCCCGCACCTCTCCAAAGGTGTTAAAATTAATACAATGTCAGAAGTGCAAAGGAGAATACTAAAAACATGACGCCGAAAAATTTGCGGTTTTTCAAAATCAATCTATCTAATGAAAACTTTTCTTTCTCTAATGAAGGTACCAGTTTCTTTCTTATTCCGTATTCCTTCATTAGGATACTATTCAATTTCTTGTATGCCTCTGGATCGACTAATACGAAAAGGCTTCCGGCAAAAGCAAATGCTACTAAAATCCGCATAAGCAATCTGATTGCCACGGGATCCATTAACTCGACCATCATATTTATCACCTCCTAAATCTTTTTATTTTCTTTTTCAATTATAACAAATGTTTCAGAAAAAAGCAATTATAATGAAACTAAATTATGGCGGACCTTCCCGACGAAACGTCGGGACGAGTCTCGTCAGTTTTTTTGCAAAACTGGCGGAGGAGAGAGGATTCGAACCCCTGAGACCCTTACAGGTCTAACGATTTTCGAGACCGCCACATTCGACCACTCTGTCACTCCTCCGTATAGATTATAACGGAACGCCAACTCTTTGCCTTGCAAAAAGTTGGCGGAGACGAGAGGATTCGAACCCCTGGTGGACTTACGCCCACAACGGTTTTCAAGACCGCCGCTTTCAACCACTCAGCCACGTCTCCGAAAAATTTACTACGTAAATTTTTCGGATCTCGAGTCCGCCAAAGTTCTGTGGCGGACGAGAGATCTTATTTACTACTTATCGATTTATGACTTCGCGATAAAGAACTGAACAAAAACTAATTTATAAATCTCTACTGTCTGCCGGATTGCATTGTTAAAAAAATCTATAAACGAGAAATTTTCAAAGAAATAATGAAAACAAAAAGCAATGATGAATAAATTCACAAGATAAATCATTTGCATCGAAAAGAAATAAGTCGCTCTTAATGTATCGGCGGTGTTTGTCTTAAAAGCACTGGCAGTAAAAATCATATGAAATGTAAGACTAAAACTTATTAAAAAGCATAATTCTCTTGTGATATTAATATTCTCAAAAACCAATCTGTCCAATCCTAAAATTATCAAAAATAATATCGTATAAATCGGTAAACAGAAAGAAGCAATCTTGACTAATGGCGAAAAGAATTTAAATACTGCAAGAACCCCATCTTGGCCTTTGCGATAAAAATATTCAGGCGCATAAATAAAATGATATAAAATCAAAAATGAAAATATCCCCCAAAGAAAAAAATCATAGATAGTTTCTCCGACAAGATTTAATTGCGCGAAGAAATTAATTGAAGCAAAGATTACAACCGGCAGAAGTAAAATCGCCAAGATTAATTTTAGGACGCTGATTATACTCCTAGTCAATCTTTTCCTTCCCGTCCATATATGGCCTTAACGGCTCTGGGATAATTATAGTTCCGTCTTTTTGTTGATAAGTTTCTAATAGCGCAGCAACGCAACGAGCCAAGGCAACGCCTGAACCATTTAACGTATGCACTAACGTGGGTTTCTTCGTTTTTTTATCTCGATAGCGGATATTTGCACGACGTGCCTGAAAATCCGTAAAATTGCTGCAACTGGAAATCTCTAACCACTTATCTATTCCCGGCGCATAGGCTTCTAAATCATAACATTTGCTAGCTGCGAAACTTAAATCTTCTGTAGGTAATACTACAATGCGATATTGTAAACCTAACAATTTGAATACTTCTTCTGCGTTAGAAGTTAATTTTTCTAATTCATCGTAAGAGCTTTCAGGCTTAACAAATTTTACCATTTCCACCTTATTAAACTGATGCACCCTCATCAATCCCTTTGTCTCTTTTCCGTAGGAACCGGCTTCTCTCCTGAAACATGCAGTGTAAGCTGTATAATAAATCGGTAAATCATCTTCATTTAAAACTTCATCGCGGAAGATATTTGTCACCGGAACTTCTGCCGTGGGAATCAGGAATAGATCATCATCTTTTAATCGATACATATCTTCTTCTAATTTTGGAAGTTGACCCGTTGCGGTCATGGAAGCGCGATTCACCAAAAACGGTGGAAAGACCTCTGTGTATCCGTGCTTTTTGGTATGTAAATCCAGCATAAAATTAAATAATGCCCGCTCTAATTTTGCGCCCTGTCCTTTATAAAGAACAAAATTTGAGCCTGTAATCTTGGATGCACGTTTAAAATCTATGATATCTAAATTTTCAGCTAATTCGATATGCGTTCTTGGACTAAAACCAAGTTTTGGAGCTTTGCCGCCTTCGCGAACTATCTTCTTTTTATCAACGCCTCCAACCGGAATCGACGAATGGTAGATATTGGGAAGATTTATCAATAATTCCTTTAATTCCGAGTTGATCTTCTTTACCTCAGCCTCGACTTTATGAATCTTATCAGAGATGCCCTTCATCGCCTTAATCTTTGGCTTGGGATCTTTTTTGGCCTTCAATAAAGTACTGATTTCATCATTTGCTTTGTTCTTTTCTTGATTTAATTTTTCTAACTCTGTATTGAGTTTACGCAAAGAATCATCGAGCTTTGAGAATTTTACTACATCCCATTTTACTGCTCGGGCTTTATTCGATTTCTTAACCAAATCTAAATTCTGCCTAATAAATTTTCTGTCTAACATACTTCCTCTCTTTTTATTTTCCCATAACTATCATTGCGCCAATTAATGCGCCGATAATTGTACTTATAATTGGGCTGCTGGTCAAAGGACACACACCTGATACACATTTACCAAAATAACCAACCGCAAAACCTATTGCAGCGCCGATTAATATGCCTAATACTATTTTCATCTAGACTACTTCCTTCGACTCGGCTTCGCCTCGCTCAGGACTAAATTGCGCCTTTACTTTGGGGCGAACTATTCCTCTTTCTCCACAATCTGAATTTTTATAATATTTGATTCAAGGCAATCCTGCCAAGCATCTTTTAGCAAAGTGAGCTTATCACAATAAATCTTGGCTTGTTCTATGTCAGAAGATAAAAACGATTTCCTCCATTCCCACGCCCTGTCTGCATCATCCATGTTTTTATAACCTTCTTTAAATCTCTCTTCATATCCTTCTCTGAAAGAATTGATATCTACGCAATCTCTGTCATAAAAAAACGGTGGACATCCAACACAATCAAGGCGGGTAAGACCACAATACTGCAAAGATAAATTATATAAGCCGTAACCATCCTTTATCAATCTATTTATCCAGTTATCTAAGGATATATAAAATCCATCGTAATACAGGACTTCCTCTATCGGTCCAGCACCTTTGCCTTTGCCACCAGATATCATTTTATGAACTTTACCTTCATGAATTTTAGCAAATACTTCTTCTCTAACCCATTCTTCATTCGGCTGAAGAACTTTGTATTCAATTTCTGGCATCCATGTCTGGTAGACATATCCTAAATCTTCATATTCTCTACCATCAGCAATTATTATTTGAAAATGAAGAGAGTCGCTACTGTAGAAGAAACTAACGGGTCTTCTACTAATATTCTTAATTGTATAAATGACTTTAATAACATCTCCTACAAAATAAACTTCTTTATCCGTTTCTATAGTGAGTTTCAAGGGTTGAGTTGCTTCTTCTGAGAAAACATTGCTATTTAACATAATTAATATACTTAACAACAAAATTATTTTCTTCTCCATCACACCCTCCCAGTTCTTTATCTCCCTCCCCTTGCTTCGCAAGGAGAGGGATTAATTCGGACAGACAATTTACGTCGCTATCGCTTCCGTAAATTGTGTCCTCATTAACCTTTAATTACTCCTAATGGACGCATCCGGCAGACGCGTTTTGATATGCCGGCATTGTGCACGACGTCAACTACTTCATTTACATCCTTATAAGCTTCTGGCGCCTCTTCTGCTATTGTACCGCGGCCAGATGCTTTTACAATAATTCCTTTTGATTCTAAATCTTTGACTAATTCACCTACATTAATAGTGCGGGTTGCCTCTGTGCGCGATTTTACCCGTCCTGCGCCGTGACAAGTTGAATAAAATGTCTCAGATGCTTTTTCTGTTCCCACTAGTAGATAAGAATTTGTTCCCATATCTCCGGGGATGATTACAGGTTGCCCGGTCTTTTGATATCGTGACGGCAAATCAGGATGTCCCGGCGGATACGCACGGGTTGCGCCTTTTCTGTGCACGCAAAGAGTTTTTTCTTTACCATTCACTTTATGTTTTTCGAATTTTGCAATATTGTGCGCCACATCGTAAATTAAATCCATTCCCATATTCTGCCAACTTTTTTTAAACACTCTTTCAAATGCCTTACGGGTCAGATGCATCAGGCACTGACGATTTGCAAAAGCATAATTGGCAGCGCATTTCATGGCTGAGATGTATGCGCGAGCCTCTTCTGAATTTACTGGCGCGCAGCCGAGCTGCCTGTCCGGCATATTGATATTATATTTGGATAAACATCTCACCATGCCTTTTACATAATCATCGCACACCTGGTAACCAAGGCCGCGCGAACCAGAATGGATCATGACTGTAACCTGACCTTTAAAAAGTCCAAAGATATTTGCGGTTTTATCGTCGTAAATCTCGTCTACTACCTGGATTTCTAAAAAATGATTGCCTGAGCCAAGCGTACCTGACTGTTTCCTGCCTCTCTCGTATGCCCTGTCAGAAACCTTGTCTGGATCCGAGCCCTGCATACAGCCTTTATCCTCTGTATATTCAAGATCCTCCTTTACACCATAACCTTTTTTAACAGCCCATCCAGCGCCTTTAAGAAAGATCTCTTTTTCTTCCCTGTCACTAACTCTAATATCCCCGCTCGAGCCAACGCCACAGGGGATGTTATTAAATAAACTGTCGATTAAATTTTCTAATTTTGGTTTTAGATCTTTTTCTATCAAATCACTTCGCACAAGCCGGACGCCACAATTTATGTCGTAGCCCACACCTCCTGGTGAAATCACACCTTTATTCTTCGGGTCTGTAGCTGCTACGCCACCAATCGAGAATCCGTAACCCCAGTGAATATCAGGCATGGCGAGCGAGTATTTTACTATACCTGGCAAGAACGCTACATTGGCCACCTGTTCAGGTGCCTTGTCTTTTAGAATTTCAGGAAGAAGAGATTCACTTGCAAAGATAATCCCGGGGACTTTCATTCCTGGTTTGTAAGAGGTAGGGATTTTCCAGCGATAGTTATCTATCTTTTCTATCTTATACATCAAAAATGATTTTGCAGGTAAAGCCTGCTTTATTTTTTTCTATTTTAAGGTCGTGAAAGGTGACTGCTTTTATTTCTGTTTGGAGGCCGGTGTTTTCGGGGTCTATCTTCTCGCCTGAGGATTTAGCGATTAGGCTATTTCTTTCTAATTCCTGGATTTTAAAATTACTAAAAATTATTTTATCTTTATTAAAAATATACAATAACTCGCTCAGCCAATGCACTAATAGTTCTTCGAAACTCTGAGCGTCTTTTTTTATCTCTATCTTCCTATGTGCTTGCTTGCCCCGTACCCGAGCGAAGCGAGTGGTACTGGGGCCTCCGCTGACGATCTCGAACATGCCCTTTGCTGCATTCTCGAACAACTCTTCCAGCGTCGTACCATTCGCCTTTATCCCAACATCAGCAGTATGCTCGATTACCTCGTAGGGCTTCATGTATTGAAATCGCGGAAACACGCTGAAGTCCGCCTTCGGCGGGACGCGGAACTATGCGGAAAAACTTTAGCTTCCGCGTTTTTCCGCGTCCGTTCCGAGCAAAGCGAGGAACGGCTTCTGCGTAGTTCCGCGGTAGTGGTGAGCCGCCCGCGAATCGAACGCGGCACCATCGCCTTAAACACTTTTGTTAACTGCATGTCGCCATGCAGGTCAGACTATCCCATCTCGCTTATAAAGCGAGTCCCGATTATAGTCGTTGAACCTTCCCGTCTTCGCTGAAAAACTTTCGTTTTCAGCTTCGCCGGGCTTGGCTGCGGATTGTCTGCACTCAAGAATTGTTACTCTTAATATAAGAGTATCTTGAGATCCTCAGATTTCCCCGCAATTTACAGGATTTGCAATTGCCAGTCACCTGACAATGCCCCCTTCTCCGGGGGCGGTGCTCTACCAATATGAGCTAGCGGCCCACTCTTATTCTTCTTTATTTTTATAAGATTTTAAAGCTAACTCTAAAATCTTCCTCTTTTCTATTTTCTCCTTCCATATACTATTTTTCCTATGAGGATTCATATAAATCCCCGAGGAAAAACTAATTTCATTACGAAACTTTATCAAATTGGTTTTACCGGTAATTTCGATATCAGTTTCTGTCTTATTTATTCTACCACAAATACCAAAA